>CAXSHI010000383.1:0-3133 GCA_964236755.1 uncultured Acetobacteraceae bacterium
GAGCTGTCGCAGGCCGAGGGCATCGCGTTGGCGCAGGAGTTCGTGCGCCGGCAGTTCGTCTCGCGTGAGATGGTGGCGGACCTGAACGTGCATTGGTCGAGGGAGCCGGATGGCGAGGTGAAGCCGCACGCGCACGTCATGCTGTCGATGCGGGAGATCGACGGCAACGGGTTCGGCAAGAAGCAGCGTGCCTGGAACGACGTGGGCTTGCTGCGGGATTGGCGCGAGGGTTGGGCGGAGCTGGCGAATGCACGCTTGGCGGAGTTAGGTCACGACGTCCGCATCGACCATCGCAGCTTGCGCGACCAGGGCATCAAGCTGGAGCCGCAGCACAAGATCGGTCCAGCCGGGGCACGGCGCGAGGAGCGCGGCGAGGATGCGGAGCGGGTGGCGGAGCATAGGGCCATTGCCCGACGGAACGGGGAGGCGCTGTTCGCTGATCCTTCGATCGCGCTGAATGCGCTGACGCAGCAGCACTCGACGTTCACGCGGCGGGACGTGGCGCGGTTCGTGGACCGGCACACGGATGGGGCCGAGCAGTTCGCGTCCGTGCTGGCGAAGGTGGAGGCGGCGCCGGAGTTGGTGCGGCTGGGGGAGGACGGACGCGGCCGGGCGCGGTTCACCACGCGGGAGATGCTGGAGACCGAGCGGCGCATGGAGCGCGCCGCGGCGACGTTGGCCGAGCGAGACGGGCATGCGGTGAGCAAGGCGGCCGGGTCGCATGCGATGGTGGCAACCGAGCGCGGCGGGTTGGAGCTGGGCGAGGAGCAGCGTGCGGCGTTCCGGCATGTCACGTCGGGACCGGACCTGGCGCTGGTGGTGGGATTTGCCGGCACGGGCAAGAGCGCGATGCTAGGGGTGGCGCGGCGGGCGTGGGAGGCGGAGGGCTACACGGTGCGCGGGGCGGCGCTGTCCGGCATTGCGGCGGAGGGCCTGGAGGGCGGCAGCGGCATCGCGTCGCGCACGATCGCCAGCCTCGAGTATGCCTGGAAGGATGGCCGCGACCAGCTCGGCAGCCGGGATGTGCTGGTGGTGGACGAGGCGGGGATGGTGGGCTCGCGGCAGATGGAGCGGGTGCTGTCGGCGGCACAGGCGGCCGGGGCCAAGGTGGTGCTGGTGGGCGACCCGGAGCAGTTGCAGGCGATCGAGGCGGGTGCGGCGTTCCGGGCCTTGGCGGAGCGGCATGGCGCGGCGGAGATCACGACCGTGCGCCGGCAGCGGGAGAACTGGCAGCAGGAGGCGACGCGGGCGCTGGCGATAGCGCGCACGGCGGAGGCGCTGGAGCGATATCGGGCGGCCGGGATGGTGGTGGCGGCCGACACGCGCGAGGCGGCCAGGGCGGCGCTGGTGGAGGGTTGGGACGAGGTGCGCCGGCACAGCCCACACGCGAGCCAGGTGATCCTGGCCTACACGCGCGATGACGTGCGGGCGTTGAACGAGCTGGCGCGCGGGCGGATGCGCGAGGCGGGTGCGCTGCACGGGGCGGACCAGGTGGTGCAGACGGAGCGCGGCGAGCGTGCCTTTGCGGCGGGCGACCGGATCATGTTCCAGCGGAACGAGCGCGGGCTTGGCGGCGATGGTCGCGGGCGCGACGGTGTTGCGGTGAAGAACGGCACGCTGGGCACGGTGCTGGAGGTGGCGAGCGGCGGCGAGCGGCTGACGGTGCGGCTGGACGGGTCCGGCGGGGCTGGCGGGCCGGCGGGGAAGGCTGGCCAGGTGGTGACGTTCTACGCCCGGGATTACGGGCACCTGGACCACGGCTATGCGGCGACGGTGCACAAGGCGCAGGGCGTCACGGTGGACCGGACGCATGTGCTGGCGACGCCGCACATGGACCGACATGCGGCCTATGTGAGCTTGACCCGGCACCGGGACGGGGTGGCGCTGCACTACGGGCGCGACGACTTCGCCGAGCTGGCAGGGCTGGCGCGCACGCTCGGCCGGGAGCGGGCGAAGGACACCACGCTCGACTACGACCGGGACGGCGAGGATCTGGTGCGGCGCTACGCCGAGCGGCGCGGGCTGAACCCGCTGC
This sequence comes from uncultured Acetobacteraceae bacterium, assembly GCA_964236755.1. GTDB lineage: Bacteria > Pseudomonadota > Alphaproteobacteria > Acetobacterales > Acetobacteraceae > CAHJXG01. The sequence continues at coordinate 2,036 of CAXSHI010000383.1, forward strand.
GGCCGGCCAGCGAGATCTTGGTGCGCGCCCCACTGACGCAGGAGCCGGAGCAGGCCGCGCCGGCGCCAGTTCCCGGGCTGGGGGAGGCGGTTGCGGCAGGCCGGGCCGGGTTCCGGGACCGCTTCGAGGCGCACCGGCGGCAGCAGCAGGCCCAGGCACGGGACGAGACGGCAGCGCGCGAGCTGGTGGGCCAGTGGGACCAGGTGCTGACCGCCTACAACGCGGCGCTGCCAAGGCTGGCGGCTGACCCGGCGCTGGGGGACACGCGCGAGCAGCTGGCGCAGTTCGGCCGCGGCATACGCGATCAGCCCGGGGCGGCGCGGGTGCTGCGCGAGCAGGGGGAGGCGTTCGGGATGGCGGAGCGGCCGAACCTGGCGCGGATCGTGGCCGACCGGGAGCCGGAGCGGGTGGTGGCTGGGATCATGGCGGCGGCTGAGGACGGCATGCGGGAGCGACTCCGGGCGGCGGCGGAGCTGGAGGCAGTTCGGCAACGCGAGCTGCGTGCCCGGCCGGCGCCGCGGCCGAGCCGTGGCCCGTCGATGGGCATGTGAGGGCAGAGGCGGAGATGAGCGAGACCGAGGACCGGCTGTATGGGCTGATGGAGATTGCCGAGCGGCAGCAGGCTGCGGTGCAAGCCGCGCTGGACGGCTTGGCGGCGGAACGGGCGGCGTTGGGGCGGGAGCGCGAGGCGCTGGCGTACGGGGTGCGCGACCTGCAGATCGGCACGCAGAGCGCAGTGCGGTTGGCGGTGAAGGACAGCCTGGCCGGGGCAGCGACGCAGGGCGTGGCGGCCGTGCAGGCCGCGACGACGCCGTTGCTGGGCAAGTTGGCCGGGGTGACGGCGGAGGCCGGGCAGGCAGAGGCGGCGCTGCGGCAGGTGGTGCTATGGGCGAGTTGGCGACTGCTCGGGTGGGTGATGGCCGGGGTTGCCGGGCTGGTGCTGCTGGGCTGGCTGACGAGCGCGCTGATACTGTGGTGGGACAGAGGGGCAATCACCGAGGCACGGGCACAGAAGGCGCAGTTGCAGGCCGAGGTTGCTGAAATGGCCAGAACTAACGAACTGGCCTTCTGGTACGCATAAGCGGACAAATCCGGAAC
>CAXSHI010000384.1:0-3121 GCA_964236755.1 uncultured Acetobacteraceae bacterium
CCGCAAGCCTAAACTGACCGAAAACATGTCTCAAAGTCGTTGACAGGTTCCGGGCCGAGGCTGCGGTTTCGGCTCTGCCCAGCATCGTCCACCAGCCTGGCAGCCTGGTGCAGACGGTCCAGTACTACGGCTACCCAGGCTATTATGGTCGGTCCCGGTTCTATGGCCGTCCGCGCTTCTACGGTCCGAGGCGCAGTTTCTATGGCGGCCCGCGCTTCTACAGGCGTGAACCAGGCTTCTGTGGCCGGCGGGGCTACTATCGCTGACGGACAGGACACCTCGCTGCAGCCAAGCGGTGAAGCCGGTCAGGCACATGGTCGGCCAGCCTTGCAATACCAACGCTAGCTCCCCTACCCGAACCTCGTCCTAGTGCGATATACGTGTGCGTCAGGCGAAGTTAGTGTGGTCCAGCAAGTCAGGGTCCGATCCCCAGGCAGGGCGCCAACACACTTTCACAATTTGCAACAGTTCTAGTTTCGTAACTTAGATTTGCACCGTGTATCACCCGCCCGCAAAGAGCTACTTTGAGGGCTGCAAAATGAAAGAATGTTTGGTCGACGTGTTGAACGCAAGGAACACGGTCGTGCATGTCTTTCCGATCCCCGTGGAAAACCAGGACGGCACTCCAAGGCTTGTAAATCCCGAGCAGGAAGCGTTGGAGCTTGCCGCCGGTATGCAAATCTTGCCCGAGACTGACGCCCTGCACGCAAGGCCGCACGTTTCCCGGGGTGGGCCACTTCTGCCATATGGCGACGTTGTAGAGCTCAAGCACGACATGTGCGAAAGGACCGAGCAGCGCGTCCGCGAGCGCGCTTACTTCCTTTGGCAGCAGGAGGGTTGCTCGGAAAACCGAGCCAACGAGTATTGGCACAAAGCACGTGAAACCGAGAGCCATGGTAGGTAGCGGCGCTGTCGTTTCCAGTCTTCCTGATGGCCGTCCGCGTTGTTCACTAGGTCAGCGCTCGTGCGGAAGCGGATGTGGCCTGGCGAGGTGCGGGATGGCCGCCGGCTATCCTACGGTGGCTAACGCACCCTGACCGAACATGGCGTGATTTTTCGGGGGCGTTATGCGCTTTTGCCGGTTTCAACCCGGTAGCAGGCTCGTTGTGCTCACCACCATTGCCGCCACTGCAACCTATTTCACTGCCACTGAGCTCAACTATCTGGCGCTGTGGGTCCGCGCGAACAGGCTTGAGGTTGCCGTCGAGGCGGCCGGCAGCGACCTTGCCGACGAGGTCGCCTATATTGGCTTGGGATTCAACATGACGTCATGGACCCTCCAGCGTTCCATGGGGCAGCTTTGGTTGTCCCAGGTTGGGGACCGGATGGGGCGGCGCTGCAAAGGTTGGACGGTGGCAGTCAACTCGGTTGAGGAAGCAACAGCCAGGATCTCGGGCATGTTGGCGACGGGTTGGCGCTAGGCCGAGCAACGGGAGCTTGTAGGGAGTGTCTCCTAATCAGGGCGAGCCGCCTTTTGACAGCTTGGATGGCTCCCTGATCACATGCTTATACTGCCCCGCAGCAACGCCGAAGGCGTTGTCAGGTTGGCAGGTCCGGTGAGGCCGTGGCACCGTGCCCGGTATGACGACGTGTCCCAATTCCTACCGCGGCTTCCGTTTCCCGGCCGAGGTGATCGAGCTCCATAGGCGTGCTCTCCGGCAGTGCGTGTCCGGAGTGTTCCCGTCGCCTCCGCTTATCGGGTCCAACTACCGGGCTGTCCAGGCACCACGTCGCGTCGTGGCTCGTTGTGAGACGGGCGCGACTGATGGGTTGGCAGGACGTCTGCGGTATTTATGCCGCGACGCCACCCGACCTGATTGCACGCAGTACTTTGACGATGGAGAGCTTGCGGCTAGACGGGACATGGCCGGCTTGACTGGCGCGAGGCTGAGCAAAAGGAAAGCCGCCCGAAAGCGGCTGGGAGTGCATCGGCAATCCGCTTGATCCTCACCCAAGTGACTGGCGATACCCCGGACGGTGGCTCCTCCTGGGTGGGCTGCGGACTGCGGAGCCGGATAGCTCGCTTACCTTGATACTGGACCGACATGGCAATTTGCCGCTCCAATGTCAACGTCCTTCGCACTTCGAGATGATGCCATACCGTCTGATGGACTTCCGTCACCCTGTCCAGTTTTCTAGAAAGAGCAAGCGACAACGGCCCTTCACGCCGGTAGTGGCGTATGGCGACCGAGCGACGCTGCTGGGGGCCGGCAGCAACCATGACCAAGCTTGTCCGGGCTGCCGCCTTCTCCGAAGGTGAGGCGCTTTGAAGCGTGAGGAGCTGCATGTTGAACAAACCGATGGGGCGCCGGCCATTTATTGCCGGCGCGGCAGTCTCGGGCGTGCTGGTGGCCGCCGCTGCACGGACTGGTGAGCTAGACGCGCCATGCGGGCCGGTGCGCGGGGTTACCGCTGAGGGGGTCACGGCTTTTCTCGGCCTGCCCTATGCCGCTCCGCCAGTCGGGTCGCTGCGTTACGCCTCCCCCCGCCCTGCCCCACGCTGGACCGAGCCGCGCGACTGCAGTCGAGCCGGCGCGGCTGCCATCCAGACGTTCAGCGGCGGCGCGGCCTGGCTCTACAAGCCGATCACGCTCCAAGGTGAGGATTGCCTGTTCCTGAACGTTTGGACGCCCACGCCGCGTGGCAGGCGGCCCGTGATGGTGTGGCTACATGGCGGCGCCTGGCGTGCTGGGCGCGGTGACGCCGCGGGCACGGTCGGCACCCAGCTGGCGCGGGCCGGCGATGTCGTGGTGGTCACGGTCAACTACCGCCTAGGGGCACTCGGCTGGCTGGCCCATCCGGCACTGGCGGACGGCGACACCGGAACCATCGCGAACTGGGGCTTGCAGGACCAGGTGGCGGCGCTGCGCTGGGTGCAGGCCAACATCGCGGCCTTCGGGGGCGATCCGGACAACGTCACACTGTTCGGGCAGTCGGCCGGCGGGTCCTCCACGGCGTCCATCGCCGGGGACAGGGTAGCGTCGCGAATATGGTGGAAATGGCCTGGCTGGCTCGTCTCCGGCGGTGTGATCGTTGCGCTGGTTAGGCGGCGAGGTCAACCGGGACGGGGTCGGCCAGCTTCTCGCCGAGGGTTTGCCACCCGTCCACCTTTCGCATGGTG
>CAXSHI010000385.1:0-3110 GCA_964236755.1 uncultured Acetobacteraceae bacterium
CCCATGCCCTTCTGCCCGTCGTTCGAGCCGTGCGCGAACGACACGCCGGTGCAGGTCAGGATCAGCAGGCCGCGTATCCAGGCCGGGGGCTTGCTGGTGCCGTCGGGCGCCTCGTACAGGTGCCTCGACTTCACCACCGCCTTCATCAGCAGCAGCAGCAGGGCGGCACAGGTGAAGCCCACGATGGGGCTGACGAGCAGCGCCTTGAACACGCCCCACACCTGGGACCAGTCCACGCCCGACACGCCCGAGCCGGCGTTGAGGAACTGGTTGGCCAGGCCCACCCCGATGATCGAGCCGATCAGCGTATGGGACGAGCTGGCCGGCAGCCCGAGCGACCACGTCCCCAGGTTCCAGAGGATAGCCGCGATCAGCAGCGCGAAGATCATCGCATACCCGGCGCCGCTGCCGACCTGCAGGATCAGCTCGACCGGCAGCAGGCTCACCACGGTGAAGGCGACGGCGCCCGACGAGGTGAGCACGCCGAGGAAGTTGAAGAACCCCGACCAGACCACCGCATACTGCGCCGGCAGGCTATGGGTGTAGATGACCGTGGCGACCGCGTTCGCCGTGTCATGGAAGCCGTTGACGAACTCGAACCCCAGCGCGATCAGCAAAGCCAGGCCCAGCAGCACGAAGGCACTGGTGGCCAGCGGCGGCCCGCCTGCCGCCGAGATGTCATGCACCAGCCCCTGCACCACGAAGCCGATGCCGACGATCAGCAGCCCGATGACGACGATGGCGACCGAGCCGTGCGGCTTGGCGTCAAGATTGGGGCCGCTGGGCCGGGCAGCGCCCGCAGCGACCCCAGCGGAATTCATGGTGGTGTCCGACATCAGCTTTGCCCCGTTGGATTTTACGGGACCCTAGCCAACCGGCAGACCTAATCCACGACAGCTTTGTGACATTTCCTGAAGTTCAATCACGAACCTGGGAGATGCCGCCCTGGCTGTCGGCCAGGACGGCTTCGGCAGACTCAGTAGCGATACAACTCGTGCTTGAACGGGCCGGACACGCCGGCGCCGATGTACTCCGCCTGCCTCGGCGTCAGCTTGGTCAGCGCCGCGCCGACCTTTGCGAGATGAAGCGCCGCGACCTTCTCGTCGAGCTGCTTCGGCAAGGTGTACACCTGGTTCTGGTACTTGCCCGCCGGCGCCGTCCACAGCTCGATCTGCGCCAGCACCTGGTTGGTGAAGGAGGCGGACATCACGAAGCTTGGGTGCCCCGTGGCGTTGCCGAGGTTCACCAGGCGCCCCTCGCTCAAGACGATCAGCCGCTTGCCGTCGGGGAACACGACCTCGTCCACCTGCGGCTTCACGTTCTCCCAGCGGAAGTTGCGCAGGCCCTCGATCTGAATCTCGCTGTCGAAGTGGCCGATGTTGCAGACGATAGCGCGGTTCTTCATGGCGCGCATGTGGTCCACGGTGAGCACGTCGATGTTGCCGGTGGCCGTCACGAAGATGTCGCCGCGCGGCGCCGCATCTTCCATCGTCACGACCTCGTAGCCCTCCATCGCCGCCTGCAGCGCGCAGATCGGGTCCACCTCCGTCACCAGCACCCGGCAGCCGCCGTTCTTCAGGCTCGCCGCCGACCCCTTGCCCACGTCGCCGTAGCCGGCGACCACCGCGACCTTGCCGGCCATCATCACGTCGGTGCCCCGGCGGATCGCATCGACCAGGCTTTCCTTGCAGCCGTACAAGTTGTCGAACTTCGACTTGGTGACGCTGTCGTTCACGTTGATCGCGGGTACCTTGAGCGTGCCTGCCTTCGCCATCTCCCACAGCCGGTGCACGCCGGTGGTGGTTTCCTCGCTCAGGCCCTTGATGCCCGGCAGCAGGTCCGGGTGCTTCTCATGGATCAATTTGGTCAGGTCGCCGCCATCGTCCAGGATCATGTTGGGCACCCAGCCGTCGGGGCCGCGCACCGTCGCCTCGATGCAGTCCCAGAACTCCTGCTCATTCATGCCTTTCCAGGCGAACACCGGGGTGCCCGCGACCGCCACCGCGGCGGCGGCGTGATCCTGGGTCGAGAAGATGTTGCAGGACGACCAGCGCACCGTGGCGCCCAGCGCCGTCAGCGTCTCGATCAGCACCGCGGTCTGGATGGTCATATGCAGGCTGCCGACGATGCGGGCGCCCTTGAGCGGCTTCGACGCGCCGTATTCGGAGCGCAGCGCCATGAGGCCGGGCATCTCGTCCTCGGCCATCAGGATCTCCTTGCGGCCCCACTCGGCAAGCGTGATGTCGCGGACCTTGTAGTCATGGGGGATGTTCACGTCGGGCATGGGTTGCGGCTCCTGATTTGCGCGGCGGTATATAAGGATATCTTTAACTGTGCAATGCGGGCCGGCGCAACCGGGGATCAGTGGGGCGGCCGTGCTATAGTGCGAAGCCATGGTCGCAGTCGCCAAAATTCCTGCCCGGATGACCGTCGATGAGTTCCTGGATTGGGACTCGGGCGACGAACTGATCTGGCAACTCGTCGATGGCGAGCCACAGGCCATGGCGCCGGCTAAGGTTTCTCACGCAGCCTTGCAGGGCGAACTAGGCGGCTTGATCCGAAACCACCTCGTCGCAAAAGACAGCCCCTGCTCGGTCCTGACGACATCGGGCGTGGTCCCGCATGTGCGGGGCCACTCCAACATGCGTGTTCCTGATCTCGCCGTGAGATGCAGTGAACCCCAGGTGGAAGAAGCTGCTGTCTTCGATCCGGTGCTGATCATCGAGATCCTCTCGCCCAGCAACGAAGCGGAGACTTGGTCGAACGTTTGGACCTATAGCACGATCCCGAGCGTTCGGGAAATCCTAGTCCTTCGCAGCACCACGATTGGCGCTGACCTGCTGTGCCGGTGCGCGGATGGCTCTTGGCTCAAGAGCCGGAAACCATCCTGGACGGCGACCTGATCCTGGAAAGCATTGGCTTTCGAGCGCCGCTCGCAGACATCTACCGCACGACACGCCTGCGGCGGCTACCCAGCAGGTAGCCGCCGCGATCCTCAGGTATTCATTGCGTCAAAGAAGTCCTGGTTGGTTTTGCTATACTTCAGCTTGTCCAACAGGAAGTCCATCGCGTCCGTCATGCCCATCGGACCCAGGATGCGGCGCAGCACC
>CAXSHI010000386.1:0-3108 GCA_964236755.1 uncultured Acetobacteraceae bacterium
TCGCCGCGGCCGCGTAGGCCGTAACCCGTGTCCACCATAACGGGGGATGGTCAGCAGTTGGCTCCACCCCAGTAGTGTTCGGGCAGCCTTCAATCTGATCCGGGGTCACTCGCCCTGCTCCCGCAGTCTCACGCTCGGCGTGCGCCCACGCACCCCAGGCACCCGCCGATTGGTAAACTCAACACCTGCCGTCTCCAAGGTGGCGCGGATGGCGGCAACTGTGTCCACCTGCTCCAACCGCCGGCCATACAGCTTCGCAACCTGCCCCGTTCGCTCATACGCCTGCACAACATGAATAGACGTGCCGCTGCGGACGCCGAGCTGCGTTCGGCTCCATCCCAACAGTTTTCGGGCGACCTTGACCTGACCGGGCGTTATTGGGACGGTTTCCGCAGCCGTAGCCCCTGACACCTCCCCGTTCGCGAACTCGACACCAGCCGCTTCCAGGGTGGCGCGGATGGTGGCCAGAGGGTCGGTCAAGTCAGAGCGTCCATGAACGCTCGCAACCTGGCCCGTCAGCTCGAACTTCTTCACCACGTATTGGGACGTGTTGCTGCGGAGACCTAGCTGCGTTTGGCTCCAGCCCACCAACGCCCGGGCAGCCCTTAACTGATCGGGCGTCATTCGCTCGGCTTTCACGACATCATCGTCGCTCATCCATGCCCCGCCACATCCTGGGGCGGGCCTAGCAGGTCCAAGGCATCCAGTAGCCCATCGCGCACGTCCACGGCCGGCTCAAGCCGGCGGGCCAGGATCACGATGGCCTTGCCGCTCAGCACCAGCTTGACGGCCTCGGCCAGGATAACCGGATGGACCGCGGCGAACTCGGCATCATCTGACAGCAGCCATACCCGGGCGACGGGCGCCGCGCCGTCCCGCGCCACCATGGAACGGTGCGGGTACTCGCCCAGCTTTTCTTCAGTCAGGTCCGGGATCGTTGCGTCGAGGCTGACGCCCTCAGCGTTGAACATGGCGCCGGGGAAACTGCTCATGCTCGGCCCGCCCGATTAGAGGTCAGGCGATGCAAGGGCACCTGTTCCAGGTCAGTCATCGGGCAGCACTCAGCGTCTGGTAGTAGAACCGATGTAGGAACGGTAATGCGAACGGGTCTTGCCCCGTGCGCAACATGAGCCAGGCCCAAACCGCCCTGCCAGTCCGGCCGTTGCCGTCCATGAACGGGTGCAGCAGCTCGAACGCGACGTGGCCGGTATAGGGATCAGTAATCGTCAGCACTCGGTCCAGGTCATTGCGAACCGCGGGGCCGCCGGAAGCAGCGACGTGGCCGCCAACCCGCACGTTCATACCCGGCTTGTCCCGCAGCGGCTTGCCAGGCGCATACACGGCCTGGAGCATTAGCACGGCGTCAAACGTCAGGTCGCCTCGCAGGAGCGCCAGCGTCGCATCCCGCTCTTTGGGCGTCGGGCGACGGATGATGCCCTCAATAGCCAGGCTTTCGCGCAGGAACGCAATCAGGCTGGCCTGGAACTCCGCCTCGTCCATCACGCTCCGCTGACCGTAGGGCAACTGCGACACGGCGCCAGCCGGCGTCACAAAGGATGACGGTCGCTCAATCGGTTCCTGCCGGACACCGCGTTGGCACGCTGCGATCCAATCCAGCACATCAGCAGCCGGCCAGGCTACTCGACGTGGGCCGAGCTGCCGGGGCAGAGGGAAGGTGCCGGCGGTCATGCGGGCGTAGATGGAGGATTGGCCCAGGCTCGTCAGGCGGACTACCTCCGGCAGCGGCAATAGCGCCTCGCGTGGGATCGGGGGTGCCGTAAGATCATGCTCTGGCCGGCTTGGGAGAGGCGCCTGGGGCGCACTACGCTTCATTGCGCTTGGTCCGTAGCCGCACCCCGGCACCGCCGCCGTTCTCTGCGATGAACTCGACGCCAGCGGCTTCAAAGGCGGCCTGCAAGGCATCGAGGGTCCGCGGCTGGGGTTTCGTCGCTTCACGCTCAAAGTCGGCAATGGACTTCTTCGCCACGCGGGAGGCGGCTTCAAGATCGGCTTGTGACAGACCCAGCATCGCCCTTGCACCGCGGCACTGCTGGGATGTGATGCTCATTTTTGGTGTATTCCTACATCATTGATGTTGATACCCCGCTGATGTAGGGCTACACCAATGATGTAGCACATCATCGGATGAGGACGCAATGCACAACGGCAACACCCTCCGCGCCATCCCAACCTTTCGCCCCGCCGGCATGGCGTTCGGCCCCTCTCCGATGGATCGCCTGATCGGCAACCTGCGCACCGCCCTCGATGCCCGCGATGGTTACTGCCCGGCCTACGCTCAAGCCTGCGCCAAGCTGGCCTGGGCGAACCATACGAAGTCCGAGCATCGCCGCGCCAACCAGGCCGCCGCGTTCCGGGCAATCAACATCGCCCGCGCCGCTGTCCGCGCTCGTGCAAAGGCTGTCGTTGCCGCTCGCGCTGCTCTGGTCGCCGCCGGCATGACGCTGGAGCAGATCGCGGCCGTGGCTCCTGCTCCCTACACCTGCTGCCACGTCCTACGCCGCGTGCTGGTGCGCCTTCCCGCCATGCCGGCCGGCCAGGAATGGGTCACCCGTGCCTGTGATGTGCCGTTGCTTTCGGATGTCAAGCGCGCGTCCGGCGTGTGCAGTTCGTGCGCTTCGGGCTGGTTGCACCCGGAGGACCGCCCGTTGGTGCCGGTGTTCGATGCCGTCACGCCAAGACCCACCTGCAGCACGTCGCGACCGCAGCAGCGATGAACCTGGTCAGGATGACCGAATGGCTCGGCGGCGCCGAGCTGGCGAAAACGAGGCGCTCGAAGTTCCGCACGCTCATGGCCCAGGCCGCCTGACGGGAATTCGCCAGCAGTATCAAAATCGGCCAAGAACCCATGCTCGGATGGAACAGGCGCGAGATCATCGACACCAACCCATAATTCATGAGACGGACGGCGGGGCATTCCAGGCTTCTTGAACAGGAAAGGCAAGGTCCGGGGGGCAACCTTACCTTGATTTCCGGAACGACTTCTCTGGCGCATTTAGGGGCCCCAAAGCTTCTGGTGGCGACCACCAGATTACCGGCCGAGGCTGTTGAAAAATCCCCGGTGGGTGATTTGCGATGCCTGGCTGCACC
>CAXSHI010000387.1:0-3099 GCA_964236755.1 uncultured Acetobacteraceae bacterium
CGGCCCAGACACCCGCAATCCAAACCGCGGTTGCGTTTCGCCGCAGCCTCGGTCGAAGCCCGGCACACAAACCGAGACGCTGCCCCAAGCCGGCCACGCTTGACAGCGCCGGCGCGCAAGGCGGACCATCCATTCGCATACAAACAAAACCAGCTGCCCCGCAGACAGCTTGGGAGTTGATCTTGACCGGCACCCCGGCCGCAGACACGGCACCCCGCGATGACCGCATCCGCTGCGACGCCTGCCCGGTCATGTGCCTCATCCGGCCGGGCCAGGCCGGCGCCTGCGACCGCTACGCCAACCAAGACGGCGCGCTGGTGCGCGTGGACCCGCACGTCATCCTGAGCCGCACGGTCGCCGACGGCGGCCGGGTCGTCCGGTTCGGCGCGGCGGAGTGGGACGGCGCGGTGGTGGGCGAGCCGCAGGAGTTCGTGACCGCCATCGGCGCCGGCACCACCTACCCCGACTACAAGCCGGCGCCGTTCATCGTGTCCTCCGCGGTGGACGGCCTGGACATGGTCACGGTCGTGACCGAGGGCATCTTCAGCTACTGCGGCGTCAAGGTGAAGATCGACACCGACCGCCACATCGGGCCGGAACGCGCCCTGGTGCGGGCCGAAGGGGAGCCGGTCGGGCACGTGTCCACCGGCGAGTACGGGTCGCAGATGCTGTCGCTGGGCGGCGTGCACCACCTGACCGGCGGCTCCAAGAAGGAAGGCCGCGCGACCTGCGACGCCATGCTGGCGCTGTGCAACGGGGGCGCGATGGAGCTGTCGGTCGATGGCGGCGCCACGGTCACGATCCAGGCCGGCCAGCCGCCCGTGGTGAACGGACAACGGGAGGAGAGAATGCGCGTCGGCTGCGGCTCCGCCACCATCGGCATGTTCGCCAAGCAGTGGGAGGGCCGGGTGGACGAGGTCGTCGTGGTGGACGACCACATCACCGGCGTGCTGTCGGAGCATCAGGCCGGCAAGCTGCTGGGCGTGCCCCCGACCGGCATCCGCATCAAGGGGCGGCGCTCCACGCCGGGCCGCTACTTCCAGGTGGCGCAGCCGGGGACCGGCTGGGGCGGCACCGACATCGCCGACCCGCTGGCGATCCTCGGGGATTTCGACCCGAAGGCGGCGCGGCCGGGCATGACGCTGCTGATGACCTCCACCACCGGGGAGCACCACGCCTATTTCGTGCTGGACGAGGCGCTGTGCCCCGTCGCTCAGGATACGCCCCCGGCGCTGCGCGCCTCGGTCGAGCTGATCGGGGAGAACTGCGAGCCGGCGCTGGCGACCGTGCTGTTCATGGGCGGGGCCGGCGGCTCGTTGCGCTCCGGTGTGACGGAGAACCCGGTGCGGCTGACCCGCTCGGTCAAGGACGCGCTGACGGTCGTGACCTGCGGCGGCGCGCCGGTGTTCGTCTGGCCCGGCGGCGGCATCACCTTTATGGTCGACGTGAGCCGGGTGCCGGAGGGCGCGTTCGGCTCCGTCCCCACGCCGGCGCTGGTGGCGCCGGTGGAGTTCACCTTGGCCCTGTCGGACTACGCGGCGCTGGGCGGGCACATGGACCACGTGCGGCCCTGGTCCAGCCTGCGGCCGGGCGTGCGCCGGGCCGCGCCGCCGGGCGGCCCCTGGCCGCTGGCGAGGCGATGAGGGTCGCCCCGCAGGCGCGGGCGCTGCCGGACGGCCGGCTGCACCTGCAGCACGGTCCCATCGACCTGATCCTGGGCCTGTCCGCCGAACCCGGCGCCGGGCGGGCGGCGTTGGAGGCGGCGGCCAGCCGGTTCGCCACGGTGCTGGACGAGCTTTGCGCCGAGCTGGATGGGCTGCGGGCGCCGGCCGGTCCGCACGCGCCCGTGCTGCATGGTCCGGTGGCCCGGCGCATGGCGGCGGCGGTGCAGCCGCATGCGGTACGGGGTTTCATCACGCCCATGGCCGCGGTGGCCGGCGCCGTCGCGGACGAGATGCTGGCGGCGATGCTCGCCGCCGCGCCGCTGCGCCGGGCTTATGTCAACAACGGCGGCGACATCGCGCTCCACCTCGCGCCGGGCGAGCGGTTCCGCGTCGGGCTGGTGGACCGGCCGGACCGGCCCGGCCTGTTCGGCACGACGGAGCTGCACGCGGCTGGCCGGGTCCGCGGCCTCGCCACTAGCGGCTGGCACGGGCGCAGCTTCTCGCTCGGCATCGCCGACGCGGTGACGGTGCTTGCCGTCACCGCGGCCGGCGCGGACGCCGCCGCGACCGTCATCGCCAACGCGGTCGATCTGCCCGGCCACCTGGCCATCCAGCGCACGCCGGCCACGGCGCTGCAGCCCGACTCCGACCTGGGCGACCGGCGCGTGACGACCGCGGTGGGGGCGTTGACGCCGGGCGAGATCGGACGCGCGCTGGACGGCGGGGCGCGCGTGGCCGGGCGCCTGCTGCGGGACGGGCTGATCGCCGCCGCCGCCCTGCATTGCCAGGGCGCGACCCGCATCGCCGGCGATGCGCCCGTCCTAGCTCTGGAGGTCGCCCATGCCTGAACCGACGGTGCGCATCCGCAAGATTGTTGTCGTGCTGGAGGAAACGCTTGAGGAGGCCGGCCGCACGGTCGCGCCGCCGACCCGCCGGGCCGCGGCGCTCGCGGTGATCGAGAACCCGTTCGCCGGGCGCTATGTCGAGGACCTATCGCCGCTTTTCGCGGTCGGCGAGGAGCTGGGCCGCCTGCTGACCGAACGCGCCCTGGCGGCGCTCGGCATCGAGGGAAGCGCGGTGCAGAGCTACGGCAAGGCGGCGGCGGTGGGCGAGGACGGCGAGCTGGAGCACGCCGCCGCGATCCTGCACCCCAGGCTCGGCGCGCCCGTGCGGGCGGCGCTGGGCGGTGGGGCGGCGCTGATCCCGTCCTCCAAGAAACGCTGCGGCCCAGGCGGCGCGTTCGACATCCCGCTCGGCCACAAGGACGCCGCCTTCGTGCGCAGCCATTTCGACGGCATGGAGGTCCGCATCGCCGACGCGCCGCGCGCCCGGGAGATCGTGGTGGCGGTGGCCCTGACCGACTCCGGCCGGCCGCTGCCCCGCGTCGGCGGCCTGCAGGCGCACGAGGCGAAGGGCGAGGACGGGCTGCGCTGAG
>CAXSHI010000388.1:0-3085 GCA_964236755.1 uncultured Acetobacteraceae bacterium
GGCATCTTCGCGGCGCTGGCCGAGTTCGAGCGCGAGCTGATCGTCGAGCGCACCCGCGCGGGCCTGGCGTCCGCCCGCGCCCGGGGCCGCAACGGCGGCCGGCCGTTCAAGATGACCGCCGCCAAGCTCCGCCTGGCGCAGGCCGCCATGGGCCAGAATGAAACCAAGGTCGGCGAGCTGTGCGCCGAGCTGGGCGTCAGCCGGCAAACCCTCTACCGGCATGTGGACCCCAAGGGCGCACTCCGGCCCGATGGAGAGAAGTTGCTCGGGCAGCGTCGGATGCGGATGGAACGTCCGGCGGTCCAAGGCTGAGCGCGCCGTGTTCGAGGGCTTTGCGCTGGACGTGATCGAGCTGCCCGAGGCAACGCTGCGCGTCCGCCACGGCGGGTCGGGTCCGCCGGTTCTGTTGCTGCACGGACATCCTCGCACCCACGCGACCTGGCACCGTGTCGCGCCGCTCCTCGCGGAGCACCACACCGTGGTCTGCCCCGACCTGCGCGGCTTCGGCCGTTCCTCAAAGCCAGCCGACACACCTGACCATGCCGGGTCGTCCAAGCGCGCCAAGGCGCGGGACTGCGTGGCGCTCATGCGGCACCTCGGCTTTGACCGGTTCGCGCTCGCCGGCCACGACCGCGGCAGCTACACCGCGTTCCGCACGGCCATGGACCATCCTGCCGCGGTCACCCACCTGGCCATCCTGGACGGCGTGCCCATCGCCGAGGCCCTGGAACGCTGCGACGCCCGGTTCGCCGCAGCCTGGTGGCATTGGTTCTTCTTCGCCCAGCCGGACAAGCCGGAGCGGGCGATCCTCGCAGACCCTGGCACCTGGTACGGCGGCACCCCAGAGGCGATGGGTGAGGAGGCTTACGAAGACTTCCGGGCCGCCATACACGACCCGGAGACCGTCCACGGCATGATCGAGGACTACCGCGCCGGCCTCGGCATTGACCGGGAGCACGACGAAGCGGACCGCCGGCAGGGCCGCCGGGTTGCCTGCCCGGCGCTGGTCCTGTGGTCGCTGCGGGACGACCTGGAGCGGCTCTACGGCGACGTGCTTGAGGTTTGGCGGCCTTGGATGTGATTCGGCGTGCAACTTTGACCCCAGCACTTTTTGCGGAAGTCATTGTTCAAAGACGCTATTTTGCCTCCTGACCGGGGTCAACATTGGACGCCGATATTGACCCCCTTAAAAGCAAAAATTACCTTTGTTTATCAGCGCATAAGCCTGCGACAGAGGTGGGGTCAAAGTTGCACGCCGAATCACATGTTGCTGTTATGGTAGGGCACGGTCGCCGCCTCATGTGGTTGTTTGATATTCATATGAATACAACGTCACCATTCTTGCAGGCAAGGGCTAAGTGATGATATTTCTACCACATGATGAACGGCACCCAATGCAAGATGGCCCGCGCCGCCCTTGGCTGGACCACGCGCGACTTAGCCGAGCGCGCCCAGGTTGGGATTATGACCATCAGCAGGTTTGAAATCGGGACGGGCGAAACCTACCCAGCAACAAAGGCTGCAATCGCCCGTGCCCTTGAAGCCGCCGGGATCAGCTTCATTCCCGAGAACGGCGAGGGGGCTGGCGTGCGGCTGCGGAAACCGGCAGGTGCCGAATGAGCAGCTTCCCCGGCGCCATCTACGACGGCCACGGCGCGAGCCTGGACCCCACCGTGCCCGACCGGATGCAAGACCAGCTCGACGCTTATCCCCACCGCTCCCTAGTAACGGATCGGGACGCGGCGCCCATCGTCCGCGTGTGGCTACTGGCGAACGACGCCACGCCGGACGCTATCCCGGCCGTCCTGATGATCGAGGCCGTCAAGCTGGTGCTGGCTGGCAAAGGCGTGCTGATCCTGGCGCAGCGGCCGGAACCGGAGGTGGACGTGCGGACGGGGCTGCTGCAAGCCCTCGACCTGTTCGCCGCAACCCAGGATGTGGCGGGACACGCATGAGCACCGGAGTTCAGCTAAAGGAAGAAGGCGTCAGATGACTGCACCCTTGACCGCCCCGCTTGCACCCCCGGCCCCGGAGCCTAACATACAAGCTATGACCGAGCGCCTTGCCAAGCTGGAAGGCTCCTTCGACGTTGCCAAGGTGGCGTTTGGCCTGCTGTCTGCCGTCATGCTGGGCGGCTTCGCACTGTTGTCCGGCCAGATATCCAGCCTTTCGTCACGGATAGATGCCACGAGCGGTAAGATCGACGTGGTTTCCATCAAGGTTGCCGAGATGCCGGGTATGTTCCGCTCCGATCTCCAGGCGGCAACGGAGAAGCTGACGCTGGCGATCAACGCCGGGCGGCAATCGGGCAGCAATACCCGTCCAGGAACACCGTTTGATCCCGTGCTGGGCTACGTGCCACCTGCCCCGGGCACGCCGGCACAGCCGACCACGCAACCAGCCAACGGCGGTATCAGGCGTTGAGGCGGTGCTGATTGGCTCGCCACCAATCCGGTATAGATTGACTTCTTCAAGGCCGCCAATCACTGTCTAACGGCGCTGCATTCTCGGCAACGGGAACGCAGCGGATCAGGGCAAGGCAGGCTCGGCTTGGCGGGGCAGGCATGGCATGGTTTGGCTGGGCGCGGCGTAGCAGGGCCGGGCTTGGCGGGGGTGGCAGGGCTTATGGCTCACGCCAAACCGCTTCACAGCGCAGAACATGAGTATGGGGCGGCCTTCGGGTCGCTCCTTTTCGTTGGTTTGCCGCCCGGCGCAGAGATCACCGGCGCTTGCTCCGCCCACCCAAGAAATCCACCCTGGCGCGTTCAGCTCGGAGCACGCCTTGCACCCTCCCACTTTCAGCCTCGACCACGCCCTGTCCGATTGGCCGAACTGCATGCTGGAGGTGCGCTGCCCCTGCTCCCCGCGAGTGACGCTGCTGCCAGCGCGGTTCCTGTCCGAGCAGCACGGCGACCGGCCGTTCAAGGCCGTCCTGGCGGCGCTACGATGCCGGGGCTGCCGGGGTAAGCCGGCGCCGGTCTATCTGGTGCCCGGGCATCATCGGGAACCCGGCAAGGGCACTGGCCCGGACTGGTCGCTTGTTCTGGTCGCACCGCCTGGCGATCGAGCATCCGGATATGCTGCT
>CAXSHI010000389.1:0-3035 GCA_964236755.1 uncultured Acetobacteraceae bacterium
CGGGGCAGCTTGACGTTGTGGATCGAGGACGCAGCGCTAGCATGCTGGCAGACCACGGGGCCAAACGGACAGGCCCGCTACACGGATGCGGCCATCCAGACCAGCCTGATGCTGCGCACGGCGTTCAAGCTGGCGTTGCGGCAGACCGAGGGGCTGATGACATCGGTGCTGACATTGATGGGCCTGACGCTGTCGGCGCCGGACCACACCACGGTCAGCCGCCGGACGGTGACCTTGCCGGTGTTCCAGCCAACACAGGTGCCATCTGGTCCACTGCACGTGTTGATCGACAGCACCGGCCTGCAGGTCTACGGAGCGGGCCAATGGCTGGAGGCGAAGCATGGCGCGAAGTCGCGCCGGACGTGGCGCAAGCTGTATCTGGCGGTGGATGCAGCCAGCGGCCTGATCGTGGCGCAGACGCTGACGGACCAGGACGTCGATGACCCGTCCCAGGTCGGGCCGCTGCTTGATCAGATTGAGGATCCGATCGGCCAAGTGACGGCGGACGGCGCGTATGACGGCGCGCCCACTTATCAAACGATTGCCGCCCATGGCGACGGTATCAAGGTGGTGATCCCGCCACGCTCAACGGCTGTTCCCAGCGGCGAGGAGGGTTCGCCGACGCAGCGCGACCGGCATCTGGCGACGATCACGGAACAAGGCCGGCTGGCCTGGCAGGTCGCGACCAACTATGGCCGGCGTTCTTTGGCGGAGATGGTCTGTTTGCAAACGCTAAATTCTGTCTAACCCGGCACGGCAGGCTGGTGCTGTCATGGCGTCGCAGCCCGCCCAAACCTGATCGTCTCATGTCGCCTCGGGCTGTTGCTGCTGTTTCGGAAGGGTCTTGCCCTCTCGGAGCGGATCATGAAGCAACAGCAGTGGACGGTAACACGGTGCCCGGTCAGCCATCTGGCGGCGGAGCGCCGGTGGGATCACGCCTATCAGCGGCTCCTATCGATGCCGGTCGCGGCTCTGGACATTCCCACTGGCGACACTCCGGCGGGCGCATTCAAGGAGAGCCACCATGCACGTAGCCATCTACGCTCGGGTATCGACCATGCGCCAAGTCCAGACGCAAACGACTGATCAGCAACTCGACCGGCTGCGTGCCCATGCCGAACAGCAGGGCTGGAACGTGACGGCAGACGACATTTTCCGCGACGACGGCTACAGCGGTGCCAGCTTAAGACGACCTGGCCTGGATCGCCTGCGCGACGCCGCCGCCAGTGCCCGGCTGGACCGCATCCTGATCACCGAACCAGACCGGCTGGCGCGTAACTACGTGCACCAGGCGCTTCTGGTTGAGGAACTGCAGAAGCACGGAGCGGACGTGGTGTTTCTCGACCGGCCGATGAGCCGTGACCCGCACGACCAGCTTCTGCTGCAGATCCGCGGGGCGGTGGCTGAGTATGAGCGAACCCTGATCAGCGAGCGTATGCGCCGTGGCCGCCTGCGCAAGCTGCGCGCCGGCACCTTGCTGCCCTGGACGCGGCCGCCCTATGGCTATCGGCTTGACCCTGAGCGGCCACGTGATCCGGCCGGAGTGCGGCTGGACGAAGTCGAAGCCGTGGTGGTGCGTGACCTGTTCACCTGGTTTGCCGATGAGGGCGCCTCGATTTATGGCCTGCAGCGGCGCCTTGACCAGCTCGGCATTGTCTCGCCTCGGGGGCACCGGACCTGGAACAGCTCGGCCTTGCACGGCGTGCTGACCAACCCGACCTACCTCGGCCAAATCTTCGCCAACCGCGTCCGCACTCGCCCGGCCGAGCGTCGCCACTCGGCCCTGCTCCCGGTTGGCCGCAGCGGCACAGGGGCCAACCGAGCTGTGGACGCGGCCGAGTGGATCGCGGTCGCTCCCGTGGCCGCCCTCATCAACCAAGAGCAGTTCGACCGCGCCCAGCAGCGGCTGGCCTATAATCGCCAGATGGCACGACGCAACAACCGGGTTCACCCGTATCTCCTGCGCGGCTTGGTCAGCTGCGGCCGCTGCCGCCTGGCCTGCCGTGGCCTGCACATGCCGACCGGCTACGACTATTACGTCTGCCGGACCAAGACACACTCACGACTGTTGCTGTCCGGCGAGCGTTGCCCGGCGCGCTACATCCCAGCACGGGCGCTGGAGGAGCTGGTCTGGGGTGATCTCTGCAAGGTCCTGGCTGCACCGGAGATGATCGCGCATGCCATGGAACGGGCGCGCGGCGGACACTGGCTGCCGCAGGAGTTGCAGGCGCGTCAGGCCAATCTGCGCCGTGGCCGTGCTTCCCTTGGTCAACAGCTGGAGCGGCTCACGGACGCCTATCTTGCCAGCGTCATCCCGCTAGCCGAGTACGAGCGGCGTCGACGCGAGGCTGATAACCGATTGCAGGCGCTGGACCGGCAAGAGCATGAGCTTGTGCAAGACGCCGAACGTCAGGGTGAGACGGCTGATCTGGCCGCCCATGCCGAGGCGTTCTGTCAGCGTATACGCGAAGGGTTGGCAGGCGCCGATTTCGACCAAAAGCGGGCGCTGCTCGAACTGCTGGTTGACCGCGTGGTCGTCACCGACGGCAACGTCGAGATCCGCTATGTCGTCCCGACCGGCCCGGATGGTGAACGCGAACCGTTTTGGCGATTGCGTTCTGACTATCGAGGCTGCTGTCGGACGTTACAAGCAGGTGATCGGTGATAGCCTGCGCTTTCGCAAGGATAGGCGTCATGCCGCCGAAGTTGCCGTTGCCGTCCTGGCCCTGAACCGCATGTTGGAGCTGGGACGCCCAATCTCCGTCCGCATCAAATGAGCTCAGATGGGTTGGGGTTGTTGCGCTCTATACGCTGGTCCGTGCAACACCGCCGCGCGCGCGAGCAAAGACTATCTGATTATTGAATTGCCAGACGGCTGCCATGAGCAGATTGCGCATGCCTGGACCGAGGACCTCATCGACGGAGGGTCGGCCGTGCCAGCCTTGTTGTTCTCGCCAAGCAGTTTGCGTAAGCGGAGCGACGGCGCCACATTCCCTTTGCTTTGCTGACCGTGCTGCAAGTGGGCGATGGATGAT
>CAXSHI010000390.1:0-2994 GCA_964236755.1 uncultured Acetobacteraceae bacterium
CTCGGCCCACTCCAGAAGCTCGCCGGCGGCCACCATGGCGGCAAAGGCGTCGGGGCTGCGGAACAGGTAGTGGGTGCCCTCGACTTCGCCCGGACGGGGCGCGCGGGTGGTGGCGCTGACGGACAGGCTCAGGGCGGGCTCAGCGGCGAGCAGGCGGCGGGTGATGGTGCTCTTGCCGGCGCCGGAGGGGGCGGAGATCACCAGGCACACGCCGCGCCGAGAAATCCCGACGGCCCGCCCACAGGGGGCGGCGCCGACCCGGTCTTCCGGCAGGGCGGGTGCGGGCGGGACCGGGGGCTGAGGCGGGACGGGATCACTCAATGTTCTGCACCTGCTCGCGGAGCTGCTCGATCGCGGCCTTGAGGTCGAGGCCGGCGGCGGTCAGCGGGATGTGCGTGGACTTGGCGCACAGGGTGTTGGCCTCCCGGGCGAACTCCTGCACCAGGAAATCCAGGCGGCGGCCGACGCCCGCGCCCTCTGCGAGCAGGGCGCGGGCGGCGACGACGTGGCTGGCGAGGCGGTCCAGCTCCTCGCGCACGTCGCAGCGCACGGCGAGCAGGGCGACCTCCTGCGCGACGCGATCGAGGCCGGGCATCGCGCTGGCAACTTCGCCCTCGCGTGCCACGCCAGGCGCAGCGTCGTGCAGCAGGTCGCGCAGGCTGTCGAGCAGCCGGGCGCGCTGCACCGCACCCTGACCGGCGGCGAGGCCGCTCGCCCGGTCGTGCAGCGCGGCGATGGCATCGATCTGCGTCGCCAGCACCGTGGCCAAGCGGGCGCCCTCGGCGCGGCGGCTCTCCACGAGGCCGTGCAGCGCGTCCTCGAACCCCGTGCGGAGTCCGTCCAGGCGCCCCGGCTCGGCAAGCGCCGCCTCCGGGGCCGCCGCCGCGGAGCGAAGCACGCCGGGCAGGGCCAGCAGCGCCTCGGCCCGCGGCGGCTGCGCACCTGGGATGCGTGCGGCAAGATCCAGCGCCACGCGCAGCATCTGGTCCAGCACCGCCGGGTCGACCGCCACCGCCCCGGCCTCCTCGCGGCGCAGAGTCAGGCTCGCCTGCACGGTGCCGCGCCGCAGCGAACGGCCGGCGGACTCGCGCAACGCGGGCTCCAGGGCGTCGAGGCCGGGCGGCAGGCGGATGCGCAGTTCCAGGCCGCGCGCGTTCACGCTGCGCAGCTCCCAGTGCCATGGCGTGCCGCCCGCCAGGCCCTCGGCGCGGAAGAAGCCGGTCATCGAGGACAGGGGAGCGGGCATGGGGCAGGGTTGTAGAGGGTTTCGGCGGCGGCGGCGAGAACGGCAGAAGCAAGCAAGGCTGGGCTCTGCCCTTGCTTCAAGGCGGGGGCGAGCCGCCCCCGGACCGGCACACGGGAGGCAAGGCAGGTGCAACGGGGCCACACAGGCACGCCGAAGCACCGTCGCCGCAGAGCCGACGTCTGGATCGGGACCGTCGGGCGGCCTAGCGTCCGGGCATGAAGGACATGGTGCTGGACAGCGTGCTCATCACCGGCGCAGGCAGCGGGATCGGGCGGGCCGTGGCGCTGGCCTGCGCGGCGCCCGGGCGGACGCTGCACCTGGCGGACCGGGACGCGGCGGCGCTGCGCGAGGCGGCGGAGGCCTGCCGTGGACTGGGGGCCAAGGTTCGCGCGCAGGAGATCGACGTCGCGGATGCAGCCGGCATGGAGCGCTGGGTGGTGGGCGCCGGGCGTCTCGACTTCGCGTTCGCCAACGCAGGCGTCTCGTTCAACTTCGGCGAGACGGCGTTCGACCGCGACGCGCAGGCGCGCGACGTGCTGGCGATCAACCTCGGCGGGATGCTGAACACTGTGCTGCCGGCGATGCGCGTGATGGCGGGGCAGCCGGCTGGGGCAGGCGGCGTGCGCGGCAGGATCGCGGCGACGGCGTCGCTGGCGGCGTTCCTGCCGGTGCCGGGCGCTCCGGCCTACAGCGCGTCCAAGGCGGCGGTGGACACCTGGATCGTCGCCAGCGCCCCTGCGGCCCGCCGCCAGGGCCTGGTGCTGAGCAGCGTGTGCCCGGGCTACGTGCTGACGCCGATGACGGCGGGCAACGACCACGCGATGCCGGGGCTGATGCAGCCCGACGAGGCGGCGCGGATCATCCTGCGCGGGGTGGCGGCGGGACGCCAGAGGATCGCGTTCCCGTGGTGGCTGCAGGCCTGTGCGCGGCTGGGCGGGATGCTGCCGCCGGCGCTGGTGGCGCGGCTGGTGGGGTTGCGGGCGGCACGGGCAGGGGCCGTAAGGGGCGGGGAGATACGGCCTGCGGCGTGAGAGAAGCCGCGGAGTGGATGGCCGCCGTTGGTGGAAAGCGGATGAACAAACTCGCTGTCTTGGGGCTGCTCTGCGCCTCATCTTGGCCCTAGACGCACTCGTATCTCTCGCCCCAAAGCAGCCGTTACATTCGTATCTCGACTTGTATACGGCAGGCGGAAGCGGCTTCATGCCATATTACCTAACCTTATCCTAAAACGGATATAATTTGGAGAATATTTCCTTTGATCGCTCCGATCCCTATCTGGTTTGTGGCCTTGTTGATAGGTGCGAAATATTGGCCACTGTTGGTTCCCTCCTTCATCTGCCTAGCCGTGTCTGTAGCCTTCCTGCAAGGCGTAGCCCGATGGATATTCGGTCTATTAGCCTTAATTCTAGCAGTAATGCTGGCTGGTGGTAGCCTGTTGCTGATATAGTTCCAAAGCACTAAATTTCGGCTCAGTGCTGAATCAAATAGATAATCCAAAGTAGCGCTATAATCTGCGACACACAAACCAACTCGGGTTCCAAGCCGGGGTTGCCGGAGACTTCAGCGCCTGGCTTTCGCCACGGTTTGCTCGGCATGACAAACCCCGGGTTTCCAAAGGCGAACCTTTGGCGGAGTTTGAGGCCCATGCTTGAAAGCGGGGCCTCAACCTTTCTTGCTTGCCGCGGCTGGCCGGTCCTTCACCCCGGCGCGTCGAGCACCGCGTGCCAGCGCACCACGTTGCGCTGGTG
>CAXSHI010000391.1:0-2991 GCA_964236755.1 uncultured Acetobacteraceae bacterium
TGCCTCAATGCCAAGCGCTTCATTCTCGAAGAACCGATCGCCGAGCAGTTCACCAAGAAATTCGTCGAGGCAGCGCGGAAGCTGAAGACGGGAAATCCGCTCGATCCCTCGACCACCAACGGTCCCATTGCCCGTGAGGATCTGCGAAGCGGAATACATGACCAAGTCACCAGGTCCGTGGCAAGCGGCGCTACTTTGCTGCTGGGTGGGCGTAAGATCGAAGGTCCAGGATTTTTCTACGAACCGACGGTCCTGTCCGGTGTCGAACCCGGCATGGCTGCATTCGACGAGGAAATCTTTGGCCCGGTTGCGGCCCTAACACGGGCGCGGGATGCGGATCACGCGCTGGAGCTGGCGAATTGCAGTGACTACGGCTTGAGCGGGAATCTGTGGACCACCGACATCGAACGGGGTGAGGCTATGGCACGAAAGATGGAGACCGGAGGCGTCTTTATCAATGGCTTTACCAGTTCGAACCCTCGCATTCCAGTAGGTGGGATCAAGAGCAGCGGCTACGGCCGTGAGCTCTCGCATTTTGGCATCCGCGAGTTCACCAACGCCCAAGCAGTTTGGATAAAGCGGGTCTGAGATTGCTGCCGCAAGTTCATCAGGCTGACCGCATATGCGGTCAGCAGTACGTCTGGATCGTATCCCGAGGTTTGCTTATGAAAAGGAGCGATTGCACCTTGATATGGGTATGACCGCCTGATCACACGGTCGCAACACGCGCCGACATCCCCTGCGACCACTCGTCAAGCGCCCATGGAAGCTTGAAGGAAAACGTCGTGGCGTGTGGCGCAGCCAAGCTGGCCAAGGTTTGTGGGTTTTTGTCAGCGTCCCGCCGAGCTGCTGATGGGCGATAGGCACGTCACGGCGCACCTGAGCGACGACGACATCAAGCGTCCGACCGATCTGGCTGCTTGCCTCAGCCTCGCCAAGCGACGTTCGATCGCGTGCCTGGAACCAGAACCTGAGAGAAACGAGCAGTGTCGAATCAGAAAAGGCTGGGCTTCGTAGGCTTCGGCGCCATGGCACGGAAGACGGCTTGCCGGTTGCGGGACGCTGACTCCACAATAGCCGTGTTGACCTGACGATTGTTGCCGAGCACGACCGCCCCAAGCTGGAAATGGCACGGCAGGGTTCATACCCGACCCGTTTCGCGACCCGGCTTTT
This sequence comes from uncultured Acetobacteraceae bacterium, assembly GCA_964236755.1. GTDB lineage: Bacteria > Pseudomonadota > Alphaproteobacteria > Acetobacterales > Acetobacteraceae > CAHJXG01. The sequence goes on from CAXSHI010000391.1 coordinate 1,174, forward strand.
GTGCAAGGACCTAGGCCTGTTGTTCATAGACGCGGCAAAGCACGGCGTGCCGATGAGTACGGTAGCTGTCGGAGCACAGCTCTTTTCCTTCGCCACAATCAGACACGCCGACGAGGACTACGCCGCCGTAATCGCCACCATGGAAGAACTCGTTTGCAAATGAAGCTGGCCGCAGTCAGAGTGCGGAGTACCTAGTCTAAATGCAACTGGTGGTACCTGCGGAGCTAAACTCCGCGTTGATCGCCCACGCAGTGTATAGGAGAAGGCCTAGGCCGTGGCAACCGTTATCAATGCCCTCTTGCCGGTGTTCGTGACGCTGCTGCTTGGCTACTTCTCTGCATGGCACCACGACAACACTGGCAAGTTCGCTGCAACGCTGAACAAGATGGTGATGACCTACACCCTGCCGCTCAGCTTGTTTGCGGGCACGGTCGTCATGTCGGCCAGCAGCCTCGTCGCCAACCTGCCAATGGCAGCCGCGCTGTTCGCCGGCCTCACCATCCCTTTCGGGGTGGCTCTAACTGTTGCGCGATACGTGTTTCGTCGCGGCCTCGGGGAGAGCACGCTGCAGGCGGTCGCGATCGCCTTCCCTGCGGTTCCTTTCATCGGCATCCCTGTCCTGGGATCAATCTTCGGTGTCGAGGGGGCCACGTTGACGGTCGCGATCAGTGGCTTAGCTACCAATCTGATCATCGTCCCGATCAGCATTATCCTACTCTCCATTGCGACGGCCGATGCCGGCAAACAGGGCAACACTGCCTCCTGCACTCCCGGTCAGGATGCCCATAGCAAGCAGGGCGTTGCCGAGAAGCCTGCGATCGGTTCAACCATCTTGTCGTCGTTCAAGGAGCCGGTGGTGTGGGCGCCTGTGCTCGCGGTGGTGTTCGTGTTCACCGGCTTGGCCGTGCCGAGATCGTTCGTCTCATCCCTGCAACTGCTCGGCTCGACGACGTCCGGGGTGTCCTTGTTCGCCAGCGGCATCATCCTGCGGGCGCAAACGCCGACGCTGTCGATCCCGATCGTGACGAGTACACTAGGGCGGCTTGCGGTGGTGCCAGGCTTGGCACTGCTCCTGCTGCCGCTGGTTGGAATGACCGGCAAGCCGATGAGCGAATCTGTCGTGGCTCTCGCAATGCCCTCGGCGGTGATGCTCATCATCCTCTCAGTCAGGTACCGCGTAGCTGAGAAGGAGAACGCCTCGGTGCTGCTCTACACCTATGTGCTTTCTGCCCTCAGCATGACGGCGGCCGTGCTGCTGACAAAGTGAGTTCATTACCCCGAAGGGAGTTTCTAAGATGAATGCTCAACAACCGCTTACGCCGGACGCCGTTTCGGACCGTCTCGTCGCCTGCCTGGAGGCAGAGGGAGTCGAGTTCGTCTTCGGCATCCCCGGCGAGGAGAATATCTGGCTGGTCCGCTCGCTCAGGCGTTCCGCTGCCATCCGCTACATCTTGGTGCGCCACGAGCAGGCGGCATCGTTCATGGCCGACATCTACGGGCGGCTCACCGGACGCGCCGGCGTGTGCTCGGCGACGCTCGGGCCGGGCGCCATCAATCTGTTGCTCGGCACCGCCGACGCGCAGACGTGCAGCGCGCCGCTGGTGGCGCTCGCTGCGCAGGTGGGCCTGAACCGCATCCACAAGGAGAGCCATCAGTCGATCGACCTGGTCGCCATGTTCCGGCCAGTCACCAAATGGTCGGACACAGTGCTGTCGCCAGGCGCCCTGCCCGAAATGGTGCGCAAGGCGTTCGACCTCGCCCAGGGCGGCCGGCCCGGCGCCGTGTTCCTCGCCGTGCCGCAGGACATCGAGCAGCTCG
>CAXSHI010000392.1:0-2981 GCA_964236755.1 uncultured Acetobacteraceae bacterium
CCGCCGGGCCGTCCCACGGCTCCATGACGGCGTTGCAGTACAGGAACATGTCGCGATGCGCCGCAGGCATGGTCGCGTCCTGCGCCACGCTTGCCGGGATCAGCAGCGCCTTGGCCATCGGCGCGTCGCGCCCGGCGCGCACCAGCAGCTCGAACACGTTGTCGAGCGTCGCGGTGTCCGAGCCGCCCGCCTGGATCACCGGCTTGATGTCGTCGATGACGCCCTCCAGGGGGCCGGCCGCCAGCCGCGTCTCGTGCGACTTCATCCAGTTGGCGTTGCCGTGGACGGTGTTGATCTCCCCGTTGTGCGCCAGCATGCGGAACGGCTGCGCCAGGCGCCAGGTCGGGAAGGTGTTGGTGGAATACCGCTGGTGGTAGATCGCGAACCGGCTGACGAAGCGCGGGTCGCGGAGGTCCGGGTAGAAGTCGGCGAGGCTTTCCGCCAGGAACATTCCCTTGTAGATGATGGAGCGGCAGGACAGGCTGCAGATGTAGAGTTCCGTGATCTGCGCCAGGATCGCCTGCTTCTCGATCTTGCGCCGGATCACATACAGGTCGCGCTCGAACTCCGCGTCGTCGGCCGCGCCGTCGAGGCCGGGGCGCCCGCGGATCATGATCTGCTCGATCTCCGGCCGGGTCGCGTTGGCCTTCTCGCCGATGCAGTCGGAGTTGATCGGCACCTGCCGCCAGCCGAAGATGCCGTAGCCGAGCGCCAGGATTTCCGTCTCGACGATCTGCCGGCAGCGTTCCTGGGCGTTGAGGTCGGTTTTCGGCAGGAACACCTGGCCCACTGCCATGCGGCCCGGCGGCTCCTTGTGCCCGCTGCGCCGCACGGCCTCGGCGAAGAAGTCCTGCGGGATCTCGATGTGGATGCCGGCGCCGTCCCCGGTCTTGCCGTCCGCGTCCACCGCGCCTCGGTGCCACACGGCGCGCAGCGCGTCGATGCCGGCCTGCACCACGTCGCGCCGCGCCACGCCGTCGAGGGCGGCGACGACGCCGACGCCGCAAGCATCGTGTTCCTGGCTGGGATCATAGGTGTGTTCGAGGCGTGCGACGTTGGCGGCCCAGGCGGCGGGGAAGTCCAGTTCGGGGCGGTCGGTCATTGTGCGATGGCCTTTTCGTCGATGCCGAGGTTCTCGAAGGTCACGTGGTTTTTCGCGAAAGCGTCGCGGCCTGCCGCTTCGCCCCAGGCTTGCCCTGCATGGGTGAAGTCGGCCTGCATCCGCGGCACTTTCGCCCGGGCGCTCTTCCGCGCCGCATCATCCTTGGACTCCAGCACCGACTGCAGCTCGTCCGCGGTGAAGTCGAACGCCAATATGTCCTCAAGCCGCGCCCGCAGCTCCGGCATCCTGGCGTGGAACTCAGGCATCATGATCCGGTCGATCAGGTCGGCCGCCGCCGTGTCGTCCTCGCCGAACGTCTTGAGTTTCTCGATCATCTTGCTTCGGCTCGCGTCGATGGTGTCGCCGAGCACACGGTCTATGTCGATCTTCGCCAGGAACGCCCGGGCAAGCTGGTGCGTGGTCGCCGGCTGCTCGGTTTGGGCGTAGGCATGGGCGACGCAGGCCGCGGCGGCGCTCAGCGCAAGCATGCCGATCAGCCGCCCCGTCATAACGCGACGCCGCGTCGGCGCAGCTCTTCGGCATTCTTGCGGAAGGCGTCGTTCGCGACCATCTCGCCCCACCTCCGCCCGGCGGCGAAACTCTGCGCCCCGATCACCGGCCCCACCTTCAGCAAACGTTGGCCGAGCGGGGTCGCGTAGAACGCGCGCAGCTCCCTCATGTCGTCCAGCGTGTAGTTCTCCGCATAAAGCTCGGTGATCACGTCCGTCAGCTCACCCAGCCGGGCACGGAACTCCGGCAGCAGCACGTCGTCCACGGTCTGCGTGACCTCCGCCGGCGACTTGCCCGGCGCGCCGCGCTGAATCATCTGCACCATCTGGTTGCGCATCAGCCCCAGCATCTGCCCGACCTGGCTTTCGACCCCGGTGGCCTGCGCCAGCTCCCGCGCCGCCGCCCGCGCTTCCTCGGTCGGCCCCTCCGCCCAGGCCGGGGCCGCCAACAGGCACAGCGCCAGCCCCGCCGCCGCGACCCGGCGCACGCGCCCTACTCCGCAGCAGCGCGCAGCGCGCCCGCCTGCATGTACGTGTGCATCCGCGCCGCCGCGTCCCGCCCGTCACGGATCGCCCACACCACAAGGCTCGCGCCCCGCACGATGTCGCCCGCCGCGAACACGCCCGGCAGCATCGTCATCTGCGTCCGGTGCTCCACCTTGAGCGTGCCCCAGCGGCTCACCTCCAGCCCCGGCTCGTCCCACAGCCGCGGCAGCTCCTCCGGGTCGAAGCCCAGCGCCTTGACCACCAGGTCCGCTTCCAGCGTCACCCGGCTGTCCGTCGCCTCCACCGCCTGCCGGCCGGAGCTGTCGGTAAGGCCGAGCCGCATCTTCTGCACCCGCACGCCGGTCACGTGGTCGTCGCCCAGGAACGCCTCGGGCGCCGAAAGCCAGACGAACTGCACCCCCTCCTCCTCCGCGTTCTTCACCTCGCGCATCGAGCCGGGCATGTTTGCCTTGTCGCGCCGGTACAGGCAGGCGACGCTCGCCGCGCCCTGGCGCACCGCCGTCCGCACGCAGTCCATCGCCGTGTCGCCGCCGCCGATCACCACGACACGCTTGCCGGCCGCGTCGAGCCGCCCGCTTTGGAAATCCGGCACGTCGTCGCCCAGACCCTGGCGGTTGCTCGCGGTGAGGAAGGCCATTGCCGGCTCGATCCCCGGCAGCCCGGCGCCGGGTCCGCCAATGTCGCGCGCCTTATATACGCCGGTGGCGATCAGCACGCTGTCATGCCGCGCGCGCAACTCGGCGAAGCTCAGGTCCCGCCCCATCTCCACGCCCAGGTGGAACTTGATGCCGCCCTCCTCCAGCAGCTTCCAGCGGCGCAGCACGATGTCCTTTTCCAGCTTGAAGCCGGGGATGCCGTAGATC
>CAXSHI010000393.1:0-2977 GCA_964236755.1 uncultured Acetobacteraceae bacterium
CGATTGAGGAGCAGTTCGGCGCCGGACCGCCGTGCGCGTGGCGAGCCGCATGAATAAGGGAACGCGACAGCAGCGCCAAGGAGCGAATCGCAGCAAGATAAGGTGAAGCGACAGGCGGCGCGCCGAGCGCGCCGGCACCCGTGCAGCCTGCGACGGCCATGTTACAATCGGCGCGACCGCGTTTTCCTCCGAACTCTACGCACACTTGGAAAGCAGGCTGGGGTGCTCCGAACTCTATTCACACTCAGCGGAGTCGCCGCCCTGACGTTCAAAACCACCGAACCCGAACCTTACACACGCTCTCAACAGCCTCCCGCGATCGGCCAGGTGCCGAACTCTCCTCACCTTACTACCGAACTCTATTCTCGCCTTATCCAAAAACTAGCAAGCAATCAGAACAGCTTAGCTAAGTTGTCCACCGAACTCTGATCACTATACTATCTAAGTCTATAAAAACCTTACAATAGTGTCGTGTGCCCAAAGTTCGGCATGATGCTGGAAACGGGTTCTGAGTCGCCCGTGCGTAGAGTTCGGACTTCCATCAAATGCTGCAACTAAGCCATTGTTGGCGGTGGAGGACGGTATGAAGCGCCAGGAAGATCTGTTTACGGCCACGGCGGACATGACACCTGTTGGGCCTGACGCGACGGTCCACGACATCCTTAAAGCGAAAGGCAGACGGGGGGCTGCTACATTCGCCTCGCGTAGCATGGCTGAAATCGGCCGGCGGGCACCAGTGGACATTCTGGCAGGACCTCGTGGTGGCCGCATTATTGCGGCTGCAGCAGACGTGAATGAGACAATCGGTGCATTAGGTTCGGCGGTATCCGCCGCTGGCCATGTTTATAGCGGATGGTGCATGCTTGGCCTCCCATACCGTCGCCCAAAGGCTGAAAAGGACCAGATCTGGCGCATCACGACCGACTACGCCGACATCACCGTTCAGTCTGGCACGATCAAGCGCGACGACGAAACTACCGAGTACGCAGGTGTTCCATATGGTTCATACGCGCGGATGGCATTGATTGCTCTGCAAAGTGAAGCTCTTGAACAAAGCAGCAGAAACATCGAGCTCGGAAATACCGCTTACAATGCCTTGAAGCGGTTGGGACTGCCCGACGGTGGCAAAGTAGCCGAGATGGCAATGGCGCAGCTTGAGAAACTTGCTAGATGCCACGTCAGCTTCCGGATTGGAACTGAACTGAAGGGCTTGGAAATAAACGAGCGGCTTGTTGAGGCGTTTGAATACGACACTGATGGCAAAACATTTATAAAGAAGTTGCGGCTCTCCCAAGCATTTTACGACGGCCTGCGACGCCATCCAGTGGCCATCGACCGCTCAGCCGTCCAAAGGATTCGGAATAGCCCAGTTGCCCTCGACGTCTACCTTTGGCTGAGTTACCGCTTGCCCGTTCTCGAGCGTGAGACACCTATCTCTTGGACTGCGCTGCATAAGCAGTTTGGGCACGGAATTGGTGTGATGAGATTCTTCAAACGTCCGTTCGCCGAGAACTTGGAGCTTGCCCGGTCGGTCTACCCGGCAGCCAACTTCAGCCTTACGCAAAGTGGAATCACCCTGCGACCGTCTCCGCCTCCCCGGCGAGTGAAAACCATCTCAGCGGCCTAAAAGGCACCCAAACGTGTACAAAGTTCGGGCTACACTCAGCTTCTGGCGCGATGGCCTGCAATACAAGCATAGCATAGGCAGCATATGGCCAACTTAGGTTCGTAATGGCATAAGAGTGCAATGAGGAAAGGGAAGTGTGGGGGCGGCTACCGTCGCGATTTCAGCAAACATTTGAAGCATGGCTGTTCATCTCGTGCGGACCCCGACCAGCCACGTGCAGAAAAACTGTGCAGGGCTGCGCTGTAGAAGCGACCTGACTGATGCCGAGTGGCGATTTTGGAGCCGCTGCTTCCGCTTGCGTGCCGCAGCGACCAGCCTCGGTCTTCTTCTTACCTCCCAACTTGTACATCATGCTGGCCGACGTTGTACGCCGTTGTCACTTTGGTGGCGAGGTCGACCGCTTCGACGGGCAAGCCGGCGAACTCCCCGAGCAAGCCGCTTGCAGCCATCCAGCGCGGGCAGTCGCCGACCACATACAGGCGGCGCTGCGCCCGGGTCACCGCCACGTTGAGGATGTTGGGTGTGCCGCAGGCCCACGCGATGGCGCCGTCGCTGGCGCCGCCCAGCGCCAGGATGACCGTCTCCTTCTCCTTGCCCTGGAAGGTGTGCACGGTGCCGACCGAGACCGTCCCCCACGCGCCGACGGCCTTCGCCGCATGCCCCTGCGCTGCCAGATCGGCGCAGAGTGCTTTGCGCAGCCCGTCCGCCATGGAGCGGAACGGCGAGACCACGAACAGCGTGGGCAGGCCATCCTCGCCGGCAAAGCCCCGCTCCGCATAGGCTCGCACCAGCCGGAGTACGACCTCCGCCTGCTCGCGGACGAAGTGCTTGGGGCCGCCCCGCTTGGCAGCTACATCGAACCAACGGCTCTCGCCCAGCAAGGGCCGGAACCTCGTCAGTTCGGCCTCCTCGGCTATCTTGCCCCGGGCCAGGACCATGCCGGTGTCGTACGCCAGCCGGTTCGAGATGCCGAACATCGGCTCGACACAGCGGCGGTGGACCTTGAGCGGGCAGCCCACCCAAACCGGCCGGCCCCCGCGCGGCCGGACCCATGCCCCGAACGGGTTCGTCGCGTCCGCCAAAGTCTGCGCCGAGGCCAGCGTCGCCCGGTGGCGCTCCGGCGCCCCGCGGCGCTCGGCCAACTTGGCGTCGGCGTTGCGGTCCATCGCCACCACCGGCTCGACCTGGAACGGGTCGCCGACCATCACGGCCCGCCGGGCTCGCCAGATCGCGCCCAGCGCCTGGTGCGGCACCGTCTGGCCCGCCTCGTCCACGAGCAGCCAGGGGATGCTTCCCGCGACGTGGTTCAAAGCCGGGTTACACGTGGAGCTTGGTAGAGCTGGGTTGACG
>CAXSHI010000394.1:0-2969 GCA_964236755.1 uncultured Acetobacteraceae bacterium
AGCCAATGCGATGCGGGCCTTGTGCGTCTGCTGGTAGACGAACTTGCGGCTCACCCCGTGCCGGGCCGCCAGGTCGCTGACCGTCTCCGATCGCGCCAGCGCCTGAATGGCCAGGTCCTTGCGGTCACCCCCGGGCAGCCTCGCCGCTGCGCCAACACACCGATCCATACGCCCACCACACCTGAAAACGTCAGGGTGCCATCATCCGTCCTGGAAGCGTCAACCCAGCTCCACATGTGACCCAGCTTTGAATCACGCCTCATTGACCGTTCTGGGGGACCTTGCAACGCTTATTGCACCAGTAGGCGGGATGCCCCAGTGACCCTGTTGCAGGGACTCGCCCAGTAGCATGAACGCCTTTGTGGTTCGGCATCTCCTCGGGACCCCTCAGATTGCAAGTAGCTCAGACACTTGCGACGCCGATCGGCGCTGGAACCCCGCGCGGATTTACACCGGACTGCCCCTGCTTGTCGGTGCTGATGCGATAGTAGGCTATGAAGGCCTGTGCGGCCGCCGCGATAGGACTACGCTCCCAGGATGGACTACAATCCCAACCCTAGCCCGGCGGCCTCGTCCGGTCGAGGCGTGTCAAACGAGCGTTTGGACCGCGAGCATTCTCGATGCGATCCACTACGGAACACCCGCGATAACAGCCCATAGGCTCAGTCCAGGCTGCTGGTCGCGTAGAAGTCGCTCAGGGACACCCCAAACCCGATGCTGTCGAGCCGCAGGCTCTGCGTGCCGGTGACGATCTCGGGCATCTCAGGCCAATTACCAGCGGTATCGCGGCGCAGCAGTTCGGCGCGGATCGCGGTGCCAGATAGCAGCAGGACTTCGCGCACGGTCGGGATCGTGCAATAGGCCCACACGTTGGCCCGCGTCTTGGCCTCGTTCGAGGGCGACAGGATCTCGATCAACAGAAGCGGATCGGGAAGGGTGCGTGCGGCTAACCTCGGCGCGCAGGTCACGCCCAGGTCAGGAACGCGCTCGTTGGTCGCAGACGTTGCGCGTGGGATGACACCAGGTGTGGTGATGATCCGGCATCCGGGCCGTGCTACCGCAAGATGGTTGGCGATCAACCGACACGTCTCGCTCTGGATGGCGCCGTGATCGATGCTGGGCGGAGCCATGCAGACCGGCTCGCCATCGACCAACTCCCAGCGACGATCCTGCAAGTCAGACGGCGGCTCCCATCGCTCGAACTCGGCGACGGTCATCCGGTGCGGCAAGGCTAGGGCGCTGCTCATAGGTATATTCTAACATACCCGATGCGGGGCGTCTGCCGGCTCCAACGCGCGGCGGTCCGTCGAGCGGTCGGATCGTTCCTGCCTGGCTATGGCGAAAACCCTACGTGCCAATGACAGGCTGTTGGCCACATTGGATAATGGCGCTAGCGAGAACGTGGCACCGCCCTGCGGCGCTTCGTTCGGGTCCAGCCCTAAATCATCGAAAGTGGCCAAGAGCCGGCTTGGGCCGCGTCGTCGCCGAGATGCGGCGCGCAGGCCGGCCTCTCATCGCAGGAACCGCGCCGAATTCGCCACCAATATCAAAGTGCGGGAGAGCCGAAAAACGGGGACCACCTCAGACAACGCCCGCATGTTCGCCGCCCGCATGGGGCTGCAAGCCTACGCCCTGGCCGCCGCCGCCCAAGGCGCAGTCGATGCCTACGCCCACGTCACCGGAGAGGACTGGAAGGCATACGAACCCCCGGCAGCCGCACCCAGTAGCGTCAGCCGCAAGTCCAGCGCCGAGGAAATAGCAGCCTTCGGATAGCCCACACAGGCGGGGGATCGGAAGGCCCCCGCCACCCTCCCGCTCACTTGGATGGCATGGAGACGGACAATGCAGCACTATCTCGGATACACTACGAACCTGGATTTCCTGGAGGACGAGGAACTCAGCCTTGAGTTGCTGAAGGCGCAACGCGAATGCGACCGCGGATGCTTGGACATGGAAGGCATGAGCGCGCGCGTCGAAGCCATCCGTAACGAACTGTTCGACCGCACCCATCCCTAAGCCAGCGCAACCAGCAGGGACCGAACCAGATCCGCGCCACAAAATGAGGCCGCTATGATCTCACCGGCATCACCGGACGACGGGGCAGGCAGCAAGCTTGTCCGCAATGAGCAGCTCAAGCTTACCGCAACCTTGTGCAACAACCTAACCGTTGCCTTCCTGGTCACAGGAGCCATCGCACCCATCATCGCGTTGAACTACGGGATCAGCAGGCCACAAGGAGAGATTTGGGGTGAGTTCCTGTTGCTGTGGGCTACCTTAGGTGGTGTTTTACACCACGCCGGACGGGCTATCCTGAAAGGACTGGCACCATGAACACCACCGCCATCTTCGCCATCGCCTCGCCCATCGTCGTCACCGGAGTGGCACTCTGTCTTGGCTGGTGGGCCAGCCGACACTGACCACGCGTTGATGCTCCCGGCCAGGATGGCACACGCCGCCGGGCCGGGCATCCCACCAGCCGATCGCTTCCCAGGGCGCGGCCCCCCACCATGGGCTGGCGTCACTGCGCCTCAACCCCGCCCCAAACGGGGCGCCGCGCCAACGCGCGGTTCCAGCACGTCCCCTCCGGCAAGGCTGGGCTGCCCCGGGCGCAGGCCCCAAGCGGCCCACACCCGGCGCAGCCCAGCCCCGCCAGGAAGCCAAACACGGCGAGCGCTCCACACCCGCCAACGTGCCAGACCAACTTCAATCAAACCATCGCTTCTCTTCCGTCAGCCCTGTTTTCACGGCAGGGCGACCGGGCAGCAGGCTTCGGCCGCGTGTGGCTCCCGGCCGGATGGTGCTTGCTAGAGTTGCCGCCGACGTTCTCCATCATGCCTCGGTTCAAAACGGCCCACCGGCGTAGGTCCCGGTTTGTATCGTTGGCGCGACGCTTGCTAGGCCTTATCCCGAGCGATCTGACCATCCCCCGTTATGGTGGACACCTCGTGTAAGCTCCTGTGGGGGCGGAG
>CAXSHI010000395.1:0-2968 GCA_964236755.1 uncultured Acetobacteraceae bacterium
CTTCGGCGTCATGATGACCAGCGGCTTGCGGAAGTTGCGCTTCAACTGCCGCCGCAGCGCATGGAAGTAGTTGGCTGGCGTAGTCAGGTTGCACACAGTCATGTTGCGCTCGGCGCACAGCTGCAGGTAGCGTTCCAGCCGCGCCGAGCTGTGTTCCGGCCCCTGCCCCTCGTAGCCATGCGGCAGCAGCAGGGTGAGACCGCTCATGCGCAGCCACTTGGTCTCCCCGCTTGCCAGGAACTGGTCGATGATGACCTGCGCGCCGTTGGCGAAGTCGCCGAACTGCGCCTCCCACAGCACCAGCACCTTGGGGTCGGCGAGGGTATAGCCGTACTCGAAGCCCAGCACCCCCTGCTCCGACAGCAGCGAGTTGTAAATCTCGATCTTCGCCTGGTCGGGCTGGATGTTGTTGAGCGGCACGTACTCGTTCTGGTTGACCTGGTCGGTCAGCACCGCGTGGCGCTGGCTGAAGGTGCCGCGCTGGCAGTCCTCGCCCGACAGGCGCACGCGGCTGCCCTCGATCAGCAGGCCGCCGAACGCCAACGCCTCCCCGGTGGCCCAGTCGATGCCCTTGCCGGTCTCGATCATGGCACGCTTGGCCTCAAGCTGCCGGGCGATCTTGGGGTTGAGGTCGAAGTTGTCGGGCGGCGTGCACAGCGCCTGGCCGACACGGCGGAGCTGGTCGGTTGACAGCTCTGTCGTTTCCTCAAGCCGCTCGTCCAGCTGGTCGGAGCGCGACAGCCCGGCCCAGTGCCCCTCCAGCCAATCGGCCTTATTCGGCTTGTAGGCCTGCGCCGCCTTATAGGCGTCCTCCAGCGTGGCCTGGAAGCCGTCCCAAATTGCCTTCGCCTCCTCGGCCGGCACGCTGCCTTCGGCGGCCAGGCGCTCGGCATACAGCGTGCGCGTGGTCGGCCGCTCCTTGATCGCACGGTACATGATCGGCTGGGTGAAGGCCGGCTCGTCCGTCTCGTTGTGGCCGTGGCGGCGGTAGCAGACGATGTCGAGCACGAAGTCGGTGGCGAACGCCTGGCGGAACTCGGCCGCGAGGCGGGCGCAGAAGATCACCGCTTCCGGCTCGTCGCCGTTGACGTGCAGGATGGGGCACTGCACCGACTTTGCAACGTCCGTGCAGTACAGGCCGGAATAGGCGTGGGCGGGAACCGTCGTGAAGCCGATCTGGTTGTTGACGATCAGGTGGATGGTGCCGCCGGTGCGGTAGCCGATCAGCTGGCTCATCGCCAGCGTCTCGTACACCAGGCCCTGCCCGGCGAACGCCGCGTCGCCATGCATCAGGATGCCCATGACGCTGCGCCGCGCCTTGGTGTCGCCCGCCATGTCCTGCCGCGCCCGCACCTTGCCGACCACAACGGGATCGACGGCCTCCAGGTGCGACGGGTTCGGCTGGAGCGAGATGTGCACGTCGTGCCCGGCGACCTCCACGTCCGTGCTGGTGCCGAGGTGGTACTTCACGTCGCCCGACCCCTGCACGTCGTCCGGCTGCGCGCTGTTGCCGCCGAACTCGCTGAAGATGGCGGTAAACGGCTTGCGGACGATGTTAACCAGGGTGTTGAGCCGCCCGCGGTGCGGCATGCCGATGGCGATCTCCCGCACGCCTGCGTGCGCCGCCGTGTCGATGATCGCGTGCAGCGCGGGGATCGTGACCTCGCCGCCTTCCAGGCCGAACCGCTTGGTGCCGACGTAGCGCTTCTGGCAGAACGCCTCGAAGCCCTCCGCCTCCGTGAGTTGCGCCAGGATGGTGCGCTTGGCCGCGGCATCGAAACCTTGGACCCACGGCGCGCCCTCGATCCGGCGCTGGATCCAGTTCTTCTGCTCGGGGTCCTGGATGTGCATGAACTCGACGCCGATCGGCCCGCAGTAGCTGGCGCGGATGATGCCCATGATCTCCCGCACCGTGGCGCTCTCGCGGCCGAGCACGTTGTCGATGAAGATGGGGCGGTCCAGGTCGTCCGGCCCGAAGCCGTAGCTGGCCGGGTCAAGCTCGGCATGCGATTTTGGCAGCTGCAGGCCGAGGGGGTCGAGCGTCGCTTCCAGGTGGCCGCGCACGCGGTAGGCGCGGATCAGCATCAGCGCGCGCAGGCTGTCGAGCGCCGCGGCGCGCACCTGCTCGGGGGCGATTCCCGCCGCGACCGGCGCGGGCATGGCCTTGCCCTTTGCCGGCTCAGGCTCGGCGACATCGAAGTGCCGGGGCGCCCAGGATGCGCCGCTGGCATCCATCAAGATGGCCCGGGCCTCGTCGCTCAGGGCGCCGAACAACTCGGCGAAGCTCGCATCGACGCTGGCCGGGTCAGCGGCCCAGCGCGCGTACACGTCGGCGACGAATGCGGCGTTGCCGCCGTTGAATGCTTGGGCGAGCACATCTACGCCGGGCATGCGTGATTCCTTATGACGTCGAACTCAGGCGCCAAAGCGCGCCGCTCAAGAGATGGGCGTAACTAACCCGTCCCGGCGCGTTGCCAGGGTTGCCTGTACTGCATGGGAGACCAGCGTATGGATGGGTGGCGGGTTCAGCCCACCAGCTTGCGGCTTGCGTCGATCAATTCCTGAACCGAAGCGCAGCTCTTGTCGAACGCCGCCTGCTCGGTCCCGTCCAATGCGATCTCGACGATGCGCTCGACGCCGCCCGCGCCGATCACCACGGGGACGCCGACATACAGGTCATGCACGCCGTACTGCCCGGACAGGTGCGCCGCCGCCGGCAGCACGCGCTTCTTGTCGCGAAGGAAGCTCTCGGCCATGGCGATCGCGCTGGCAGCTGGGGCGTAGAAGGCGCTGCCCTTTTCCAGCAGCTTCACGATCTCTCCGCCGCCGTTCGCGGTACGGGCGACGATGGCGTCGATCTTCTCCTGTGTCGTCCAGCCCATCTTGACCAGATCCGGCACCGGGATGCCGGCCACGGTGCTGTAGCGCACCAGGGGCACCATGGTGTCGCCGTGGCCGCCCAGCACGA
>CAXSHI010000396.1:0-2908 GCA_964236755.1 uncultured Acetobacteraceae bacterium
CGAGCGGGGCTGGGGTAGCTGCGCCTACATGTCTGCTCCGTGCAACACGACTCTCTTAGTAGCCTGTTCATCTCGTGTCCGCATTATTGGGTCGCACGGAGTGCCTGCTGCACCGTTGTGGCGGAGAAGGTTGACGACATGGATAAATATCAATCTGGCGCAGATGCGAATGAGAGTGCTGTCGCGCTGCCTATAGACATGCACCGGCACCGCGCTGCGCTGACCCAGGCTGTTCTGGATCGCGCTACAGTGGGGTTCATAGGGTTAGACGCCGATCTGAACGTCGTATTGTGCAATCGCTGGGCTGCCGAGATACTGGGCCTGGCTACGCCAGAGCTGTGGCGCCCTGTCCCGCTTCAGCATTGGTTGAGGGGGAGCATCGCGCTGGACGTTGTGGGACAGCTCGCCTTCGGAGCGGCCCTGCTTCCCGCTTTCGATCAACAACGCCACGCCAGTCCCAGCATGAACGATCAAACGTTGCTGTTGACCTTGGTAAACGGCCAATCATTGCAGATCATCGTAGACCAAGCCGACGCAGAGCATTGCTTTGTCACCCTGAGCGTTGATGCCGCTGGGGGCTTGCCGCCTGAACGAACCGACAGCCTCACCGGCTTGTCCGATCGCCAGTGGTTCCGGGAGCGATTGACCACGCAGCTCACCGCGTCAGAAAGGGAAGACCAAGTCGCGGTGCTCTTGATCGACCTTGACCGCTTCAAGGCGGTGAATGACAGCCAGGGCCACCCGGTGGGCGATGCCGTGCTGCAGATGGTGGCGCAGCGGCTGAGCTCCGCCGTACGGGACGGCGACTTGGTGAGCCGGCTTGGGGGTGACGAGTTCGCGGTGACGATGTCTGCACCCAGCGCCTCAGAGGCACTGGGTGTACGCTTGGCGGATCTTTTGAGCCGTCCGTATCTGGTCGAAGGCCACGTGGCCGTCATCGGCGCCAGCATCGGTGTTGCCGTGGGTCCACGGGACGGGGCAGATGCCGCTTCCCTGGTGCGCGCCGCAGACCTCGCACTCTACCAGGCCAAGGAGGACGGCCGCCAGTCGGTGCGGGTGTTCAAGCAGGAGATGGACACTCGCGCTCGTGCCCGCCACGCCCTATTGGACGATCTGCGCCGCGCCCTCGCATTGCAGCAGTTCGAGGTGCACTACCAGCCGCAAACCAACCTCGTATCCCGTAAGCTTGTGGGCTTCGAGGCATTGGTACGCTGGCGACACCCCAAGCACGGATTGATACCGCCGGATCGCTTTATTCCTCTGGCAGAGGAGATGGGCCTGATCGTCGGGATCGGCGAGTGGGTGCTGCGGACCGCCTGTCTGGACGCAATGTCCTGGCCGGGGCAGTTAACGGTCGCGGTAAATGTATCGGCCAAGCAGCTGGAAAATCCGGATCGGTTGCCCCGCGTCGTCGAAGCAGCGCTCGCCGTCTCTGGCCTTTCGGCTCAGCGGCTGGAGCTCGAGATTACCGAGAGTGCCTTGGTGCGGCATGAGAAGCAGGCGCTGCAGGTGTTGCATGCTCTGCGTGCCAAGGGTGTGCGCGTCAGCATGGATGATTTCGGCACGGGTTATTCATCCTTAAGCCAGCTCCGCAGCTTTCCGTTCGACAAGCTGAAGATCGACCGTTCCTTTGTGCGTGACCTCTCGAACAGCGACGAGGCAGTTGCAGTTATCCGCGCCATTGCCGCCCTGGGTGCCAGCCTCGGCATGACCACCATCGCAGAAGGCGTGGAAACGGAAGCGCAGGAAGCCATGGTCCGTAACGACGGCTGCACGGACATGCAGGGCTACCTTGTCAGTCGTCCCGTGCCGGCCGGGGATGTCGCCGAGCTGATCGAGCGTCTCGTGACCGCCCAAGACGCATCTTTGGAGATTGCACCATGACCACCGACCTGTTTCGTCTCGTTTACTGCAGCCGCAATACGATTCCTGCGCAGGGGGGCGATGCCGCTGCGGAAGTAGCAAGCATCTTGGCAGCATCGCGGGCGAACAACGCGCGCGATGGCGTGACCGGCGCGTTGCTCTACAGTGCCGGCTGCTTCGCCCAGGTGCTTGAGGGCAGCCTCAGCGCAGTGCAGCGCACGTTCGAGCGGATACAGCGGGACCCGCGGCATGGCGATGTCATCGTGCTGGAGGCGAGGCGTGCCGAGGCACGGATATTCGGAATGTGGGACATGGCGCTCGCCGAGACCGCCGATCCTGCCAAGGCCAAGGCGATCCTGGGTCAAGCTCTTGCAGAACCAAACGGGGACGCCGGCACGACCGTGGTGGCGCTGCTGGATGGCTTGGTACGTCGCGAGGGCGACTGGGCGCACGCGGCCTAGCCCGTTCTGTCACATCCCAGCACCCAACCGAGCGCCAAAAGCAGTAACGTATCGGTTAAACGCTGACTTTGCTCTGGCGCGATCAACCTTCTCGCAACGATCTCGCCTCATATGCGGATCGCTAGATCGTGGCGGGCTACATGTTCAAAGGCGACAATGGGTTTCAGGCTATCGATCGGTGATTTCGGAACGGGCTACTCCACGCTGATTTACAGCCATCAACTGGGAGCGCAAGCAGGTCACCTGCCCACAGGGCAAAATGTCGGTGACCTGGCGCGCCGGTCTCGACGAGGCCGGTGCCCCCCGGATCTGCGCCGTGTTCAGCCGCTATGCACGACGGCAAAGGAAGCGCGCCGGTCCATCTACTTCCACCCGCACCCTAATACGAAGCGCTGAATGCGGCACGGACGCGGATGCACGACCCCGCGTGAAAGCAGCGCTGCCGCGTGCGCACTGGCATCGAGGGCACGCTCTCGCAAGGGGTGCGCGCATTCGACATGCGCCGGAGCCGCTACATCAGCCGGGCCAAGACCGGGCTGCAGCAGGTCTGCACGGCCATCGCGATGAACGTCTCGCGGATTGTG
>CAXSHI010000397.1:0-2904 GCA_964236755.1 uncultured Acetobacteraceae bacterium
GCGATGCCGTCGCCATCGGCAGCGCGACCGCGCCGCCGCGGCCGGAAGAGGTGCTGGAGATCCTGCGCAAGACCGCGACCTCGGTGGCGGTGAACCTGCTCGGCGTGAAGCTGGAGGACCGGCCCGGCTACCTCGCCGGGCTGCTGCCCGAGCTGCTCGCCTTGCGCGAGCGCACCGGGCGGCCGCACTTCGTCGTCGTGGACGAGGCGCACCACATGCTTCCCGCCACGTGGGACCCGGGCGCGACCGCGCTCCCGGGCGGGCTCAAGGGTTTCCTGTTCGTCACCGTCCGGCCGGAGGCGCTGTCGCCGCGCACGCTCGACTGCATCGACCGCGTGCTGGCGGTGGGTGCGGAGGCACGGGCGGCACTGGCCGGCTTCGCCCGGGCGCACGGCATGGCGGAGCCGGAAGGGCCGGAGGGGGTCGAGCGCGGGGAGGTGCTGACCTTGTCGGTGTCCGACCCGGAGCCGCGGCGCTTCAAGGTGATCCCGGGCACGGCGGAGCGCCGCCGGCATGTGCGCAAGTATGCCGAGGGCAAGCTGGGCGACGACAAGGCCTTCTTCTTCCGCGGGCCTGAGGGCAAGCTCCGGCTGCGCGCCACCAACCTCGTCATGTTCCTGGAGATGGCGGACGGCGTGGACGATGCGACCTGGGACTGGCACTGCACGCGCGGCGACTTCTCCCGCTGGGTCGAGACCAGCATCAAGGACCACGACCTGACCGAGGAGTTGCGTGGGGTCGAGCGGAGCACGCTGGCCGCCGGCGAGGGGCGCCGGCAGGTGCGCGACGCCATCGAGCGCCGCTACACCTTGCCGGCTTAGCCTCGGCCCGCGTTCGGCCAGGCGACGGAGCGGCCCCGCTGGCAAACTCGCGGCCACCGTGCCACTCCCGGGCAGGACAGGGCAGATTTGTCCGGTTGCGTCCAACACCCTGACCGGGACGGCTTCCATGAACCCCCTTGCCCAGCCTGTGAACTTTCGCAGCCTTTCGCTCAAGGACCTGCTGGACGCGCGCGACACGTATCACTGGCACCTGATGAACAAGGCGAACGTCGTCGGCACCGCGGTCGGCGCCTACCTGATCCGCGATGCCGATGCCGACGCCGGCAAGGCCGGGTCCAAGGCCCGGCGGCAGCCGCGCACGTTCGGCAACTCCAGCGTGCACGACATCTCCTGGCCCTGCGTGCTGGTCCTGGTGCGCGACTGGGTGGAGGCGAGCGGGTTCGGCGGCGCCGACGGCAGGTTCGCGCCGCAGGATATGGTCCCGAAGACGCTGTTCATGCCCGATGGCCGCGTGGTGCCGGTCTGCGTCGTGCAGGTCAGCCCGGCCGAGGCGCAGGCCCAGGAATGGGCGACGGCGCCGGCGGATGCGCGCTGGCCCAACAGCATGATCGGCGGCGGCTTCCCGCTGACGGTGGAGGTGCAGGGCGAGCGCCGGCAGGCCAGCGTCGGATGCCTGGTCACCGATGGGCACACGGTGTATGCCCTGACCAACCGCCATGTCTGCGGCCGGCCGGGAACGCCGGTCTCGGCGGTGACGCGGGGCGGGGCGGGCGTGGTCGGCCATGCCTCGGACCTGCAACTCGCGCGGCTGCCGTTCCAGCAGGTTTATCCGGAGTTCCCGGGCCAGCGGTCCTATGCCACGTTGGACATCGGCCTCGTCGAGATCGACGACATCAACGACTGGACCAGCCAGGTCTACGGGCTGGATGCGGCGGTCGGCCCCATCGCCGACCTGAACGAGATGAACCTCGGCCTGCAGTTGATCGACCATCCCGTGGTGGCGTTCGGTTCGCGCTCCGGGGCGCTCCGCTGGCGCATCAAGGCGCTGTTCTACCGGCACAAGTCGCTGGGCGGGCACGACTACGTAGCCGACATGCTGATCGCGCCGGAGCCGGGCGGTCCGCAGAGCGGACCGGGCGACAGCGGCACGGTGTGGCACCTGCCGGTCGTGCCCCCACGCGGGACGTCGCCGGTGCTGCGGCCCGTGGCGGTGGAGTGGGGCGGCCAGGCGCTGGCCGGGGCCGGCGGGCGGCGCCTCCAATTCGCGCTGGCGACCAACCTGGCGAAGGCATGCGACCTGCTGGATGTGGACCTGGTGCTGGAGCACAACGACGGCGCCACGCCGTTCTGGGGCCAGGTCGGCCATTACAGCATCGCCACCGCCGCCATCGCCGCCGTGCAGGACCAGGCGCTGTCCGCCCTGCTCTCGGCAAACCGCGAGCGCATCAGCTTCGTGCCGGACCAGCTCAGCGCCGACCAGATCCGCGCCAAGCTGGCCCAGGGCGCCTTCGTCGAGCTGGCGGACGTGCCGGACCTCGTGTGGAAGAAGGTGCCGGGCCGCGTGCCGGGCGGACGTGACGTGGCGACGAACACCGGGCCGGAACACCCGAACCACTACGCCGACATCGACCGGCCCGGCGCAGACGGGCGGACGCTGCGCGACCTCTGCCTGGCCGACAGGTCCCAGGTTTCCGCCGCGGCCTGGCGGGCGTTCTACGACGGGATCAACGAGACGGACCCACGCTCCCGCGGGCTGCTGCCGCTGCGCGTCTGGCAGGTCTTCGACGCGGTCATGGCCGCGCTGCGGGCCGGCGACATCGCGCGCGCGGTGTGCGGCATGGGCATCATGTCCCACTACATCGGCGACGCCTGCCAGCCGCTGCACGGGTCCATGCTGTCGGACGGGTACCGCGACCGGGCGACGCCCGGCGCGAAGAACTGGCCCGGCCGTGGCGTGCACTCCACCTTCGAGGACAAGATGGTGGACCGCTTCTCGGCCCCGCTGCTGGCGGCCATCGGCCCGGCGGCGCAGGGCGGCGCGGGCGGGACGGTCCCGCCGATCGCCGGCGGCCAGGACGCGGCGTTCGCGGTGGTGACGCTGATGGACTTCGCCGCCCGAACC
>CAXSHI010000398.1:0-2901 GCA_964236755.1 uncultured Acetobacteraceae bacterium
AGCTCCTGCTCCAGCAGCTCCTGAATGAACCCGCGCACCCGATCCCGGATGCCCGCCTCAATCGGGTCAAACCAGGCCTCACCTGCAAACAGAGCCGTGCTGCTCGCTTCCGTCTTCGTGCTATCCTGTTCCATGGCGTGATCTCCGCCGGCGCTCGAACGCCGGAAATGGCTCGTTGAACAAGCCAGAGACTACGCCGCCAACCTATTTCCACCACATCCCCGACAGCACCGGCGCGGAACGTGATGGCGGCGGTCCTGGTTCAGCTTGAACGGCAAGATGGGCATCCGGTGTTTGGAAGGGTGATCCCCTACGTCACCCGGCGCCTCCGCACCACCGCCCGATCCATGCACCACGCGAGGCTGTTCAACGCTGCTGGGTTGGCCGTATTGAGTCCGCCCTGCCACACCTGCGATGCGAAGTGAGGCGGCTGATCGCAAAAGGGATACCCGAGCCGGTCAATGTCTGACCTTTGCGGCAGCAACTGGGTCGGAGGGGGCCGTGGCTGCGTTTTCGCCGTTGTTGGATGTGCTGGCGGACGTCCCTGATCCGCGCCGGGCGCAGGGACAACTCTACAAGCTCCGCTACGTGCTGCTGTTCTCGATCCTTGCCATCGTATGCGGCTGTAACTCCTATCGTGGCATTGTCACCTTCATCGGCGTCCACCGCTGCAGGCTGAACGCGGCCTTTGGCCTGAACTGGCGCCGAGCACCCGCGCACACCGCCGTCCGCTACATCCTCCAAGGGCTCGACCCGGCGGCGGTGGAAGCAGCTTTCCGCCGCCATGCCGCCCTGTTGTAGGCGGCCTTCCACGCCTGGGCAGGGCAGCATCGCGTTGGACGGCAAGACGCTGCGCGGCAGCGTCGAACCGAGAGGTTCGCCGGACTTTGACAAGTTCAATGACCGTGCCGCCGCCCAGGTGCAGAGCGCGTTCGCCACCGACACCGCGCTGGTGCTTGCCCACGCCGACATCGCCGAGAAGTCCAACGAGATCCCGGCCGCGCAGACGCTTCTGACCGAACTCGGCCTCGCCCCCGGCGCCGTCGTCACGCTCGACGCGCTGCACTGCCAAAAAACTTCTCGCCATCGCGGCAGCTGCCGACATCGCCCTGATCGTCGGCGTCAAGGGCAACCAGCCGACCCTGCACCAGCGGGTCCAGGAGGTCTCGGCCACCACAGCGCCGCTCGGGTCCGCCCACAGCCACGACAAAGGCCGCAACCGCGACGAACGTCGCACCGTCACCGTCTTCGATCCCGCCGATACGCTGGCCGACACCGACTGGCATCCGCACGTGGCCGCCGTCATCCGGGTCGAGCGCGACGTCTACACCCGAAATGCCAAGACCGGGCTGCTGCGCCACTCTAACGAGATCGCCTTCTACGTTTCAAACATGCCGGTCGCCGCCACCTGCGCCGCCGAAGCCATCCGCGCGCACTGGCGGATCGAGAACACCTCCCACCACAGCCGAGACGTCACCTTGGGCGAGGACCGCTCGCGCATCCGCACCAACCCCAGCGTGTTTGCCCGCCTGCGCAGCTTCGCCTTCAACATCCTCAAGGCAAACCGGACCGACACGCTCAGCCAGGACCGCTACCGCGCCGATCTCGCAGGCATCAAGGAACTGCTCAAAATGCTCGCCGTCTCACAGCGTTGAACAGCCCTGATGCACCACGCTAGCCGGCGCAGCTTACGACTTTGATAAACCTGCAAATCACCTAGGCAGCAACGCCGTCGCATGTTCCGACCAACTACACCAAAACAGCGAACGAACCCCGAAACCATGCTCACGATTTACCGAATTACACAACGCCGAACCGGATGAACAAGCTCGGCGTGCCAATGTCGCAGCAGATTGCCTGAAATGACGCCCAGTTCCTGCTGCACATCCACCACCTGATTTGTGCATCAAAGCGGCCTCAAACGGCACGGTGAGCATCCAGGGACAAGCGGGAGCTATTTTCCTACAATGCCCTTGTCATGGCGCTAGATATCCAGCTTCCGCAACAATGCCACAGCCGGCATCGGAATAGGCTCTGAGTATTTTCCGAGGCTTTCTTTCAAAAAGAGTTCGATGAACATGGTGGATACGCAGCCGTCATCAGCCACGCCGGTCGATATCCGATTTTGAAGGCCTGTTTTGTCGAGGAACTTGCCACATGATAAACCGCCGTGACATGCTTGCCGCTACCGCCGTTGCTCCCGCCTACGCACAAATGCAAGGCGGGCCGCGTTCCATTCGCCCTGTCGCGGCGGAAGCCGATGACCAATCCGTCTCTGGCGGCGAGTTGCATCAGCCGTCCGGGGGCAGCCGTCCGCAACTCACCACCAATCAAGGTCTGCCGATCAGCGATGACCAGAATTCCTTGCGTGCCTGTGCCCGCGGCCCGGTGCTGCTGGAGGACTTCATTCTGCGGGAGAAGATCAACCACTTCGATCACGAGCGCATCCCCGAGCGCGTCGTCCACGCCCGCGGCTCCGCAGCCCACGGCTACTTCGAGCTGACGGACAGCCTGGCCGACGTGACACGTGCCGACATATTCCAGCGCGTGGGCGAGCGTACGCCGCTGTTCGCCCGCTTCTCGACGGTTGCCGGCAACGCAGGCTCCACCGACCTGGCGCGCGACGTGCGCGGCTTCGCGGTGAAGATGTACACCAAGGAAGGCAACTGGGACTTAGTGGGCAACGACATCCCGGTATTCTTCATCCAGGAGGCGATCAAGTTCCCCGACCTCATCCATGCGGTGAAGCAAGAGCCCGACCGCGGCTTCCCGCAGGCGGCCAGCGCGCACGACACGTTCTACGACTTCGTCTCGCTGACGCCTGAGAGCATGCACATGATCATGTGGGTGATGTCCGACCGCGGCATCCCGCGCAGCCTGCGCATGATGGAGGGCTTCGGC
>CAXSHI010000399.1:0-2901 GCA_964236755.1 uncultured Acetobacteraceae bacterium
CGCAGCACCTGCACCGCTCCGGGCTGCTCCCGCACCGCCCGCCCGACCTTCAGCAGCCGCTCCCGCGTGCCCCCGAGCGTCGCGGTATGTTGGCCCTGTGCCCCGACCCGCGAAGCAGTCCGAACCAACCGCTGATGCGGCACCGCCCAGCCCGGATGTGCCCGGAGTCGTTCAGGTCAAGGTGTGGCTGCTCGGGATCAGCCCGATGGTGTGGCGGCGCGTGCTGGTGCCAGGCACCTGCACCCTGCGCGAGCTGCACGGCGTGATCCAGGTCGCGATGGGGTGGGAGGGCATCCACCTGTACCAGTTCTGCCTCCGCTCCCGCCGTTACGGCTCTTGGGAAGTGTCGGCCTCCTCGCCCGATGTCACCTTGGCAGCGCTCTGTGGTGGCGGTTACTACCTGATACCGCATAGAGATGCTCGAGGAGCACCCTGTGCAGGGCGCCCCACACACCGGCCTGCTACCAGGTTACCCGGCCGTCTCCGCGCGCCAGCGCTCAGCCGCTGTGCAGGCCCTTGCCCATAACTCCCCCCAGTGCCTGCCGGCTCAGCGTGTCACCACACCCTGGATCTGAACACCTAGTCTCTCAACCTTAAGATGCATTAAGAATTTCATGTAACGTTATGATTGAAACTCAGGAGGATAATTCAATCAACTATAAGTTGATAGATAGCTCACTTGGGATTGCCAGCTTTCTGATTGCAATGGTGTTCAGGAGGAAGTTTATTAGGCAAGTTAAACAAAACCGCACCGGGTATCCTGTGGATATCATCTTACCCGTTAGCGCTCGACTTGCGATCCGGCTTGAACAGCCGGTCAACCAAAAAATGGGGACGCCAGGATGAAGCGGAGAAATTTGATCAAGTCGGCCGCTGTGGTCGCTGCAGGTGCAATGGCTGGATTCGATGGCCTCCTGCAGTTCTCGCGTGAGGCCGTCGCGGCTGGGAGCAGCAAGCTTGGCGCATGGTCGTCAGGGCTGGGTTTGCCCCTGTCCAGGTCTTCGTGGCCGCTAATCCCGCTCCACGCGGTGCTGCTCGGCGATGGCCGATTGCTGACGTACGGCACCGACGGCAACGGAAAGCAGACCGGGTATTTCATCTACGACATCTGGGACCCTCACGCCGGCCTGAATCCGGAGTCCCACATGACACTGCCCAACACCACCCGTACTGACATATTCTGCAGCGCCCAGATCGTTCTACCGCAAAATGGGAATGTCCTCATTGCCGGCGGCGACAACTGGACCGGGACGTCAACAACCAACACAGGAAATAATAACTCTAACATCTTCTACCCGGGCGCTAATACACTTGGCCAAGACGGGACTACAATGAACCGCCCGCGCTGGTATGCCTCAACGATGACGCTCCCGGACGGGCGCACCTACATCCAAGGCGGTACGGGAGGCGAGGACCACCCCGAAGTTCGGGACTCGGCTGGCACCTTCCGCCTGCTGGATGGTGCCGACACCTCCTCGCTGTATTTCTTCTATCCACGCAATCGGGTGGCGCCGAACGGCCTAGTGTTCGGCTACTCCGATCTCAGCATGTATTACGTGGACCCGAACGCCAACGGCGGGAACGGCAGCTTGACGCCGGCTGGAACTATGCCGTCCGACGGCCCGAGCGGCGCAACCTCCTGCGACGTCATGTATGCGCCCGGCAGGATCCTGCGTTGCGGGGGCGGTTCGAACACCTACGCAGAGAAACCCGGCTCGGGTTCGCCGACCCAAGCGAAGAACGCGGCGGCGGTGATCGACATCAACGGGGCGATGCCGACCTACAAGAAGATGCCCTCGATGCCGTTGGCGCTGCACTGGGCCAGCGCCACGGTCCTTGCGGACGGCGATGTCGTCGTCACCGGCGGCAGCGCGATACCCAACCAATTGACTGGCGTGAACACAAGTGCCCTGCTCTGGAAAGCTGATACCGGCGGTTGGACGCGAGGTGCCCAATCAACTGCCGACGTCGCACGCTTGTATCACTCCATTGCTCTGCTGCTCCCCGATGGCACGGTGCTGTGTGGGGGTGGCGGCGCGCCAGGCCCACAGACCAACCTGAACGTCGAGATCTATTATCCGCCCTACCTTTTCACCTCTTCGGGCGTGTTCGCACCCAGGCCGACGATCACGTCCACTCCTGGCGTCGTCTCCTACGGTGAAAATTTCGGGGTCGGCGTCGAGACGCCCGCGACAGTTCGGCGAGTGACATTCATCAAGACAAGCTCGGTCACCCATAGCTGCAATTTCGAGCAGCGCTTCATGGATCTGTCGTTCACTCCCACCGCCAATGGCCTCACGGTCCAGGCGCCGTCGAGCGCGGCCCTGGCACCGCCAGGCAACTACCTACTGTTCGTGATCAACAACCAAGGCGTGCCGTCCGTCGCCAACATTGTCCAAATTGGCTGATAGCTGTAACGGCTTGCACTCATCCGTGGCCTGGCTCGCCCTTATCGACCTGATCCGGCTCACGTTCGTTGAGAACATCGCGGGCGTCCGGCTCACGCTCCGCTGTCCTGGGCTCATGCTTGGTGAGACGGGCTTGCACTCATCGGGCATGGCGCACGCTCGCTGGGACTGAACTGGGCAGGGCAGGGAAACGGAGGGTTTGTTGCCTGCCGGCCCAGAACGGTGCGGGTTCAGGCAAATACTGGTTCTGCCGAGCAACAAACCCGTGTAGCGTTTCAACGTGTCCGAACCGAACCCCCCTACGAGTTTCCTGCCCCAGTGACCGCCGAAGTCATCGGCTACGCGCGCGTGTCGACGGAGGACCAGAACCTCGACCTGCAGCGCGACGCGCTGGGGCGCGCCGGTTGCGGCCGCATCTACGAGGACCGGGCGAGCGGCGCGCGTGCGGACCGGCCGGGCCTGGCGCTCGCGCTGGAGGTGGCGCGTGCCGGCG
>CAXSHI010000400.1:0-2881 GCA_964236755.1 uncultured Acetobacteraceae bacterium
CGTCTGATGTGACCGTGGCGACGGGCATGCTCCACACCGTCGACCGGGATGCCCAGGGCGTGCTCGCCTTCCAGGGGATTCCCTACGCGGCCCCTCCGCTCGGCGACCTGCGCTGGCGTTCGCCAAAGCCGCCGGCGGCTTGGCAGGGCGCGCGCGATGCGAGCGTGGCCGGATCGCGGTGCCTGGCGCCGCCCGGGGAGATCACGGCGGAGACGCAGCCGAAGGACGAGGACTGCCTCACGCTCAACGTGTGGACGGCCGCGCAGTCGGATGCCGAGAGGCGCCCTGTGATGGTATGGTTCCACGGTGGCGGCTTCGTGCACGGCTCCGGGATCGAGGCGTACAACAACGGCGCTGGCATGGCGGCGAAGGGCGTCATCGACGTCAGCTTGAACTATCGGATCGGGGTGCTCGGTTTCCTGGCCCAGTCCGCGCTCGATGGCGAAGGCTCGCCATCCGGCGATTTCGGGCTGCAGGACCAGATCGCCGCCCTGAACTGGGTGCACGCGAACATCGCCAGGTTCGGCGGCGACCCCGACAACGTGACGATCTTCGGCGAGTCGGCCGGCGCCATGTCCGTCGGCCTGCTGATGAGTTCGCCGCTCGCCCACGGGCTGTTCCAAAGAGCGATCGGCCAGAGCGGCGCCTTCTGGGACTCCCAACTGGGCTCGATGCGCACGCACGCCCAGGCCCTGGCGCGCGGCGACGCCTTCGCCGGGCGGGTGGCGCACGGCAGCATCGCCGAACTGCGCGCCATGCCCGCCGACACCCTGATCGCGCAGGCAGGCTCGGGGCGCGAGGAACCGGTCACCCAGGCGTTCTCGCCCAGCATCGACGGCCACGTCCTCCCCGAGGCCCCGGCCAGCGCGTTCGCGCACGGGCGCCAGAACGACGTGCCGCTGCTGGCGGGCTGGAACGGCAGGGAGGGCTTCCTGTTTCTGCGGCGCTCGCTGCCCCATGCCAACGCCGCGGAGTTCCGCCAGGCCGCCGCCGCCCAGTTCGGGGAGGGCCGGATGGCCGACTTCCTGGCGGCGTATCCGGCCGGCACGGACGCGCAGGCCGCCGCCTCGGCCGAGGCCCTGATCGGCGACCTCGGCATCAAGGAGCAGACCTGGGACTGGCTGCGGCTGGACCGGCAGACCGGCAAGTCGCCGGTCTACGGCTACGAGTTCGACTTTACTTCAGCTTATTCTCCCATGCCTGTGCACTCGGCGGACATCGACTTCGTGTTCGGCACCCTCAAGCCGCAGCGCTTCCTGCCCGGATCCGGCGACGCCGCCCCGGACGCACGCGACCGTCAGGTGTCTGACCAGATGATGTCATACTGGACGAACTTCGCGCGCGCTGGCGATCCAAATGCCTCCGGCCTACCGGTTTGGCCGATGTACCAGATCTCTGATCCCAAGCTGATGGTGTTCGGCCCGGTCACGACCGCCGCCGAGCCGGAGAGCGGCACGGCGCGCTACCGCTTCATCGAAAGCTTCCGCGGAACGATTGGGCGGTTCCCGGACGATTGGCGGCAGAAGCCGGAGTAGGAGCATACGATCTTTAGAGCGTCTAACAAAACCTGGCGATCTGGGCGAGGCATACGAGGGTGACAAAGGCGAGGTGAACGTCGCCATGACGCTCATAGCGCACCATCAGGCGACGTAGTCGGGCCATTCAGGCATGGGTGTGCTCGACCACTAACCGAAATCGCGACGGCAATTAGCGGCAAATTTTTCGAGCGGCTCACTGAATTTGGTCCTGGCAAGATCAATCCCGCTTGCCGAGACAAGTCGGGCGTCAAGATCGAGTGGGGCGTCACGATGACCGCTTTCGCCGAACCCGAACACAGTCCCACGCTCAACGCCGTCGTCGAGCATCAGGACGGTACCGTGGAGCAGCTTGCCTGCTCCTACCTGATATCGGCAGAAGGCGCGCACAGCACAGCCCGGCAGACCCTTGATCTGCCGTTCGAGGGCAAGTCGCTGGAAGAGCAGTATGCGTTGGGCGATTTCTACGTCGACGGCGATCTGGACGAGTCGGACTTCCATGTATTCTCCTCGGATCATGGTTTCCTGGGCATGTTTCCGATGGGCGACCGGCGCTACCGGCTGATCGCCAGCAATCCGATCCGCAAGCCGTCCAAAGACACCGAGCCGTCCATCGAGGAGCTGCAACAGCTCTACGACCAGCGCTCGCCGATCCCGGTCAGGTTCCGCGACATGAGCTGGAGCTCCTGGTTCCATACCAACAGCCGCATGATCCATCGAATGAGCGTGGAGCGGGTGTTCATCGGCGGCGACTCCGCGCACATCCACAGTCCGGCGGGCGCCCAGGGCATGAACACCGGCCTCCAGGACATGATGAACCTCGGCTGGAAGATGGCGATGGTGCTGAAAGGCCAAGCCAAGCCCGAGCTGCTCCAAACCTATTCGGCGGAGCGGGTGCCGGTGATCGAGAACGTGCTCACCAAAACCGAGGGCCTGACGGCAGCAATCGGCAAAGAGAGTGCGGTCTTCCGTTCGATCTTCAATCACGTCGCTCCGTGGGTCGTCAGCACCGAACTCATCCAGCAGAGCAGCACGGAGCGGATGAGCCAGCTCGCGCTCAACTACCGGGGGAGTCCCTTGGGGATGTCGGACGGGCATCCGGGAGAACTGCGCCCCGGCGACCGCATGCCCGACCTGGCCGTCACCGTGTTGAACCAAGAGGGCTCAGCCGAGCAGGCTCCGAAGCCCGCGACCGTGTTCGGTCTTATGGACCCTTCGGCATTCACGCTGTTCTACAGCAACATCCCGAATCCAGCGAAAACCCATGCGGAGGTCGGCCAAGCCATCGGCAACTGGCACTACCTGATGCGTGGGCACCAGATCGGGCCGGCGGACGATGTAGCCGG
>CAXSHI010000401.1:0-2851 GCA_964236755.1 uncultured Acetobacteraceae bacterium
GCGGCAGCCGGCGCCATTTCACCCATTCCAAGGTCATGGCGTGGGTCGCCTTTGACCGGGCCGTCCGCTCCGTCGAGGAGTTCGGGCTGAGCGGCCCTGTTGAACGCTGGCGCGCGCTGCGCGACCGCATCCACGGCGAGGTTTGCAAAAAGGGCTTCAACGCCGCGATGAACGCCTTTGTCCAGTCCTACGGCAGCACGGAGATGGACGCCAGCCTGCTGCTTCTGCCGCTGGTCGGCTTCCTGCCGGCCGATGACCCGCGCATCCAGGGCACGGTTGCGGCCATCGAGGCGATCCTGCTCCGAGACGGCTTTGTGGCCCGCTACGACACGAGCAG
This sequence comes from uncultured Acetobacteraceae bacterium, assembly GCA_964236755.1. Lineage (GTDB taxonomy): Bacteria > Pseudomonadota > Alphaproteobacteria > Acetobacterales > Acetobacteraceae > CAHJXG01. The sequence continues at coordinate 338 of CAXSHI010000401.1, forward strand.
CTCGGTCGATGGCCTGGCCGGAGACGAGGGTGTTTTCCTCGCCTGCAGCTTCTGGCTTGCCGACAACTACGTCCTGCAGGGCCGCATCGACGATGCCCGCACGCTGTTCGACCGCCTCCTCGCGTTGCGCAGCGATCTCGGCCTGTTGGCGGAGGAATACGACCTCAAGACGCAGCGCCTGGTGGGCAACTTCCCCCAGGCCTTCTCCCATGTCGCCCTGATCAACACCGCGCACAACCTGACCCGCGCCTATGGCCCTGGGCAACACCGCGCCGAGAGCAAGGAGACGACGGGCGGCGGTTGACCCGGGCAGGCTTCCGAACAGTGGCGTGGCTGGCCATGGCAAGATCTGCACGACCTGTGCCGTTGACGGGGTCGCATCTTTGCATCTCGATGCCGCCAGGGGCTGTCCACTCTGCCTCTGTAAGAGCCTGACCTCGGTCGCCGGTGTAGCTCTGCTTCAACATGACAGGACGAACGCATGAAAAAGGTGTCTCCAGGAGTGGGTCCGAAACAGCCGCAAGTCGTCGTCCTCTTTGGCGCCACGGGTGACTTGTCTCGACGGAAGCTGTTGCCGGGCCTGTTCCACTTGGTGAACGATGGCTTCATCCCAGGCTGCCGCGTGATCGGCATCTCGCTCGACGACCTCGACCCCGACGGCTTTCGCACCTTCGCGCGAGAGGCACTCGATGAGTTCTCCACCCGAAAGGTCGATGGAAACGATTGGGCTGACTTCGCGAATACCTTGGACTACGTTCCGCTGGCTGCGGGCGCTCACGTTCTCAAATCGGCAGTGGACGCGGCGGAACGGGCGTTCGGCGGTGAGAGCCGCCGTGTCCACTACATGAGCGTGCCGCCCAGTGCGGCTTTGTCGGCGGCCCGGTTGCTGGGAGAGGCCGGGCTCGTCGAGCGTTCCCGGATCATCATGGAGAAGCCGTTCGGCACAGACCTGCCAAGTGCGGTGTCGCTGAATGCCAAGCTGCACGAGGTGTTTTCTGAGGATCAGATCTTCAGGATCGACCACTTCCTGGGCAAGGAAGCGGCGCAAAACATACTTGCCTTCCGCTTCGCCAACGGCCTGTTCGAGCCGATCTGGAACCGCAATTTCATCGACCATGTGCAGATCGACGTGCCGGAAACGCTGGGGCTCGGCAAACGGACCGGGTTCTACGAGGCGACCGGGGCGTTTCGCGACATGGTGGTCACCCACCTGTTCCAGATACTCGGGTTCATGGCAATGGAGCCCCCGACAGCCTTGGAGCCGGCGTCGATCAGCGAGGAGAAGAACAAGGTATTTCGCAGCATGTTGCCGATCGAGCCGAAGAATGTCGTCCGCGGGCAATATGTCGGATACCGGTCCGAGGACGGCGTCGACCCCGAGTCCGATACCGAAACCTTCATCGCCTTGAAATGCTTGATCGACAACTGGCGTTGGGCCGGCGTGCCCTTCTTCCTTCGCACGGGCAAAAAGCTCGCGGAGGGGCAACGGATCATCTCCATCGCTTTCCGGGAGCCGCCCAAGAGCATGTTTCCTGCAGGCTCAGGTGTCGGTGCGCAAGGTCCGGACCACTTGACGTTCGATCTCGCGGACGCCTCGAAGATGTCGCTGTCCTTTTACGGCAAGCGCCCTGGCCCGGGCATGCGGCTGGACAAGCTGAGCCTGCAGTTCGCCATGGACGACACGGGCCGGATCGGCGAGGTGCTCGAGGCCTACGAGCGCTTGATCCTCGACGCGATGCGCGGCGACCATACCTTGTTCACGACCGCCGAGGGCATTGAGCGGCTCTGGGAGCTCTCGACGCCCTTGCTGGAAGCGCCTCCGCCGGTGAGCCTTTACTCTCCCGCCTCGTGGGGTCCGAAATCGATCCATCAGCTCATCGCCCCCCATGCCTGGCGGTTGCCGTTCGAGAGGGTCTGGCGAGACCCCCATCCCGTGGGCACTTGAGGCGCGGGGGCTGTCCGCTTGCGGATCGCCGGCGATGCTTGCGCTCGACATGGGCGCCCTCCGTGGATTCTGTGTTCCTGGCTGAAGCGGAGGTCGGTCGACCTCCGCCTTGCGGTCAATGCCCGCCCACGATCCGACCTGCCGCCTTGTCCGCTGCGACCTCGGCCTCCACTTCCGGGGAAAGCGTCAGGTAGTTGGAGATGACCGCGCTGACCAGGTAGGTGGCCGAGTAGATGCACATCACGCCGAACACGCCGATGCTCGACAGAAAGACCGCAACGATCGCCGGCCCGATCCAGACGCTCATGCCGGCGCCGAGGTTCAGCATCGACATCGCGGCCGCCTTGTTCTCCGGGGCGAGGTAGGGCATCAGCGCCGACAGCGGCACGTAGCCGGCGAGCGTCACCCCGTAGAACTCGCCGGCGACCATGGTCAGGAGCATGCCGTCCGGGCCGAAGTGGGTCGGCACCGCATACAGAAGGATGGTGCTGACCGCCGAGCCGACACCGCCGGCGCCGTCGCGAGATGTGTGGAAGTAGCTTGCGCGGCGTGTCTCCGGCGGGCTGATA
>CAXSHI010000402.1:0-2838 GCA_964236755.1 uncultured Acetobacteraceae bacterium
TCCACACAGGCTGCCGTAGATCAGTAAACATTGCAACGCAATGTTTAAGCGCGCACTCAAAGCTTTGCTCCGTTCCACTCCGCAAATGAGTGACGGGCTGCTCGCGTCCAATAGGTGTTCGGATTAAATGACTGAGCAGCTTTAGCCCAAGTGCCAAGCTGCTCCCATTCAGTGCCCGTGTCTTGCCTTTCCAGCACCAAACATCCTACACGGCTAGGTTCAGCTCCTGTGTCATTAGCTCAGCCGCAGCCTCAGCCTTGTGCTTGGCCTCCGTCAGCGTGTCCGCAAGCCCGTACTGCTGCCTGGCTTGGCGCGACATGTCCCATACGTGCCAGTCCCAGCCATTCTTGCCCAGGCTCTCCACCGCAAGGTGCAGCGCGCCCACCATCCCCAGCACACGCTGACCCGTATGCAGGTCGCCATCGTCCAACACCCATGTCACCATCGCACCGTCCTTTCCCTGTCCGCGATAGCAACCGTTATCCCAATCCTTACGGTGAAGTTGCGTCAGGACTGGTGCAGTATTGTGAAGCAGCGTCATCCCTTGTTAGCTTCCCAGCTTGCCGACACCGCCCAGCAAGGAACACCGACATGACCCGCAAACCACGGGACTTCGATGCCGAACTCCAGGCCCTCATGGGCAAGGCAAAGAAGGTCAAGGGACAGAAGACCGTCCAGCTCGGCGAGTTGGTCCAGGTCACGGGCGCCGATGCCCTCCTCGCCGCCGTCGAGCAAAGCAAGAAGTCACCTGAAGCCGTCGCGAGGTGGACCGAACGCGGCCAAGCCATCTTTCAGCGAGAGGGCAAGCGGGGGAAGAAAGACACACAAGGCGACCCTACTCCGGGACCTGCAGGCAGCAACAGCGCAGCTTAGCCGCATCCAAATCATGCAGAACCGCGTCACCCGCACCCAGGCCCTGCACGATACCCGCGATTGGGTCCAGGAACGGCGCGCACGCACACGCCAACTCATCGAGCTCGGCGGCCTCGTTCAGAAGGCTGGCCTCGTCGAGCTGCTGCACGACGATAGGGCCACCCTCCTCGGCCTGCTTCTGGACGCCGCGGACCGGCTGCAAAGCGAAGGCAGCGAGGACCCTGGGCCGTCTGTGACGACGGCGCGTCGGTGCCCGGTTCGGCAGCGGTCCAGCTTGCGTTCCGGGTTCCACCTCCGGCGGTGGACGCCTGCCATGCGGAGTTGGTCGCCAAGGGTGTGCCGATCCTGCGAGGGCCGACCGATCTGCCCGCCTGGCGTCACCGCACCTTGTTCTTCCGCGACCCAGAAAACAACATCATCGAAATCTACGCCGAGTGCTGACCCGTACCGGGCCTACTCCGTGCGCGGCACGGTTGCCACCCGTCGTGCCCGCAAGCTGGCAAGAAAGCGTTCCCGCACCGCCCGGAACACGTCGGGCGGCAACAGACCGTAGGCCGCGCTCTCCGGTCCTCGCCCGGGCAGGAAGCGCAGGTCAGGGCCGGGCCACAGGAAGGTGTTGGCCTCGCTCACGATCACCCAGGACCGTTCCTCGTCCAGCCCAAGCCGCCGCTTCACCAGCGCCGGCAACTCGACTCCCTCAGTCGGCGGCTGCGGCGGCGTGTGCGTAACCGCGAGCACGACCACCCGCGGCCGGTCATCCTCCTGGCCCGCCAACGCGAGCACGATGGCGCAGGGCCGATCCTTGGCCCCTTCCTCTCGCCCGGCCTCCTGCTCGCGCCGCCACAGGTAGGCGTAGCGGATGACCAGGCCGGGTTCCGGCTCAGGCCAGCTCGTCAACTCAGGGCTGCCAGCCGCGGACTTCCTCGTTCAGGTGGTCGTGCCGGGAGTCCATCTCGGACGCGGCGATGGCCGCGACGTCCTCCGCCGTCAGTTCCTCCGGCAGGATCGCGCGCCGGTCCCGCCGCTTCAGCCGGGCGTACTCATCGGCCGAGACCAGCACCAAGCGGTCCCGGCCGTTTTTGGTGATGGTGACCGGCTCCTTCAGTGCCTTGTCGGCCAGCGTCCCATAGCTCTTGATAAAATCGGCCGTTGTCACGCGCATGGCTATCATTCCTAACAATGCGGATTACTCGAGTATTGTGTGTTTTGCACTGCCAAGCAACCTGTTAGCCGTGGCTGCTTGGCCAGTCCTCGGGCAGCTCATCGCCGGTGATGGGAGTCGCCGTTCCAGCCTTCGCCAGGATGCGTCCAAGATCGCCAGGCGTTGCGCGGGCTGCGCGCTCTTCCAGGTAATCGCGCGCCTTCAAGGCGGCCACCTTCTCCGCCGCGGCCTGCACCAGGAACTGGTTAACCGACATGGCATTTTGGGTGGCCAGCGCCTCCACGTCCTTCATCAGGGAGGCAGGAATGCGGAGCGCGAAGCTGTTGGTGATCGCCATGGAAGCGTCTTTCCGTATTTCCGTTTAGCTGTGTTTCTGTGTCCACTCCTCGATGAAGCGGGTGACTTCCTCGACCATCCGGGTCCGGTTGATCGCGCAAGCCGCCTTGAACCGGGCGTGGAGCTGCGGGGACAGGTCAATGGTCAACCGGGCCTGCTTTGCGCCTGGAAGCCTCCCTGGTGCCTCCGGCGCCGCAGATGGTGCTCGCGGTGCCTCAGCGCCCTCAACCCACTCCTGCACGCCCTGGGAGGCTTTTGGCGGCATCTTGAACTTGCTCATGCTGCTATTCCTTCCAACTCCGCCAGGATGGCCCGGACCTCATCGGCCGCGGGTCCGTCCGGCTGTTGCTCGATCACGGTTCGCCCGGCTGTCATGGCCTCGGCATAGATCACGCGCTGCGCCGTGCTGGCTGCCAGGATCGGCAAGGCGAACTCGGCCAGGGCGTCCCCGATCTCCCGGCTGAGGA
>CAXSHI010000403.1:0-2838 GCA_964236755.1 uncultured Acetobacteraceae bacterium
GTCGTTGTCTCTATCGTCATCGTCCACCTCTGTCGCGGACAGCGTCCGCCTATGAGGTGTCTCGCTCAACTCTGGGGCGCAGGAGTCTTAATAATGAGCAAGTGGTCGGTGTCGATGCCCTTGCCCGGCCCGATCAGAAAGTCGATGCGGTGATGGTTGCCTCCAATCGTGGTGACCATCAGCACGACATTGGATTTTGCGGCATCCAGCGTGCCCTCGGTCATGTAGGCGATGCTGAAGTCCTGGATGACGCCGCCGTTCTCCAGCGGCAGGTCGCCTTCGCTGAAGTGCTGCAGACCGGCCTCCTCGGCAACGGCGGAGCGCCCGGTAGGAAGGCGCCCGCCACGGAGCAGGACCAGGAGCCGCGTGGCGGTCCTCACTGGCCGAGATTCGCATCGAACCAGGCGGCGATCTCGCCGATGGCAAATCGGTCCTCCGGGATGCGGTCGTCGCGGTAGGACTGCGCGTGTGACTCGCCTTCGAGGACCTGCAACCGTGTCTCGACGCCGGCCTCGCGCAGCTTCTGATTGGTGCGCACGGTGTTGCTGAGCAGCAGGTCGCGTGTGCCGCTGGTCAGGATCGCGGGCGGGAAGCCGTGCAGGTCGCCCTGCAGCGGCGACAGCATCGGGTCGGCCAGGTCGTGGCCATGGGCGTAGAACCGCGCCGCCGCGTCCCAGAATCCCGCGGGCGAGACCAGCACGTTGTCGACGAGCGCGTTGGTCTGGAACGTGTCGCCGGCGTTGGTTGCGTCCGACATGGGCGTGCCAGGGGCGATGGCGCCGGGCATTGGCAGTCCAGCCGCCTTCGCCCGGAGCATCATCTCCAGCGTCAGCGCGCCGCCCGCCGAGCTGCCAAACACGCCGAGGTTGCGCGGCGGCACCATGGCAGTGGCGGCCTTGTAGACGGTCATCGCGTCGTCCAAGGCGGCCGGGAAGTACGCCTCGGGCGGCATGCGGTAGTCAACGGCGATCGTCTTGATGTGGCTGATGCCCGCGACAAGCACCGCTTCCGGCAGGGCAGCCAGATGCGGGTTCAGCACGTAGCAGCCGCCATGCACGTGGACCAGCAGGCGGTTCCTGTTGCGCGCCGGGATGTCCTGCGGGGTCAGGATGTAGACCTTCACGCCGTCGATGGTGGACGGCGCGATGTCCACGTGCAGGCGGTCAGCCATCGGCCCGCTGGCGGCGCCGACGCTGGTTTCGAGCTGCGCGACGAGCCGTGCCCAGCTTTCGGGCGTGTCGGGCGGCGTGTTCCAGCCGGCACGCAGCGGCTGCGCGATCACGGCCTGCAGCTCCGGGCTGACGGTGCCGGGAACCGGGATAGATTTTGCGGCAACGTCGCGGGGGGTGAGCGGAGCGTCCGGCGAGGCGGGCCATGCTGGTACGGCGGGCGCGAGCAGGAGAAGCGCCCCGGCCATCGCGCAGGCGATCGTCAGGCGAGTCATGAAGCCTCCTTGGAGCATGCCATCTTGGCGACGCTCGCATGTCGCGTGCTGGACGGTGAGAGCGTGCCGGCTGAGCAGGGATTGGAGACGGACGCGGTCGATCAGGTCTCGTGATGTCCGCAACGAGCCTCCCGACTTGGCGTCCTGCACAGCAGCTGTGTCTGCGGGAGACGGGCGTAGGTGGGCAAACGGCGCCGCACAGTGGAGTGCGCCCCTGTGGGTGGACAGGATGAGGCGATCTGATTGACCACCTGCTGGCGGGCTTTACAGGAGTAAGAACATGGCCAAGCACCGTGTCCACAGCATCGAGTTCAAGCGCCAGGTGGCGGCCGAGTATGCCGCTGGAGAGATGCTCTACGGCCTTGCCAGGCGGCATGACGTCTGCCGCAACCTGATCCGCGTCTGGGTTGTCAAGGCAGAGGCCGGCGAGTTCGACGAGGAGATCGAGGCGTCGAACCTGCTGTCGGCCTATGAGGCCAGGATCGCCGCGCTCGAGCGGCTGGTCGGTCGACGAGCCCTGGAACTCGAGTTTCCAAAGGGGGCTTTGAAGCAAGGACGATCGAGCAGAAACGCGTCCACGTCCGTGATCATTGGCCCGCCGGCCTCAGCATCACCCAAGGCTGCCGGCTGATGGGGCTTGCCCGTTCGACCTACCATGACGTGCCAGCCGCAATCGACAAGGACGCCGAGGTCCTCGCTCGCATCAAGGCCGTGGGCGAGGAATTCGAGGCGTACGGCTACCGCCGGATCTGTGCCGAGCTGCGCCAGCAGGGGCAAGTGGTGAACAGCAAGCGGGTGCGGCGGCTCATGCGCGAGCACGATCTTCAGCCCAGGCGTCGTCGACGCTACACCGCCACGACCGACAGCGATCACGACGAGCCCTTGTTTCCGAACAAGGCTCCGGGGATGACGCTGGACGGACCCAACCAGCTCTGGGTGGCGGACATGACCTACGTCACCGTTCTGAATGGGTTCGTCTATGTCGCCGTGATCCTGGATGCCTGGTCCAGGCGTGTAATCGGCTACGCCATCAGTCGGTCCATCGATACCCGGCTTGCAGTGGCAGCGCTGAATGCCGCCATTGGGGCCAGAACCCCGGACAAGGGTTGTGTCCATCACAGCGATCGCGGGTTCCCTTACGCGAGTGCCGCCTACCGCAAGGTTCTGGCCGACCATCACCTCGAAGGCTCCATAAGCCGTCGAGCAAACCCCTATGACAACGCCAAAGCGGAAAGCTTCATGAAGACGCTGAAGGTCGAAGCCGTCTACCCAATGGCCTACGAGACGTTCGCCGACGTCGCCGCCGACCTGCCGCGCTTCATCGATCAGGTCTACAATGCCCGTCGGCTGCACTCAGCCCTTGGCACTCTCAGCCCCGCTGCCTTCGAGGATCA
>CAXSHI010000404.1:0-2832 GCA_964236755.1 uncultured Acetobacteraceae bacterium
TGCTGCTGCTGGACCGTTACCTCGGCTTCCACTTCTTCACCAACGAGGCCGGGGGCAACGTGATGATGTTCATGAACCTCATCTGGGCCTGGGGCCACCCGGAAGTCTACATCCTGATTCTGCCGGCGTTCGGCATCTTCTCGGAGGTGATCTCGACCTTCTCGCAAAAGCCGCTGTTCGGCTACCGCTCGATGGTGGCGGCGACAATGGTGATTTGCGTCCTGGCCTTCTCGGTCTGGCTGCACCACTTCTTCACCATGGGCGCGGGTGGCGACGTGAACGCCATCTTCGGCATCGCCTCCATGATCATCGCGGTGCCGACCGGGGTGAAGGTGTTCAACTGGCTGTTCACGATGTATGGCGGAAAGGTGACCTACTCTGCGCCGATGCTGTGGGCCATCGGTTTCATGGTGACGTTCGTGGTGGGCGGCATGACGGGCGTGCTGCTGGCGGTGCCGCCGGTCGACTTCGTGCTGCACAACTCGCTGTTCCTGGTGGCGCACTTCCATAACGTCATCATCGGCGGCGTGCTGTTTGGGGCCTTCGCAGGCTACATGTATTGGTTCCCGAAGGCGTTCGGCTTCCGCCTGCACGACCGCCTCGGCAAGTGGGCATTCTGGCTGTGGATCAGCGGTTTCTACGTCGCATTCATGCCGCTGTACGTACTGGGACTTCAGGGCATGACGCGCCGGATGCAGAGCTACGACGTCGCGGCCTGGCGACCCTGGCTGCTGGTCGCCGGTGTGGGCGTGCTGCTGATCCTGGCTGGCATCGTGACCCTGGTCGCCCAACTCGTGGTAAGCATCCGCCAGCGGGACGAGCTGCGCGACCTGACCGGCGACCTCTGGAACGGGCGCTCGCTGGAGTGGGCCACCGCGTCGCCGCCGCCGGCGTTCAACTACGCCGTGCTGCCGGAGGTGTCAGGCGAGGACGCCTACTGGAGCGTCAAGGAACGTGCGCGCAAGCAGGCGATGCTGGATGAGGAGCCTGTCTACGCCGACATCGAGGTACCGAGGAACAGCCCGACCGGCGTCATCTGCGCCTTCTTCGCCACCATCACCGGCTTCGCCATGATCTGGCACATTTGGTGGATGGCGGCGCTCGGCCTCGTGTGCGCCTTCGCCACCTTCGTTGTGTTTGCCTGGCGCGATGTGACCGAGGAGGTCATACCGGCCGCCGAGGTCGCGCGCATCGCGCGGGCTAACCGCCAGGCGCGTCAGATGGCACTCGTCCAACTGGAGCTCGCAGAATGAGCGCCCGGATGGACGGCGACGGCGCAGACTCCACCGCCGCAATAGGTGCGATCCTGTCTTCTGCGCCCCGTCCTGCTGCGTCCCACACCGGGTTTTGGGCGGCGCTGCTGGGTGCGGGCGCCCTCACAGCCGCCCTCTTTGCGCTTCGCCCGGCGCCAGGGGGGACGCTCGTCTTGGAACCTGTCGGCGGGACTACCCCGCCACACCAGGATAGGGCTGTAGGAAGGGTGGATACTCCAAAGCGCGGAGACCCGAACCACCTCGGCCATGTCGGCGGCGAGGAGGACGACCGGCAGCGCGGCACGGAGCACGCCGAACGTGAGCCTGCGTCCAAGCGGATCATCGCCGGCTACGGGTTTTGGATCTTCCTGCTCTCAGACATCATCATGTTTGCCGCTTTCTTTGCGGCCTATGCCGTTCTGGTGGGCGAAACGGCTGGCGGCCGGTCGGGGCGGGACCTGTTCGACCTCCGCAACACCGGGATCGAGACAGGATTCCTGCTGCTGTCCAGCTTCACTTGCGGCCTGGCGACCATCGGCTTGCAAATGCGCAACAACCGTTGGTTCTACGGCGCGATGGCCGCGACTTTCGCGCTCGGGACCGGATTCATCGGGCTGGAACTGCGGGAGTTCTGGTCCATGGTGGCGGACGGCAACGGCCCCAGCCGCAGCGCCTTCCTGTCCGCCTTCTTCGCCCTGGTCGGCCTGCACGGGCTGCACGTCTCGGTCGGATTGCTATGGCTGCTGACGATGATGGCCCAGGTGTGGGCCAAAGGCTACCGCGCCGACATCCTGCGCCGGGTCATGTGCTTCAGCCTGTTCTGGCACGCGCTGGACATCGTCTGGGTCGGGCTGTTCACCGTGGTTTACCTGATGGGGGTCCAGTCATGAGCGGCGCCGAACTGGGATACGACCGGCACCACGCCGACACCGCGCCAGGCGACGAGCGCCCCGGCGATGCGGAGGGCATCGGCAGCTACCTGACCGGCTTCGGGCTGGCCGTGTTGCTGACGATTGTCGCGTTCGTGGTCGCGCGCACCTCGCTCGTCTGGCAGCCCAGCATCCCCATCGCGCTGTTCGTGCTGGCCATCGCGCAGATGGGCGTCCACCTCGTGTTCTTCCTGCACATCACCACCGGGCCGGACGGCACCAACAACGTCATGGCCCTTGCGTTCGGCGTGCTGATCATTTTCCTGCTCATCGGTGGGTCGCTGTGGATCATGGGACACCTAAACCACAACATGCCCGGGATGGAGCAGATCATGAAAATGCAGCGGTGAGGCCACTGCCCTGCCTTACGTCGCTCCGAGGCGAAGAGGCGCAATCCGCCAGGTAGCAGGCGCGAGCTATGCCCGAATCTGGGTGACGACGGTCTGAGAAGGGCGGCGTATCGAGGTGGGTTAAGGCCTGCCTGAACTCTCGAAGGAGCCGATACGCCATGTCGAGCAGGAGCACTGTTGTTCCTTTCCGTCAGCGCGACACGGTTGACGACCCAGGGCAGTCGCATTTCAGATTAGGGCCAAGACTTTGGCGAGGTAGGTGTCATTCCATGCGGCCCGCTGGAGCTTGCCTCGGAGTGA
>CAXSHI010000405.1:0-2814 GCA_964236755.1 uncultured Acetobacteraceae bacterium
ACCCGCCGCGCCCACCTGCGCGTGGTCAAACGCATGCGCGCCGTCCCGGTGCCACCCGGCGCGTAGGGCACTTCAAGGTTGCGCAGGACCACTGGTTCTGGTTCGACGCTGCCGGCCGGGTATCGGAGGAATGGACGGCGGCAGTGCGGCAATCAACGTCCGATGCCGTTGGCATAAGCAGGGTGACGCCGCATGCAGTGGCCCGTCAGTCCGCGACCCGCATGAGCACACGCACGAGCGCCGCCGCCGAGGCCGCCAGCGCCGCCAGGTCGTAGCCGCCCTCCAGCACCGAGACGATGCGGCCGCCGCAATGCCTCTCCGCGGCGGCAGCAAGGCGGCCGGTCAACCAGGCGAAATCAGCCGTCTCCACCCGCAACTGCGCCAGCGGGTCGGCGCGATGGGCGTCGAACCCGGCGGACACGATGATCAGCTGCGGCCGGAACGCATCCAATGCCGGCAGCAGCACGCGCTCCCACGCCGCCCGGAACGCCGCGCCGTCGGACCCCGGCGGCAACGGCGCGTTGACCACGTTGCCAACCCCCGTCTCCGACGCCGCCCCGGTGCCCGGGTAGCACGGGTACTGATGGCTGGAGGCGTAGAACAACCCGGAGTCGCGCTCGAAGATGTCCTGGGTGCCGTTGCCGTGGTGCACGTCGAAATCCAGCACGGCGACCCGTTGCAGCCCCCAGCGCGCCCGCGCGTGCAAGGCCGCGATTGCCGCGTTGGCGAACAGACAGAAGCCCATCGCCCGCTCCCGCTCGGCATGGTGGCCCGGCGGGCGCGCGGCCACGAACGCCGCCATCGCCCAACCCTCCATGACGGCATCGACGCCGGCGACCGCCCCGCCGGCCGCGCGCAGGATGGCCTCCGGCGACCCGGCGCTCATCAGCGTGTCGCCGTCGAGGTGCACGGGCTCGCCAGGCTCAGGATGGATGCCGAGGATGGCGTCCACATACGCCGCCGGATGGGCCAGCAGCAGCTGTTCGCGGGTGGCGAGCGGCGCCTGCTCGCGCAGCAACGGCACGAAGTCCGGATGCTCCAGCGCCCGCATCACGGCGCGCAGGCGGTCGGGGCATTCGGGATGGCCGAGGCCTGTGTCGTGCAGCAAGCAGGCCGGGTGGGAGAACAGCGCGGTGGGGGTCATGCCGGGTCTTCGGCGCGGCGGCGGATGGTGAAGCTCAGCACGCCGGCCTCCTCGCTGAACGACAGCAGGTCGTGGCCCGTCTCGCGGCAGAAGGCGCGGAAGTCGGAGATCGCCGCGCGGTCGGTGGCCAGCACCCGCAGCCGGGCGCCGGGCGGCAGGGTGCGCAACGCCCGGTTGGCGCGCAGCACGGGCAGCGGGCAGCTCATGCCCTGGACGTCGAGGAGGGTTTCGCTCATCGCGGCGACCTGGGCATCAGTCGATGAAAGGAAGGCTTATTTCCGGCCCGGCCAGACATTCGCGCCTTTTTCGATGCTGTAGATCACGGGGCCGGTCGGCTTCAGCAACGGCCGCTTGGGGCTGGCATGGCCAGCCGGGGGCGGATCGGCCTTGGCGGGGGGCCGCACTATGGTCCGCGCCTGTGGTCCAGGCTTTGGCGTGTTCATGGCATTACCCTTGGTAGGTAGCCCAGCTTGTCGGCCGCGAAGATGACACTGGTCGCCGTCAGCGCCCAGATCAAGCTCCTGACCAGGTGCGACGACGCCCGCGCCCGGTATTTGTAGCGTTTCTGGTTGAGGGTCCGATTCATCGGCGTCGTTGCCACGTAGGAGTCGATGAGCATCTGCCGCACATCCTCCAGCAAGGCGGCCTCGCGCTGCGCCCCGGCGATGCCCTGCTCGTCGTAGAAGGCTTGCAACCCCACGACCCTGGCGCGCAACTCGGCTTCCGGCCCGATCCGCTGGTACTTGCGGCTGGAGATCGCCAGCGAGAGCCAGACCAGCACGCAGCCGGCCTCGAAGATCGCCAATCCAAGCAAGCTGGCGGCGACCAGGAAACCGGCGGAAGCGTGGTCCGCCTCGAGGCCGGGCCATTGCGGCAGCCGCCCGGCCGCATAGGCGAGCGCGCCGATGACGATGCCGAGCGCCGTGCCGAAGAACGGCAGCGTGCGGTGGACATCCTCCTCGGCGCCGACTTCCTGCCGATAGAGGTCGGCCAGGGTGGCGAGAAGCAGGGCGGTGACGTCCGGGGTTGCGGCCGGGTCGGTGGCAACCCGGGCTTCGGCTTCTGACATGACGGCCCGACCATAGCACAGGCCACTCAATCCAAGCCACGGCGGACACGGCTTGAGCAGGATGGAGGCAGCGGCTACACCCGTCGCATGCTGCGCATGGGCATCGATTTCGGCGGCACCAAGGTCGAGTACGCCGTGCTGGACCCGGCGGGCGCGATCCTGCTGCGCCGCCGCCTGCCGACGCCGCCGGGCTACGACCAGGCGGTGCGCGCGCTGGCCGCCTTGGTGCTCCAGATCGATGCCGAACTCGGCGCTCCCGTGCATGTCGGCGTCGGCATCCCCGGCGTCATCAGCCCGGCGACGGGCCTGGTGAAGAACGCCAACTCGATCTGCCTCAACGGCCACGCGCTCGACCGCGACCTGGCCGAGGCGCTGGGCCGCCCCGTGCGGATCGACAACGACGCCAACTGCTTCGCCCTGTCGGAAGCGTCGGACGGCGCCGGGGCGGGCGCGCGGGTGGTGTTCGGCGTCATCATCGGCACCGGCTGCGGCGCCGGCATCGTGGTGGACGGCCGCGTCGTCGCCGGGCGGCACCGGATCGCCGGCGAATGGGGCCACAACCCGCTGCCCTGGACGCGGCCGGACGAGTTCCCCCTGCCCC
>CAXSHI010000406.1:0-2782 GCA_964236755.1 uncultured Acetobacteraceae bacterium
ACGGCAGGTCGCCCGGCGCCGTGCCCCAGGCGGCGCAGTCGAGCAGCAGGCCGGACAGCTCGGCCTCCAGGATCGCCGGCCGGTCGAACGGCGGCAGGCCGCGGTGCAGCGCCGGGGTCCACAGCCGGATCGCCACCCCCGGCGCTTCCCGCCCGGCGCGCCCGGCGCGCTGGTCGGAGGCGGCGCGGCTGATGCGCAGCGTCGCGAGCCGGGTGAGGCCGGTTGCCGGGTCGAGCCGCGGCGCGCGGCGCCAGCCGCCGTCCACCACGATCCGCACGCCCGGCACGGTGAGCGAGGTTTCGGCGATGCTGGTCGCCAGCACCACCCGGCGGCCTTCGGCCGGGCGGAGCGCCAGGTCCTGCTGCGTGGGCGGCAGGTCGCCATGCAGCGGCAGCACCAGGGCGCCGCACCCGGCGAGCGCCGCCTCCGCCCGGCGGATCTCGCCCATGCCGGGCAGGAAGGCGAGGATGTCGCCCTCGTGCTCCCCCAGCGCCGCGCGGACGGCGCGGGCCGTCGCGTCGGCCAGGTCGCGCACGTCCGCCACGTCGCGGGCGGCGTGGCGCACATCGACCGGGAACATGCGCCCGGCGCTCTCGATCACCGGGCCGTCCAGCAGCGTGGACAGCCGCGCGCCGTCGAGCGTCGCCGACATGGCGAGCAGACGCAGCTCCGGCCGCAGCACGCGCTGCAGGTCGAGGCAGAGCGCCAAGGCGAGGTCGGCCTCCAATGCACGCTCGTGCACCTCATCCAGCAGCACGGCGGCGATGCCGTCCAGCGCCGGGTCGCCGAGCAGGCGGCGGACCAGCAGGCCCTCGGTGACGACCTCGATCCGCGTCGCGCCGGACACGGCGCTGTCGAGCCGGGTGCGGTAGCCGACGGTTTGGCCGACCGGCTCCCCGATCAGGAACGCCATGCGGGCGGCGGCGGCACGGGCGGCGAGGCGGCGCGGCTCCAGCACCAGGATGCGCCCGTCACCGCGCCAGGCAGCCTCCATCAGCGCCAGCGGCACGGTTGTCGTCTTGCCCGCGCCGGGCGGGGCGACCAGCACGGCGTTGGGCCGGCGCGCCAGCGTGTCCAGCAGGGCCGGCAGCACCTCGGCGACGGGGAGGGCAGGGAGCATGGGCGTGACCTTCTGGCAGATCGGGAGACCGCTGCTTATAAGAAGGAGTGGCGCCAGGCGATGGCGAGGAGGGCTGGATGATCCGTGCCGGAATGGTCCTGGCGCTGCTGACCGCGTTGCTGGCCCCGCCCGCGCATGCGCTGGAAAGCGCGGCGGTCGCGAGTCCGCGGCTGACCGCCACGCTGGTGTCCGACGCGGACGCGGCGGCGCCGGGCACGCCGCTGCACGTGGGGCTGCGGCTGCGGATCGCGCCGGGCTGGCACACCTATTGGCAGAACCCCGGGGACGCCGGGGCACCGCCCGAGCTGACGCTGACGCTGCCCGACGGCGCCAGCGCCGGCCCGATCCGTTGGCCGGCGCCGCGCCGCATGCCGGAGGGGCCGCTGATGACCTACGGCTACACGGGCGAGGTGCTGCTGCCGCTCGCCATCGCGCCCGGCGCCGGGCCGCTGCGGGTCGAGGCCGCGGCCACTTGGCTGGTGTGCGAGCGCATCTGCGTGCCGGAGGAGGGCCGGTTCACCCTGGATCTGCCGCCCGGCGCCCCGGCGCCGTCCGCCGAGGCCCCGCTGTTCGCCGCCGCCGCCGCCCCGCGCCCGTCGCCGTTCGAGGCCCGGGTCGCCCCGGACGGCACGCTGTCGCTCGCCGGAGCCGGGCTGTCGTCGGCCACGGTGCGCGACGCCTGGTTCTTCCCGGCCATGGCGGACGCCATCGAACCCGCGGCGCCGCAGGCGCTCACCGTCCGGGAGGGGGTGGTCGCCCTGGCGCTCAAGGTGGCCCCCGGACTCGACGCTCGATCAAACCTGGCCGGCGTCGTCGTGCTGCAGGACCCCGGCGGGCAGGAAAGCGCGCTGGAGGTGGATGCCGCGCCCGGGCCGGCGGCGGCGCCCCCCGCGCCGCTGCTGCGGACGCTGCTGCTGGCGGCGCTCGGCGGGTTGATCCTGAACCTGATGCCCTGCGTGTTCCCGGTGCTGGCGATGAAGGCGATGGGCATCGCCCGCATGTCCGGCGCGGAGCGCGACACGGTCCGGGCGCATGCCCTGTCGTACACTCTGGGCGTCCTGGTGGCGTTCGGCGCGCTGGGCGCGCTGCTGATCGGCGCGCGGGCGGCGGGCGGCGCCGTGGGCTGGGGGTTCCAGTTCCAGTCGCCGGCGTTCGTGGCCGCCCTGGCCTGGGTGCTGCTCGGCGTCGGGCTGAACCTGTCGGGCGTGTTCGGCGTCGGCGCGCGGCTGGCCGGGGCCGGCCAGGGGCTGGCGGCGCAAGCCGGCCATGCCGGCAGCTTCTTCACCGGACTGCTGGCAGTGGTGGTCGCGACGCCGTGCACCGCGCCGTTCATGGGGGCGGCCATCGCCGCCGCGCTGGCCGCCCCGGCGGCAGTGACGCTTGCGGTGTTCCTGGCGATGGGGCTGGGCCTCGCCGCGCCCTATGCCGCCTTGGCCGTGCTGCCCGGCATGGCGCGCGTCCTGCCGCGGCCCGGCCCTTGGATGGACGTGCTGCGGGGCGCGCTGGCCTTCCCAATGTATGGCGCGGCGGCCTGGCTGGTCTGGGTCATCAGCTTGCAGGCCGGGTCTGACGGCGTGCTGGCGACGGCTGCCGGCGCCGTGCTGGTGGCGCTCGCCGCATGGTCGCTCGGCCTGGCGCAGGCGGCGGGGCGGCGTGGGCGGC
>CAXSHI010000407.1:0-2781 GCA_964236755.1 uncultured Acetobacteraceae bacterium
CCAACAACATCCTCAGCCCGGCCAACGGCAAGCCGATCATCGTGCCGAGCCAGGATATCGTGCTGGGGCTGTACTACTTGAGCCTGGAAACGCCAGAGTTCCGTGAGGCGCCGGACGCTGCGGTGTTCAAGGATGGCACACAGGAGTTGCTGCATAGGGCGCCGACCGCGTTCGGCGACGTCGGCGAGATCGAGTATGCCCTGAATGCGAAGGCCATCAAGCTGCACGACAAGATCCGCGCGCGGTATGAGACGGTGGACGCGGACGGCAAGGCCGTGCGGCAGATGGTCGTGACCACGCCGGGCCGGATGCTGATCGCGCGCATCCTGCCGCGCAATCCGAACGTGCCGTTCAGCCTGATCAACCGCACGTTGACCAAGAAGAACGTGTCCGACGTGATCGACGCGGTGTATCGGCACTGCGGACAGAAGGAGTGCGTGATCTTTGCCGACCGGCTGATGGGCTTGGGCTTCGGCCAGGCGGCGAAGGCCGGGCTGTCGTTCGGCAAGGACGACCTGATCATTCCGGACAGCAAGCCGGAGCTGATCTTGAAGACGCAGAACGAGGTCAAGGAGTTCGAGCAGCAGTATCAGGACGGGCTGATCACCGCTGGCGAACGCTACAACAAGGTGGTGGATGCCTGGTCGCGCTGCACGGATGAGGTCGCCGGCGCGATGATGAAGGAGATCAGCAAGCAGGAGGTCGGCATCCAGACCAACTCGGTATGGATGATGAGCCACTCCGGGGCGCGTGGCAGCCCGGCGCAGATGCGTCAGCTCGCCGGCATGCGCGGCCTGATGGCGAAGCCTTCGGGCGAGATCATCGAGCAGCCGATCATTGCCAACTTCAAGGAAGGCTTGTCGGTGTTGGAATACTTCAACTCCACTCATGGTGCCCGCAAGGGCCTGGCGGACACGGCGTTGAAGACGGCGAACTCGGGTTACCTGACGCGGCGTCTGGTGGACGTGGCGCAGGACTGCATCATCGTCGAGAACGACTGCGGCACCGAACGTGGGCTGACGGTCCGCGCCGTGATGGATGGCGGCGAGGTCGTGGCTGGCTTGTCGGAACGGACGCTGGGCCGCACCACGGCCGAGGACCTGATGGACGCTGTGACGGGGCAGATGATCCTGCCGCGGAACACGCTGATCGAAGAGCCAGAGGCCGACCTGATCGAGAGCTCGGGCGTCGAGGCGGTGAAAATCCGGTCGGTGCTGACCTGCGAAAGCCGGGTCGGCGTCTGCGGTATGTGCTATGGGCGCGACCTCGCCCGCGGCACGCCGGTCAACATCGGCGAGGCTGTCGGCGTCATCGCCGCGCAGTCGATCGGCGAGCCTGGCACGCAGCTTACGATGCGCACGTTCCACATTGGCGGCGCGGCGCAGCGTGGCGCTGAGGTAAGCAGCGTCGAGGCGAGCCATGACGGCACCGTGCAGATCAAGAACCGCAACGTCGTGCAGAACAGCCAGGGCTTCCCAGTTGTGATGTCCCGCAACTGCGAGATGGTGCTGAGTGACGAGAAGGGACGGGAACGCGCCCGCTTCAGGGTGCCGTATGGCGCCCGGCTGCTCGCCGATGAGGGGGCCGTGGTGAAGCGCAACGACAAGCTGGCGGAGTGGGACCCTTACACCCTGCCGATCATCACCGAACGCGCCGGATCGGTCGAATACCTCGATTTGCTGGACGGGGTGACGATCGTTGAGCGCATGGACGAGGTCACCGGCCTCACGTCCCGTGTGGTCGTGGACTATAAGCAGCAGACCAAGGGGGTCGACCTGCGGCCGCGGTTGCAGTTGAAGGATGCGGCAGGTGAGGTGCTGCGGCTGCCGAACGGGGCGGAGGCGCGATACTTCCTGAATCCGGACAGCATCTTGTCGGTGGAGAACGGGGCCACAGTGGCGGCCGGTGACGTGCTGGCGCGCATTCCGCGTGAGGGCAGCAAGACCCGCGACATCACCGGCGGTTTGCCGCGCGTGGCCGAACTGTTTGAGGCGCGGAAGCCCAAGGACCATGCGATCATCGCCGAGATGGATGGGCGTGTGGAGTTCGGGAAGGACTACAAGGCGAAGCGCCGGGTTATCGTGAAGAACGATGAGACTGGCGAGGACACTGAGTACCTAATCCCGAAGGGCAAGCACGTCAGCGTGCAGGAGGGCGATTTCGTCCGGCGGGGCGACCCGTTGGTGGATGGGCCGCGCGTGCCGCATGACATCCTGAAGGTGCTCGGTGTCGAGGCGCTGTCGGACTACTTGGTGAACGAGATCCAGGACGTTTACCGGCTGCAGGGGGTGAAGATCAACGACAAGCATATCGAGGTCATCGTCCGGCAGATGCTGCAGAAGGTGGAGATCCTGGAGCCCGGGGACACGACCTATCTAGCGGGTGAGCAGGTGGACCGCCTGGAGTTCGAAGCGGAGAACGAGAAGCGGCTCAAGCTGGAGGAGCGTGCCGCGACGGCGATGCCGGTCCTGCAGGGAATCACGAAGGCCAGCCTGCAAACCCACAGCTTCATCAGCGCGGCTTCGTTCCAGGAGACGACCCGGGTGCTGACCGAGGCCGCGACGGCGGGCAAGGTAGATAACCTGCTGGGGTTGAAGGAGAACGTGATCGTTGGCCGCTTGATCCCGGCAGGCACGGGCAGCGTGATGAACCGGCTGAGGGCGGTGGCGGCTGGGCGCGACCAGCAGCGGCTACGGCCGGAGGTCCCGGCGATCACGGACCGTACTGCGGCTGAGTAATGCGGCTGTCAAGCGGGGCGATGGTTGGGATTGTAGGGTTTAT
>CAXSHI010000408.1:0-2768 GCA_964236755.1 uncultured Acetobacteraceae bacterium
ATGCACAGCTTCGGAGAGTCCGGCAAGATCACTGAGGTTTACGAGAAGTTCGGCATCACAACCGACGCCGTAGTCCGCGCCGGCCGAGAGGTCCTCAAGGAGGTTTATGGCTAACCCGGCTTACCGCTCTGTGGCCGGGCGACGCTCGGCTGCACCAGGGATTTGGTCTTTTCTTGCGTTCATCTCATGTGCGGACACGACGCACCAGGCAGGCGGATGCGCTGGTGGCGAGCTCAGCCTGGCGACTCATCCACCTCTGACCCATGGGACAACTCCGATTCGTCTCGCGGACGCGGTTCTCTTCCTTCAACGAGGACTCTTATGCAACGCACCACCTTCGTCATCGCTGTCGCTGCCGGGTTGCTCGCAATTGCGCCAGTTCTTGCACGGCCAGCTTCTGGCGACGTGCCCGCCATCTATCGGAAGGTCGTGCCGCTTCAGCTCGACGCCGGACGGATCAAGGATCTTCAGACAAAGCTGGACCGGCAAGGCTTCTCCCCGGGCAAGATCGACGGCCTCTGGGGACCGAACACCTCGGAAGCATTGAGGCGTCTGCAGGCTGCAAGGGGACTGCAGGCATCCGGACGGTTTGATCAACAAACACTGGCGCTGCTTGATGCTGCCGATACGCCTGCCTCGTCGTCGGCCACACTGGTCGCGCCACCGGGCGCCGTGACGCCTGGAAGAGGCGGGAGCGTCGCGACCGACCGTGCCCCGAGCAGTGTCTCAGGTGGTGTTCAGCCAGGGACCTCAGGTGCCGGGATGGCTGCCGCAGGCGGCGACACCAACCAAGCCGTCGCGACTACCGACGCCAACGCGCCTCAGCCGGCGCACGGGGCCAACTCGTTCAGCAAGGGCGAAGCTGAGCGGCGCATCACCGGACACGGGTTCCAGGATGTGGGCGACTTGCACAAGGACGGAACAGGAGTCTGGCGCGGGACGGCGACCAAGGGCGGCCAGCGTGTCCAGGTGTGGCTGGACTACAAGGGAAATGTGGGTCAGTAGCAGTAGCCGAAAGCGTTGACGTATCCGTGACACGCTGCAAATCCGACTGACGGATGATCAAGTCCGTCCTGGAGCCGAACATGAAAACGATGAACGACCTGTTCCTGCACTTCCTGCAGGACATCTACTATGCCGAAAAAGCTTTTGCGAAATCTTCCACCAAGATCATGAAAGCAGTGCAGAACGAGGCGGTCCGAGAGATCCTCCGCAAAGCGAAGGATCAGGCCAAGGAGCCGATCGATGCGCTCGACCGGGTGTTCGAGGCGGTCGACAAGCGGCCCCGCGGCAAGACGTGCGAAGCCATGAACGGTCTGCTGGCTGAATGCCAGGAGGCGATCGAGGAAGGCGAAGCCGGCCCCGTGCTTGACGCCGCGCTGATCGCCTGCCTCCAAGGCATTAAGACGTACGAGGTCACTCGTTATGGGTCACTGCTCGCGTTCGCACGTCAGATGGGCCTTGAGGCGGCGATCGAAGAACTGGAGAAGCTGCGTGACGCCGCACGTATGGATGATGAGGCGCTGAGCAAGATAGCCGAGGGTGACAGTAACGTGGCTGCATCGAAGCAGACCGGCAAGGATGACGAAGGCAAGGAGCCTGATGAGGATGAGGAGCCTGGCGAAGAGGAGGAGAAAGGCAAGCCGAAGACCGTCAGAAAGCCGGTTCCCAAGCGTTGAAGCCTAAGAGCTATGACCGAACTTGGGTGACGCCGGGTTGAGAGAGGCGGTGTATCGAGGCGGATGGAAGGCTGCCTGAACCTCCCGAAGGAGCGGTAAGCCATGATGAGTGGTAGCACTGTGGTTCCGCTGCGTCAGCCCGACACGGTCGAGGACCCGCTGACGGCGATCATGAGGAGCGGCGCCCGTTGGCTGCTGGCCCGGGCGGTGGAAGCGGAAGCTGAAGCCTTCCTGACCGAGATGAAGGGCCTGCGGCTGCCGGACGGACGCGAGTGCCTGGTTCGGCATGGTCATGAGCCGCAACGCCAGGTGCAGACGGGGATCGGCTCGGTCGCGGTGCAGCGGGTCAAGCTGCGCGACCGTGGTGCCGGTGAGGCAGGCGAACGCATCTGGTTCACCTCAACGATCCTGCCGGCCGTGCGAGGCGGACTCGCAGCCTGAATGCCCTGCTGCCGATCCTGTATCTGCGCGGCGTCTCGATGGGCGACTTCGGGGAAGCGCTCGGCGCCTTGCTGGGCAAGGATGCCCCGAACTTGTCGCCGTCGGTGATCGCGCGGCTGCGGGGCGAGCGGGAGGTGGATTACAGCCGCTGGCAGCGGCGCGACCTGTCGGCCCGGCGCTATGTCTACGTCTGGGCCGACGGCGTGTATCTGCAGGCGCGCATGGAGCCGCAGGCCGAGTGCATGCTGGTGCTGATGGGCGCCACGCCGGAAGGCAGGAAGGAGCTGCTCGGCTTCCAGGTGGGCGTGTGGGAAAGCGCCCAGAGCTGGCGCGAGCTGCTGGTCGATCTCAAGGCCCGCGGCTTGTCGTCGCACCCGAGCTGGCGACCGGCGACGGGGCGCTCGGCTTCTGGAAGGCGCTGGACGAGATGTCGCCTTCGACCCGGCACCAGCGCTGCACCGTATACAAAACGGCCAATGTGCTCAACAGGCTGCCCAGGTCCGTCCAGCCAACGGCCAAGGCCGATCTGTGCGAGGTCTGGGCGGCGCCGGACCACGCCACGGTGGAGGCGGCATTCGTGACGTTTGCCGAGAAGTAGGGGGCCAAGTACGAGAAGGCAGTGACCTGCCTGACCAGGGACCGCGACGC
>CAXSHI010000409.1:0-2751 GCA_964236755.1 uncultured Acetobacteraceae bacterium
TCTTCACCATCGAGCCGATGGTCAACGCCGGGCGGCCGGAGGTGAAGGTGCTCGATGACGGCTGGACCGCGGTGACGCGCGACCGCTCGTTGTCGGCGCAGTTCGAGCACATGGTCGGCGTGACTGAGGGCGGCTGCGAGGTGTTCACCACCTCACCGGCGGGGCTGCACCAGCCGAGCTTCGATTAGGCAGGCAAGAAAGGTTGAGGCTCTGCCTCAAACTCCGCCAAAGGGCGAGCCCTTTGGAAACATTTACTTAAGTAAGGCCGGTCCAGGGGCGGCTCGCCCCTGGCGGGTCTGGGCAGCGCCCAGCCTTGCTTTCTGCCAGGCCGCCCCATCGGCCGCTATGCGGCGCGCTGTAGGTTGACCTCGCGCAGCGTGGCACGCGCCGCCTCGACCTGCGGCCCCGCGAGCACCATCGGCGCACAGGGCTCCGCTGCGGTCGTGCCGGGTGCGAAATCCGGGTGCAGGCTCGCCACCGCGCCGTTCGCGAAGCAGTGGCGGTTGCCGGTGTCGAGGTAGCTCTCCGCCGGCAACCCCTCCGCCAGGAGGACGGCGTGGCGGTCGAGCTCGACGTGGTAGTACGTCACCCGGTCCGGCGACTCCTGCACCACCGCCTCCCCGTCCAGGAGCACGCGGACCGGCACCAGCGCGCCGCCGAGCGACAACGCGTGCTCCGGGCTGAGCACCAAGTCGCGCCGGGGCAGCCCTGGCCCGAAGGCGTGCGCGCGCACGCGGACGGGACGCACGGCGTCCGGCTTCGGGTGGTGGCGCAGGTCGACGCGGCGGCGGCCGACCCAGCGCACCGGCGCGCTGCCGCCCTCGGCCAGGCTGACCCTGTCGCCCGGACGCAGCGCCTCGACCGCGACCTCGCCGCCCGGCGTGTCGATCCGCGTGCCTTGCGCGTAGCAGGGCGCCTCTCCCAGCAGCACGCTGCCATCCGCCGCCCTGCTCAGCACCAGGTCGTGCGCACCCGGGATTTGCAGGAACTCATCCTGGACCGTGCCTGTCTGGCTGATGAGGATGACGTTTTGGGCCGAGGCAGGCTGGAGCGCAACGCGGTAGCTGTCGGCGTAGTTGAGATTGCGCAGGTCGATCGTGTCGCCCGGCGCGAAGCCGTCGATCTGGTTGAAATCATACGGGTGTTGATAGATCTGGTTCTCCGTCTGATCGAGCACCAGCGTCGCCGGGCCGGCGAACACGATGTCGCCGGCGCTGCCCAGCGGCCCGTTCAGCGTAAGCTCCAGCGTGCCGCCCGCGAGCGTCGTGCCGCCGGAGTAGGTCTCGCCCAGGCGGCCGGTCGCGGTGCTCGACGCCGACAGGATGACCTTGCCGGGCCCGTCAATCAGCAGGCTGCCCGAGCCCGCAAGCGGGTCGCCGGCGGCGGACAGGCCGGTCTGGCCGGTGCTGCCGGTCTGATCCGCGATCACGTCGGCGATCGCAAGCGTCTGACCGGCGGCGGGGGACAGCGCGAGCTGCTGGTTGCCCTGCAGGAAGATCCCCGCCCCCAGCCCGTGCCCCGGCACGCCGATCCCGGTGTTGTCGGTGCCTTCTTGCGCCTCGTTGCCGCTGATCGTGCCGGAGGACAGACTCAGGCCGCCGCCCTGCTGGACGAAGATCGCGCCGCCGGCGCCCAGCCCGTTGCCGCCGACGTCAAGCCCGGTGCGGCCGGTGTAGAAGGCGACGCCACCGCCGAAGCCAGGTGCGCCGCCGAAGCCGCCGCCGCCGCCGAAGCCGCCATCGCTCGCGTTGGCGACACCGAGAACGTTCACGCCGCCGCCGCCGCCGAAGCCGCCATTGCCGGCGTTGGCCCCGCCGCCGCCGAAGCCGCCGGACGCGCCCGGGGTGCTCTGGTTGGTGTTGGCATTGCCGCCCCCCACGCCGCCGCCGCCGCCAGTATCGTCGTAAGGCCTGCCCCTGCCGCCGCCACCGCCGGAGCCACCCGGAACTGCGCTCCCGTCGGCGCCGCCCGGAGCGGCCCCCAGCACGATGCCGGGTCCGCCGGTGTCGCCCATGGCCAGCAGCCCGACGCCGCCGCCGCCATACTGGCCGGCATTGCCGCCCAGCCCGCCGCCGCCGCCGACATAGGGGAGCCCGTTTATGACCACTCCCCCAACCGCGTTATCGTCCGAGAAGCTGACGCCGTCGAGCGACACCGACGCACCCGCCGCCACGAACAGCCCGCCGCCCAGGCCCGCCCCGGCGCCGCCGCCGCCATACCCCTGGCCGCCGACGGCCTGCGCGTCGTTGATCGCGAGGTTGCTGATCGAGATGCCGCCCGCATAGGCGAAGAACCCGCGATGCGCGCCGCCACCGTCCAGCGTGTGCCCGTTGCCCTGGATCGCCAGCGTGTCGCCCTGCGCGAGATTGATCGCATACAGGTCGGTGGCCAGGGTGACGCTGCTGCTCAGGCTGATAGTGTAGGCGGTCGAGGGAGCGGAGGCCGCGCCGGTCAGGTCGATCTGCGCCAGCGCCGCGTTCAGCTCGGTCTCCGAATTGACGGTAAAGCTGGTCGGCATCGGGGTCTCCGCCACGTTTTGATTACGCAACACTGACTCCCGCCGCCCGAGCGAGTCAAAGCAAAATGGCAGCAGACCACCACGGATGGGAGCGGGGCCGACCCCGCCTGCGCTGCCGGCTCTCAGGACGGAGTGCGCCACTCAACGAAGACGAGCGCATGATGCCTGGCATCGACCTGTCAGGAAGCAAGACTGGGCTCTGCCCAGACCCGCCAGGGGCGAGCCGCCCCTGG
>CAXSHI010000410.1:0-2743 GCA_964236755.1 uncultured Acetobacteraceae bacterium
TGCCGCGCACCGGGGCTCCGGCGCGGCCCGCCGATAGGCCGGTGAGGTCGGCCGTAATCGTGACGGCGGGGTCCGCCTGCTAGTTCCACAGGGTGAAGGCGTCGGGGATAACCTCGACGCCATAGCCCTTCGGCCGCGTGTCATAGCCCCGGGCGTCTGCGGCCACGGTATTGATGTCGTGCGCCTCGACATGCCCGCTCCGGACACGGTCTCGCGCCAGCAGCCGCACCACGCCGGTGATACGCAGGCCGCTCAGCACCAGGCGGCCAAGGCCGTCCACGCCGGTGTCGTTGAACACGGCGGTCCGGTCGGGATCGGTGCTCACCTCCAGGCATTCGACCTGGTTGTCCGTCGAAAGCTGCACGCCGTCCTGGCCCGGCGCGAACCGCAGCTCGATCGAAACGTCATGCCCGGCCAGCGCCTGGCCCGGCAGCAGCCGCACGCAGGACAGGCCCGTGAGGGACGCCAGCACCGTGATGCGCGCCACGAGCGGGTTGGCGGCAGCAGCAATCAGGCCGGCGGCGGTTGAAACCTCGACGGATTGGGCCGGCGTGGCCGCAGGCCGTTCGCTCCAGATCACGATGTCCGGCATCATCCTTCTCCCTGGTTCGGGTTCGTGTTGAAGGCGTAGAAGACGATCTTCCAGGCGCCTGCAATCTTGTGCAGCACGAACACCTCCCGGTTCAGGTCGAGGACCGGCTTGCCGTTCTCGACCACCGTGGCTCCCTTGTGATGGTGCGTGCGGATGACCGCCGTGTCGCCATACACATCGATCGCGTCGTAGCCGAACACCGTGGTGAACTTGGCCATCTTGAACAGCGCATCGTAGCCGTCGATCTTCTGCTGAAGGGTCCTGAAAGTCGGCTTGTCGTTCCACTCCGCTACGCTGTCGGGCGCGTACAGCTTCATGATCTCCGCCGTGTCGCCCGTGTTGAGCAGTTGCTCGTACCGATGCACGACATCGTAGGCGGGATGCTGCTGGGCGGCGACGGCCGGGTCGGTCGAGAACGTGACGTCCGCCTCCGCCGCGGTTGCTCCACCGGCGGAAAGCGCCGTCCCGGCAGTTATGACTAGGGCAACAAGACCAGCACGTAGATTGAGACGCTTCATCACGTTTCCTTCCGGGGGAGAGCACGAGCGAACAGATTGTCGCGGCCGACGTCCCGTGTGGTTTGGACGCCTGCCAGCAGCATGGCCTGGTGCAGTTCCCTGGTGAGGTGCTCAAGCACGCTCTGCACCCCGCCCGCCCCGCCCAGGGCCGCGCCGAACAGCACCGGCCTGCCGACCCCGACTGCGGTTGCCCCGAGCGCCAGCGCTCGGAACACATCGATGCCTCGCCGGACGCCGCCGTCGAAGATCACGGGAACCCGGTCCTGCACGGCATCGACGACTTCCTGCAACACGGAGATAGAGGCCGGCACGCCGTCGATCTGCCGGCCGCCGTGGTTGGACACCTGAATGGCCGCTGCTCCGGCCGCAACCGCATCAGTCGCGTCAACGGGGCGCATGATGCCCTTGACCACAACCGGCAGCCCCGTGAGCTGCCGGATCATGCCGATGTCGTCCATCTTGAGCGCGGTGTTCTGCGCCAGGAAAGAACCCCGACCCCCGTAGCGCGGATCGTTGTTGCCGAACGTCATACCGGCCGGGAACGGGTTGCCCATGGCCATGAAGGCGTCGCTCGTTCCCGGCCCGATGGCGTCGGCCGTGAGGACGATCGCGCTGTAGCCCGCATCGCGTGCCCGCAGCAAAATGTCGCGCGTGATGCCGGCGTCAGCGTTGAAATAGACCTGGAACCACTTCGGCCCGGACGTCGCCTTGGCGATTTGTTCGAGCGGCAGGTTCGACGCGCCGGAGGCCGTGTAGAGCAACCTTGGCCCGTCCCGCCCCGGCCGCGGTCGCAGCCTCTGCATCCCTATGCACCATCAGGTGCAGGCCCATTGGCAGCACGATCAGCGGAGACGGCATCGTGTGACCGAGCAGCTGCGTCTGCATGGCGATCGCCGCGTTCTGCACGCCGCGCAGGCGGTGCGTCAGGATTGGGAAGTCGTTGAAGGCGCACCGGTTTTCGCCTAGCGTCCACTGGTCGCCGGCACCGTTGGCCACGAACGTGTAGGCGCCCGGCGACAGGACCAGCTTAGCCTGCCGCTGCACCTCGTCGAGGCTGACAATAGAGATCGCTGTATCAGGACCGCGGGCCTGAACGGATGCCGCCCCAGCCGTCGCGATAACACCCTGAGTCTCGGCCCCAAGCGCGGTCGCTGCAGCGACGCTGGCCGTGCTGGTGAGAAACCTGCGCCGAGTATGTGACATCGCCACTTGCTCCGTCACGCCAGCGTGGAGTCCTGGACCATACATTCTCCGCCTGCCCAAATACGGTCAGATGACATCAAATATCCTGTCGTGCTTGTCTCGGGACACGATCAGCCCTGCACTTTCCTGGGGGTAGTCTCGGAAAATACCTACGCGGAGGACGACCGGCCGTAGTGCAACGGACTGGAGTGTCCGGCAGGGTTCGTTTTACGGACAGGGCAGGGTCAATATCTTCACGTCGCAAATTCAGATTGCCGGCCCCTTGGGGGTAGTTCTGTCCTTTCGGACAGTCTGGCCGACTTGACGAGCTTGGTTCTGGTTACCGGCATGGACGCCGCTACTTTGAGGCTCACGGCAGCAATGTTAGGCCAAGCACTAGGCTCTGTTAGGGCTTGATCCAATCCACGGTTGCGGCCATGCAGAGCACGCC
>CAXSHI010000411.1:0-2736 GCA_964236755.1 uncultured Acetobacteraceae bacterium
GCCGCCGCTGGACCAGGTGCGGGAGCTGGGCGGCTTCGGCGTGACCGCGACGGTGGACGGCCGGGCGGCGGCGCTGGGCCGTCCGGACCTGTTCGCCGGGCTTGGCGTCGATGCGCCGGCGGCGCCCGCGCATGACGGCCGATTGCCGGGCTCAGCCATGGCGGCGCGTTCCAGGGATGGCTGCTGTTCGCCGACCGGACACGGGCGGAGGCCCAGGCGGCGGTCGATGAGCTGCGCGCGCTCGGCTTGCGGCGGCAGATCCTGCTGACCGGCGACCGGGACGCCGTGGCGCAGCGCATCGGCGCCGAGCTGGGCATCGGCGACGTCGTGGCCGGCGCGCTTCCCGAGCAGAAGATGCGCCACGTGCTGGACGAGATCCGGGCCGGGTTCCGCCCGCTGGTGGTGGGCGACGGGATCAACGATTCGCTGGCGCTCAAGGTGGGCGCGGTCGGCGTCGCCATGGGCGCGCAGGGTACCGACGTGGCGCTGGCGTCGGCGGACCTTGTGCTGATGAGCAGCGACCTGCGCCGCCTCGCCACCGCGATCCGCCTCAGCCGGCGGTGCCGGCGGACGATCCACGTCAACGTGGCTATCGGGCTGGGTTGGACGCTGGCGCTGGTGGGGCTGGCGGCGGCGGGGGTGCTGGGCGCGGAGGGTGCGATCGTCGCGGCGCTGCTGCACAACCTCAGCACGTTCCTGGGCCTGGGCAATGCCGGGCGGCTGCTGCTGTTCAACGAGGCCGGGGCAGGGACACTCGACGCCAAAGCGCTACCCACCTGACCGTGGGATGCGCGTGAACAGACCGCTTGCGCTGCTTGCTGTCCTCCTGCTGGAAACCGGCTGCATCCTACAAAGCTTGGCGCGGCTGGATGCCGTCGAGGGGGAGCCGCCACCGCCGGTGCCGCAGGCGCCGGTCCGGCGTGCCGCGGCACCCGAGTGGGCGCCGGTGAGGATTGACGCCATGCTGGCCCGGCCCTTGTTCACGCCGGGCCGTGCCCCGTTCCGCCGGGACCTCGCGCCCGCGTCCGCCCCGGCCGCTCCCCCGCGCCTGACCGGCCTCATCGTCGCGGAGCAGCACGGCCGGGCGATCTTTGCCGGCCCGGACGGAAAGCCGATCGTGCTTGGCGAGGGCGGCCGGCTGGGACCGTTCACCGTGGTGGCCGTGCGGCCGGACGGGGTCGAGCTGGCCGGGCCGCCCGGCGTCCGCACGGTCCGTCCATCCATCGACGCCGCGCTGCGGCCGCCGTCGGCCGGCAAGCTCCCCGTCTTGGCCTTGCCCGTCTTGGCCTTGCCCGTCCTGGCTTTAATCGACCCAGACCGGCGCGAGGCGGAAACCGAAAGCGACCAGTAGCGCCCCGGCTCAGCCTTTCATGCTGTCCGGCACCGTGCCGCCGTTCTCGGCCAGCTTCTGCACGACGGCCTTGTGCAGCGCGATGTTCTGCTCGGCGCTGCCGTCCGCCCCGGCGTGCATGCCGAGTTCCTGGCCGAGCTGCTTGCGCGCATCGAGGCTGGAGTCGAGGTCGAGCAGCTTCAGCAGATCGACGATAGAGGTTTGGTAGTTGCCGCCGCCACCCTTCTGCGACGCCATCTGGCTCAGCACCGCGCCGACGTCCACGGCAGGCGCGGAGCCGGCCGCCTCGGCCGCGGGGGCAGGGGCGGCGCTGTCCGCCGGGGCGTCCGCCGGGGCGGCGCTGGCGTGATGGAAGATCTTGTCCATGATGCTGCCGAAAATGCTCAAGGGTCGTCTCCGATGAAATGTGCGGGACTGGGTGTGCGGGACTGGGCGCCATGCGTAGGTCAAACGGGTGCGCAATGGAAGCGCCCGCCCATCGGAGCGCGGTGCAAGCCCTGGCGAAAGCGCCGGCAATTGGTAAGGTCGTACCCAAGACGTTGAAAGGGAGGACGCTTTGGAATTCGAGCACTCGGCGAAGGTGCAGGAGCTGCAGCGGCGGCTGCAGGCCTTCATGGAGGCGCACGTCCACCCGAACGAGGCGACCTATGTCGCCCAGCATGCAAGCCACGACCGCTGGCAGCCGGTGCCGGTGATGGAGGACCTGAAGGCCGCGGCGCGGCGGGCGGACCTGTGGAACCTGTTCCTGCCGCATTCGGACCGCGGCGCCGGGCTGACCAACCTCGAATACGCGCCGCTCGCCGAGATCATGGGCGGCGTGTCCTGGGCATCGGAGGTGTTCAACTGCTCGGCGCCCGACACCGGCAACATGGAAACGCTCGACCGCTACGGCACGGAGGCGCAGAAGCAGGAGTGGCTGGAGCCGCTGCTGGAAGGCCGGATCCGCTCGGCGTTCTGCATGACGGAGCCGGAGGTCGCCTCGTCCGACGCCACCAACATCCAGTGCCGGATCGAGCGCCGGGGCGGCGACTACGTGATCAACGGGCGCAAGTGGTGGTCGTCGGGCGCCAACGACCCGCGCTGCCAGTTGCTGATCGTGATGGGCAAGACCGATCCGGACGGCCCCGACCGCCACCGCCAGCAGAGCATGGTGCTGGTGCCCCGCGACACGCCCGGCGTCCAGGTGCTGCGCCACCTGCCGGTGTTCGGCTACGACGACGCGCCGCACGGCCATGCCGAGATCCTGTTCGAGGACGCGCGGGTGCCGGTGGACAACGTGCTGCTGGGTGAGGGGCGCGGCTTCGAGATTGCGCAGGGGCGCCTGGGGCCGGGCCGCATCCACCATTGCATGCGGGCGATCGGCATGGCGGAGCGTGCGCTGGAGA
>CAXSHI010000412.1:0-2730 GCA_964236755.1 uncultured Acetobacteraceae bacterium
CGCATGACCAAGTGGAGGCGATGACGCTCGCCGACCGCGTGGTGGTGATGAACCACGGCCGGATCGAGCAGGTCGGGCCGCCGCAGGAATTGTATCACCACCCGAGGACCCGGTTCGTCGCCGGCTTCATCGGCAGCCCGGCGATGAACTTCTTCACCGCCCGCCTCGTGGCGCCGTCCGGCGTGCCGGCGGTGCAGCTTGCCGACGGCCAGCTCTTGCCGATTCCGCCCGTGCGGCAGGACCGCTATGCCGCGCATCGCGACCGGGACATGGTGTTCGGCCTGCGCCCCGAGCACCTGCCAGAACTTCGCGAGTACGGGCCGCGCGACCAGGGCCGGGGCAGCGTCGCGCCGCTCAAGATCACGGTGGACGTGGTGGAGCCGATGGGCATGGAGACGGTGGTGCACTTCTTCCAAGGCGGCGAGCCCGGCTGCGCCCGCGTGGACCCGCAAACCTCGGCCGCGCCCAACGCGCCGCTGACCCTAGCCGCGGACATGGGCCACATGCACCTAATCGACCCATCGTCGGGACAGGTTTTGTAAGGAGAACGGCTATGATGCAGGACCTGACCGGGCGCGTCGTCTGGATCACCGGCGCTGGAACCGGCATCGGCCGGGCCATGGCGCTGGCGTTTGCCGAGGCCGGGTGCCGCCTCGCGCTGACCGGGCGGTCGCGGGAGACGTTGCAGGAAACGCATCACCTGGTCGGGGTGGCCGGCGGCCAGTCCATGCTGGCGCTCGCGGACGTGGCCGATCCGCACCAGGTGACCCGCGCGCACCTGGCCGTCGTGGAAGCGTTGGGCGACGTGCAGATCCTGATCAACAACGCCGGTACCAATGCCCGCAAGCGGCACTGGGCAGACCTTTCGATGGCCGACATGGCCACGGTCATGGACGTGAACGTGAAGGGTCCGTTCCAATGCGCGCTCGCGGTGCTGCCGGCGATGCGGGCGCAGGGCGGCGGGCTGCTGATCCATGTCGCCTCGATCGCCGGGACCGGCATCTTTCTGATATCGGGGCCGAGCTACACCGCGTCGAAGCATGCCGCCCGCGCCATGTCCGCCACGATCAACGCGGAGGAGGGCATCCACGGCATCCGCAGCGTCTGCATCAACCCCGGCGAGGTCGCGACCCCGATCCTCGACACCCGGCCGCAGCCGCCCAGCGCCGAGGAGCGCGCCATCATGATCCAGCCCGAGGACATCGCCGCCGCCGCCGTGTTCGCCGCCCGGATGCCGCCGCGCACCTGCATGGCGGAAATGACGATCACGCCCACGGACAACCAGTTCTACCGGGCGACGGCGCAGGCGATTGCCGGGACAGCGCGCTGATGGATGCGCTGCCTACGACGCTGGTGGCCGTCGATACGCTGCGGGGTTTCGTTGCAGAGATTTTCGTCGCCGCCAGGTGCGACACGGAGGAGGCGGAACGGATCGGCTACCATCTGGTGTCTGCAAACCTCGCAGGGCATGACAGCCACGGGGTGATCCGCGTGCCGCGCTACGTGCAGTGGCTGCAGGAGGGCAAGGTCCGCGCCGGCCAGGTGCCGACAGTCGTGGCCGAGAGCGCCAACCATGCGGTGGTCGACGGCAACCTGGGCTTCGGCCAGACTATCGGCCCGGCAACCGTGGACCTGGGCATTGCCAAGGCGCAGGCGGCGGGGCTGGCCGTGGTGACGCTGCGCAACTCCGGCCATATCGGCCGCATCGGCGATTGGGCAGAGCGCGCGGCAGAGGCCGGGCTGGTGTCCATCCACTTCGTCAACGTCGGCATGGGCGAGGTCGTGGCGCCGTTCGGCGGCGTGGACCGGCGGTTCGGCACCAACCCGTTCTGCATCGGCGTGCCGCAGCCGGGCGCGCCGCCGCTGCTGCTGGACTTCGCGACCAGCATGGTGGCGGAGGGCAAGGTGCTGGTCGCGAGCAACGGCGGCAAGCCCATCCCGCACGGCGCGCTGATCGGCCCGGACGGCGCGCTGTCCAGCGACCCGCGCACGCTATACGGCCCCATTGAGAACACCGTCGTGCGCGATCCCGGCAATGGCGAGGGCGCGTTGCGGGCGTTCGGCGACCACAAAGGCTCCGGCATCGCCTTCATGTGCGAAATCCTGGCAGGATGCTTCGCCGGCAGCCCGACCGCGGGGCCGATCCCTGGGGCGAAGCGGGGCGGCATCGTCAACGGCATGCTGTCGATCTACCTCGACCCGCAGCACTTCGGCGCCGCCGGCTTCGCCGAAACGGCCCGGGGCTTTGCCGACTACGTGAAGAACTCCCGCCCCGCCGCACCCGGCGGCGAGGTCCTGGTGCCCGGCGAGGCGGAAAGCCGCACCCGCGCCACCCGCCTCCGCGACGGCGTGCCGCTGCAGCCGGAGACCTGGGCGGCGATCCAGGCGACCGGGGTTAAAGTGGGGTTGACGCCGCCGAGATAGACGCGAAGCGCCGCGGGTCGATGGCCGGCAGGATCGCGCCCGCCGGTCCCGGGTCGCGCCCGGCGATCACGTCCGCCACCAGCTTGCCGGCCGCCGGCGAGGTCTGGATGCCGTAGCCGCCCTGCCCCACGCACCAGAAGAAGCCCTCGTCCGCGCCGCTCCAGCCGAAGGCCAGGCTGCGGTCCGGGGTGAAGGTGCGGAGGCCCGCCCAGCTATGCTCGACCCGGCGCACCTCGATGTCGAGCGCCTGCTGCATCCGGTCGATGGCGATGGCCACGTCCAGCTCGTCCGGCGCCACGTCGTGCG
>CAXSHI010000413.1:0-2728 GCA_964236755.1 uncultured Acetobacteraceae bacterium
CGCACGGGTGCTCGCCCAGGCACGGGCAGCAACACCTTGAAAGGGGCGGATCTAAAAGTGGATGCTGCTCCGGTACTTGGAGTGGTTGGAGCCTCGGGGCGGCTGGATCGGTGTCCTGGTGAAGACGGCCGTGGCGCGAAAGCTCATGGCCCAGGCTTGGCGGCGTGGCTACCCGTTCCGCCGGACCGCGCTGCACGGCATCGACGCGATGCTGCATTTCCGCGCCTCCGTGGATGCCTGCCTGTTCGTCGCCGAGGTTGAGCCGGGCGCGAGCGCGCAGGATTGCCGCGTGTTCGCTGCAATCGGCGACGCGGCGCCGAGCCGCACCATCGGCTTCCACGACGATATGCTGATCTCGGATGTGGATGCCTATTCTTCCACGCGGCGCCTGCTAGGCCCGGAGGCGCGCTACACGTGGCGCTCTGGCATAAAGCACGATTGCTCGAAGGTGATGGAACTGGCTGCGCGTGACGGCAGCTATCGCAACGGCCTTGGGGAGGCCGTGCCGCTCGAAACCGAGTGCCTGTTTCCGATGCTGAAAAGCTCGGACGTCCACAAAGGCGAGGCGGCGGGCGAGCGGTTCATGATCGTGCCGCAGCGCGTCATCGGCGCTGACACGGCAGGCATGCAGGCTGCGGCACCGCTCACCTGGCGCTACCTCGAACACCACTCTGCGGCGCTCGCGGCGCGCGGCAGCAGCATCTACCGGGACCGCCCGCCGTTCTCGGTTTTCGGGGTCGGCGGCTACAGCTTCGCACCCTGGAAAGTTGCGATCTCCGGCTTCTACAAGTCGCTCCGCTTCACGTTGGTGCCTCCTTGCGGGGGTAGGCCGGTGGTGTTCGACGATACCGTGTATTTCCTGCCTTGCCAGAGTGAGGAAGAAGCCGCGTTCCTTATGGACCTGCTCAGCTCATCCCTCGCGCGGGACTTCTACGGCTCCATGGTGTTCTGGGCCGACAAGAGGCCGATCACCGTTGATCTTCTTCGTCGGCTGAGCTTGGCCAAGCTCGCGGCGGAAGCGGGGCGCAGCGCCGAGTATGAGCGGCATGCACCCGCCGCGCCGCCGCGCCCCAGGCATAGCCGGGTGCCCCGCGGCCCAGATGCAGGAGGCTCGGCGGTGGACAGAAATCCCAGCCTGCCGGTCTGATGCGTTCAGGCTGACCCATGGACCGGCTTCGGGAAGGGCGGAGCGCATCGTCGCCTCGTACGGCTACGAGCGCCATCCCGCCCCGGCCTGGAGCGCCGCCGCCGAGTCCTCCCCAATCTCGGAAGCGCCACCCGCCCCCTCGCTGCGGCAGCGGGGAAGGTAGATCGTGAACGTTGTGCCCAGGCCAGGCTCGGAGTCGACGCGCACGTGGCCGCCCGACTGCTTGACGAAGCCGTACAGCATCGAAAGGCCCAACCCCGTGCCCTGGCCGGTCGGCTTCGTGGTGAAGAAGGGGTCAAAGGCCCGGGCCGCCACCTCCGGACCCATGCCAAGGCCGGTGTCCGTCATGGCGATGGCGACATACTGCCCGGCCCTCATGCCGCCCGGCACCTCGGCGTGCGCGGCGTCGAGGTGGGCGTTCGCGGTCTCGACCGTGAGCCGCCCGCCCTCCGGCATGGCATCGCGCGCGTTGATCGCGAGGTTCAGGACGGCGTTCTCAAGCTGGTTGGGATCGCACAGCGTCGGCCAAAGCGCGTCGGCGAGCGCCATCTCCAGGCCGACCGTCGGTTCCAGGGTGCGCCGAAGCAGGTCCTCCATCCCAGACAGCAGCCGGTTCGCCTCGACCCGCTGGGGATCGAGCGGCTGGCGGCGCGCAAACGCCAGCAGGCGCTGCGCAAGCGCCGCCGCACGCTCGGCCGATGTCGCGGCCATCGCCGCGTAACGGTCCAGCCCGTCCACGCGCCCGGCGGAGATCCGGCGCTGCATCAGCTCCAGGTTGCCGATGATCCCGGTCAGGAGGTTGTTGAAGTCGTGCGCGATGCCGCCGGTTAACTGGCCGACCGCCTGCAACTTCAACGACTGCCGCAACTGCTCCTGCGCCTGCGCCAGCGCCTCGGCCGTGTTCTTCTCCGCCGTGACATGCCGCCTGCCCGCGGCGAGCTGCGCCTCCTGGGCGCGCTGGCGCTGCTCCGCCATCTTGCGCGGCGTGATGTCGATGGCAGTGCCGATGGCGCGGATGCATTGCCCGTGCGGCCCGAAGATCCCGCGTCCCTTCGCCTCGACCCAGCGGATGGCGCCATCCGGGCCGACCACCCGATATTCGATGCCGTAAGCCGCGCGTCGGATCGGATCGAGCGCAGAGGTGAACGCGGCCCTCATCGCCTCAACGTCGTCAGAATGCAGGCCGGCATAGAGATCTGCCATGCCGCCGGGCCCATTGGGCTGGAAGCCGTGCAGCGCCTTCGTGCGGTCAGACGCTGTCAGCACGTCCGCGGCGGGATCGAGGTCCCAGGTGCCGATCTCCGCCGCATCCGTGGCCAGGCGCAGCAAGCATCGGCTGAGTTCAAGCTCGCCGATCCCTGGGGCATCCCGGTGCTCCTCCCCGGCGGCAAAAGACAAAGCATCCCAGCGAAGCAGACAGCTCATGGCACCCCTATGGACAGCATCATCTCAACAATCAACTTATCGTGATAATACTCCGGGAATTGCAATGTTCAACAGAGTTAACGCGCTCTCTGACAAATCATGACCTGATTACGCATAAACCTCAGCCAGTTTCAGGAGCTGGTAGGGCATGGGTGC
>CAXSHI010000414.1:0-2713 GCA_964236755.1 uncultured Acetobacteraceae bacterium
GCCAGGGGCGAGCCGCCCCTGGACCGGCTTTATTTAAGTAATGGATTCCAAAGGCGAGCCTTTGGCGGAGTTTGAGGCAGAGCCTCAACCTTGCTTGCCTGACCGGTCACACGCAGCGCGTCGCGGACCATGACCACCACGGCCACCCTGGACGCCGTGCTGGACCAGGCGTTCCGGCCCGTCGCCGCCGCCCTGGCCGCCGGCCGCATCCCCGGTGCCGCGCTCGGCGTGATCCGCGCCGACGGTACCCGCGCCACCCGCCACGCCGGCGTCGCCAGCCTCGCCGCCCCTGCGCCCGACCCGATCCGCCCCGACACCCTGTTCGACCTCGCCAGCCTCACCAAGGTGCTGCTCACCACCCCCACCATCCTGCGCCTCGTCGAGCGCGGCCTCGCCGACCTCGACGATCCCCTCTCCGTCCACCTCCCCGACCTGCGCCAGTACCAGCCCGACCACTTCGTCCGCAGCATCACCCTGCGCGACTGCCTTTCCCACCGCACCGTCCTGCCCGCCGTCGAGCCGATCTACACCTGGGCCAGCGATCCCGCGACCCTGAAGGCCCTGGTCCTGCAGCGCGACTGGCCCGCCGGCCCGCCCGCCTACTCCGACATCAACTTCATCCTGCTCGGCCTGCTGGTGGAGCGCCTCGACGCCCCTCTGGCCACGCTCCTGCCGCCAGGCTGCGCCGCCTCGCCCGGCCCGGAGCGCACCGCCGCCACCGAGCACTGCCGCTGGCGCGACCGCGTCCTGCGCGGCGAAATCCACGACGAGAACGCCGCCGCCCTCGGCGGCCTCGCCGGTCACGCCGGCCTGTTCGGCACCGCCGACGCCGTGCTCGACAGCGCGCTGGCCATCCTCCAGGGCACCTGGCTCAGCTCCGCCTCCCTCGACCTCATGGCCCGCCCGCATCGCGCCCAGCCCACGCCCCGCGCCCTCGGCTGGGAACTGCCGCACGAAGGCTGGTCCGGCGGCGCGCTCTGCTCCCCGGGCACCATCGGCCACCTCGGCTTCACCGGCACCGGCCTGTGGATCGACCGCCCACACGGCCTCGCCTGGACGCTGCTCACCAACCGCGTCCACCCGTCGCGCCACACCGACACCGGCATCGCCAGCCTGCGCCGCAGCGTGTCGAATATCGTCTCGGCGACAGCGTAAGGAAGGCTAGGGGCTCTGCCCCTGGACCCCGCCAAAGGCTCGCCTTTGGAAACCGACACTCAAGGAAGGCGGGTCCAGGGCGGCTCGTCCCCGGCGGACCCGGGCGGAGCACAGCCTTGCTTGCTGACGCGTCAGAAGACCCAGCCTCTGGTATCAGTTCTCGGTCTGCTCCCAGGAGAGTGACGAGCTGAACCGGACGTCCAGCGGCTACATCACACCGCAAGGGGATCAAGATGAAGACTCCGGTCGCGATCATCGGTGCCGGGCTCGGCGGCCTGACACTTGCGCGCGTCCTCCACGTTCACGGCATTGCAGCGACGATTTACGAAGCGGAGGCCTCGGCCAACGCGCGAGCGCAGGGCGGCTTGCTCGATATCCACGAGTACAACGGGCAGCTCGCGCTCAAGGCCGCAGGACTTTTTGAAGAGTTCCTCGGCATCATCCACGCTGGCCCCGAGGCGCAGCAGATACTCGACAAGGACGGCAAAGTCCTCCTCGATGAGCCCAACAAGGACGACGGCGGTCGACCTGAGGTGCACCGGGGAGACCTTCGCCAGATCCTGCTGGACTCGCTTCCTGCCGACACGATCCGCTGGCGTCACAAGGTCACGGCGGTATCGTCGCTTGGCGGCGGGCGGCACGTGCTGGCCTTTGCCGACGGCTCGACAGTGATCACCGACCTCCTCGTGGGCGCAGACGGCGCCTGGTCGAGAGTTCGTCCACTTCTTTCCAAGGCGAACCCGGCCTATGTCGGCACCTCGTTCGTTGAGACATACCTGTTCGACGGCGAGGCCCGCTACAAGGCAAGCGCGGAAGCGGCTGGCGGCGTCACGTTGATTGCGGTTGCGCCGGGCAGAGGCATCATCGCGCACCGCGAGGCCAGTGGCGCGCTGCGCACGTACGCGGCGTTGAACAAGCCGGAGGACTGGATCGCCCGCATCGACTTCTCCGATCCGGTGACTGCATTGGCCCGTGTCGCCGCGGAATTCGACGGCTGGGCTTCGGAGCTGACAGCACTCATCACCGACAGTGAGACCGACCCTGTGCCTTGGCCTATCCACGCGCTCCCGGTGGAGCACAGGTGGGACCGCGTGCCTGGGGTGACGCTGCTCGGCGATGCGGCGCACTTGATGTCGCCGTTCGCCGGCGAAGGAGCCAACCTCGCATTGTACGACGGCGCCGAACTCGGGAAGGCCATCGCTGCCAACCACGATGATGTCGAAGCTGCGCTCGACGCATATGAAAAAGACCTCTTCCCTCGCAGCGTGTCCGCTGCTGCGGAAGCAGATCGAAATCTCAAGCTGTTCTTTGCCGACAACGCGCCTCAAAGCGTGGTTGAACTGTTCACCAACTACCAATCCACCAAGTAGTACCGGCGGCCCTAAGTTTTGACCTGTTAGGAAGCAAGGCTGGGCTCTGCCCAGACCCGCCAGGGGCGAGCCGCCCCTGAACCGGCTTTACTGAGACAAGTGGATTCCAAAGGCCTGCCTTTGGCGGAGTTTGAGGCAGAGCCTCAACCTTGCTTGCTACGTCATCTCGCGCCTCAGTACCCCAGCGC
>CAXSHI010000415.1:0-2713 GCA_964236755.1 uncultured Acetobacteraceae bacterium
AGGTGCACCACAAGACGAGCAACGCTGTCTGCATGTCAGCGCCGGACGCTTACGATGGTCGCGATCGGCCGCGCGATGATGGCAGACCCTATCCTGCTGCTCTGCAGCGAGGTCAGCCTGGGCCTGGCGCCCGTAGTGGTGCGCGACGTGTATGCGGCGTTGCCGGCCATCCGCGCCGAGGGCACCGCCGTGATCGTCGTCGAGCAGGGACATCGGCCAGGTGCTGCGCGTGGCCGACCGCCTGTACTGCCTCTGCAAGGGCACGGTGGCGCTGCAGGGCGAACGTCGTCCTCATCGGCGGGATCGGGATGCTCGATTGAGCGTCGTCCCGGAGTGCGCGCATGCGCCGGGCGCATGAGCTTGGCGCCGCTCAGCGGGCTGCGGGCCTGGCCTCGCCCGTGAGCGCCGCCGCCAGGTCGTCGATGATCGGGCAATCCGGCCGGCCGTCGCCGCCGCAGCGGTCGGCGAGGTGGCGCAGCGCCCGGCCCATCTCGGCGATGGCCTGCGCCTTTTCCTCAAGCTGCGCGGCGTGCGCGAGGGCGAGGCGCTTCACGTCCGCGCTGGCCCGGTTCTCGTCCCGCCACAGCGCCAGCAGCTCGCGCATCTGCGCCACCGAGAAGCCCAGCGACCGCGCCCGGCGCAGGAAGCGCAGCGTCTGCACGTCGGCGTCGCCGTAGCGGCGGTAGCCGGCGGCGCTGCGCCCGGCCGGGGCGACGAGGCCGACCGCCTCGTAGTAGCGGATCATCTTGGCAGACACGCCCGACGCCGCGGCGGCGTCCCCGATGTTCACGGCCGCAGCCCCGCCGGCCGCCAGCGGCGCAGCAGCAGCGCGTTGCCGACCACGGCGGCGGACGAGAACGCCATCGCTGCCCCCGCCACCACGGGGCTGAGCAGCCCGGCCGCCGCCAGCGGAATGCCGACCACGTTGTAGGCGAAAGCCCAGAACAAGCCTTGCCGAATGCGCCGGTAGGTGCGCCCCGCGATGTCGAGCGCGGCGGGTACCAGGGCCGGGTCGCCGCGCATCAGCGTGATGCCCGCCGCCGCCGCGGCCACGTCCGTGCCGGTCGCCATCGCCATGCCCAGGTCGGCCGCCGCCAGCGCCGGCGCGTCGTTCACGCCGTCGCCCACCATCGCCACGGCGCCCTCCCGGCGCCGCGCCGCCACCAGCGCCGCCTTGTCGGCCGGCAGCGCCTCCGCCCGCACGTCGTCGATGCCCAGCGCGCGCCCGGCCGCCGCCGCGGCGCCGGGGTTGTCGCCCGTGAGCAGCACGACGCGCAGGCCCGCCCGGCGCAGCGCCGCCACGGCCTCCGCCGCGCCGGGCTTCACGGCGTCGCCGAACGCGAGCAGGCCCAGCAGCCGCGTCCTGCCGGTCCCGCCAATCTCGGCGAGGAAGGAGATCGTCCGGCCGTCCTCCCCCAAGCGCCCGGCCTCGGCGGCGAGCAGCGCCGTGTCCACCCCCTCCTCCCGCATCAGCCGGGCGCTGCCCAGCAGCACGCGGCGGCCCTCGACGGTGCCCTCCACGCCGCGCCCGGGGAGGGCGCGCACGCCGGTCGCCGCCGGCACATCCAACCCGGCGGCGCGCGCTTGGACGGCGCGGGCCAGCGGGTGCTCGCTGCCGGCCTGGACGGCGGCGGCGAGGCGCAGCAGTTCCGTCTCCGCCACATCCGGCGCCGGATGCATCGCCACCAGCGCCGGGCGCCCCTCGGTCAGGGTACCGGTCTTGTCGAACACCACCGTGCGGACCGCCCGCGCGCCCTCCAACGCGGCGGGGTCGCGGATCAGGATGCCGTGGCGGGCAGCGGCGCCGGTGCCGACCATGATGGCGGCAGGCGTCGCCAGGCCCAGCGCGCAGGGACAGGCGATCACCAGCACCGCGACCGCGTTGACCAAGGACACCTGCACCCCGGCGCCTGCCAGCCACCAGCCGGCAAACGTCAGCAGGGCGATGCCCACCACGACGGGGACGAACGCCGCGCTCACCCGGTCCACCAGGCGCTGCACCGGCGGCTTGGCGGCCTGGGCGTCCTCCACCAGCCGCACCATGCGGGCAAGCTGGCTCTCGGCGCCCAGCGCCGTCGCCTGCACCGCCAGCAGCGCCTCGCCGTTCAGGCTGCCGCCCACGACGCGGCTGCCGGGCTGCTTGGGGACCGGCAGGGCCTCGCCCGTCAGCAGGCTTTCATCGACGCCGCCCTCGCCTTCGCGCACCACGCCGTCGGCCAGGATGCGCTCGCCCGGCCGGACCACCAGCAGGTCGCCCGCGCGCAGCCCCGCCACGGGCACCTCCAGCTCCGAGACAGTCCCTGGGCCGTCCCGGCGCACGCGGGCGCGCTCCGGCCGCAGCCGTTCCAGGGCGCGGATGGCCGCGCCGGCCTGGCGCCGGGCGCGCGCCTCCAGCCACTTGCCGACGCGCACCAGCGCGATCACGGCCGCCGACGCCTCGAAGTAGAGATGCCCGCCCCCCATGGCGCCGTGCCCGGCCGCAAACTGCCACGCGGACAGGCCGAAGGCGGCCGTGGTGCCGAGCGCCACCAGCGTGTCCATGCTGCCCGTCCCCGCCCGCAGCGCGTGCCAGGCGCCGCGGTAGAACCGGGCGCCGAAGCCAAGCTGGACGACGCCGGCCAGCACGAGCTGCACCGAAGCCGGCAGCGCCAGGTCCAGCCCGAACGGCATCAGCAGCATCGGCAGCACCAGCGGCGCGGCCAGCACGCAGGCC
>CAXSHI010000416.1:0-2712 GCA_964236755.1 uncultured Acetobacteraceae bacterium
GCAGGCCGGACCTGAGACGCCCAAACCACGCCCGCACCGCCTGAACGCAGGCGGGGTGGGGGCTGCTGCGTCCGCGCTCCAGGTCTATGCAATATGCCGTCGACGTAGGTAGAATACACGTATCAAGACAACATTGCATTTCCAACATAGGGCTGTCTGCTGTGAATTTGACAGAGCTTGCCAACCGATTTCGCTCTGATAAAGGGACCGTGCACGGCAACCCGCCACACCGGTATTCCCACCTGTATGACCTGCTTTTCGCGCCTTATCGCAACCAATCAATCCGCTTCCCGGAGATGGGGTTAGCGATCGGCGGACCGGAGCTGGGCGGTCCCATCGATCGCCAAGTCAACTCACCCTCGATATCAATTTGGCTAGAATACTTTCCCAACGCCCAAATTTACGGTTTTGATATTTCTGATTTCAGTCATATGGTGCATCCACATTTCACTTTCACCCGCAGCGATAGCGGGATCAAGGCTGATTTGCAGAAGTTGGCAAACGTTTCGCTCCATCTCGACATCATCATAGATGACGCCTTCCACGCCTCCTATCACCAGCAGCTGGCACTCAAGCTGCTCTATCCAAAACTGGCCGCCGGCGGATTCTATGTTGTTGAGGACCTGTATTGGCAAGCGATGCCTTTTGGGACCATGCTGCCCAAAGTACCGAAAACGGCCGAGTTGCTGAACTGCTGGTTCGAGGAAGGGCATTACCTCGAAAACGACCTTCTTTCCAAGGACGAGTTGGTTGAGATGAAGCGGACCACGGGGAGCTTTGCCTCTTTCCCCACCTTCGGTCGCGGAACATCCTCGCGCCAGGCAGCCCGGTCCGGTCCTGCGCCGCTGAAGCCCCGCTCTCGCCATTGGAAATAGTGCCGCGCGGGTCTCGGCGCTGGCAGCAGGAAATCCCAGTGCAATGAAAATCGCCCTCGTCCATGACGCGCTCAACCAGTATGGCGGCGCCGAGAAGGTGCTGGAGGAGTTCCACCGCCTTTACCCCGACGCACCGGTTTTCTGCCCGGTTTACCTGCCAGACGTGATGCCTAAGGCATTCGCCAACTGGGACATCCGCCCGTCTTGGCTGGCGCGTCTGCCGGGTGCAAACCGCTACCATCGCGCAATCTTCCCGCTCTACCCTTATGCGATGCATAGCGTTGACCTGAGTGGCTTCGACGTGGTGCTCAGCAGCTCGTTCAACTTCGCGCACAACGTGGTGGCTGGCCCCGACACCTGCCACGTCTGCTATTGCCATTCACCATCCCGCTTCCTTTGGGACTTCCATGGCTACGTGCGGCGGGAAGGCTTTTCGGTGCTGAAGCGGTCGCTGGTCGTGCCGTTTCTGCCGTCGCTGCGCACCCAGGATGTCGTCGCCGCCCAGCGCGTCGATACGTGGATCGCCACCAGCCGCGTCGTGCAGCAGCGCATCCGCACCGTTTACCGCCGCCGCAGCGGCATCATCCCGCCGGCGGTCGAGATTGCGCAATTCGAGCCCTCGCCGAGCGGGCACGACGACTACTTCCTTCTGCTCATGCGGCTGGTCGCATGGAAGCGCGCCGATCTTGTCATCCAGGCGTGCAACGCGCTGCGCCTGCCGCTGGTCGTTGCCGGCGACGGCCGTGACCGGCCTCGCCTTGAGCGGATGGCTGGCCCGACCATCCAATTCGTCGGGCGGGTTGAGGGCGCCCGTAAGGCCCAGCTCTTCGCGCACTGCGCTGCATTCATCCTGCCGGCAATCGAGGATTTCGGGATCACGCCGCTTGAAGCGATGGCGTCCGGGCGCCCAGTGGTGGCAGTGGGCGCGGGCGGCGCGCTCGACACCGTGGTC
Organism: uncultured Acetobacteraceae bacterium; assembly: GCA_964236755.1. Taxonomy (GTDB): domain Bacteria; phylum Pseudomonadota; class Alphaproteobacteria; order Acetobacterales; family Acetobacteraceae; genus CAHJXG01. Next base: position 1,828 of record CAXSHI010000416.1, read on the forward strand.
CCCGGCATCACCGGCGAGCTTTTCTCTGACCAAACCGTTGAAAGCTTGACCACAACCTTGCAGCGTTTTGACCCGGATGCCTATAATCCCGACACCATCCGACGCCACGCCATGAGCTTCAGCAGCGACCAGTTCCGGAAGCGGATTGCCGAGACTGTGGATGCCGCTTGGCGCCGCCACAAGCGATTGGCGCCGCTGGCGCAGTAGCACTCACGGCATAGCGGCATCCGGGCGGAAAGCCCACGCTGATATTTGAGCGCCTAGCAGAGCGTGGAAGCTAAGTAGATTAGCACCGATTTGGGAGGCGTGGCCAAGCCTTTCGCATCTGATGGCTTGTGCGGCCGTGTTGCATAGACCTGGAGCGCGGACGCAGCAGCCCCCACCCCGCCTGCGTTCAGGCAAGGTGGGGGCTGCTGCGTCCATGATCCCTGCAACACGGCCGCCGACGTGACAGAGCCCTGCTCGGCACCTTCACCGTCGCCCTTCTCGAATGACACGGGCCAACACTCCGGAACCCGACAGGAGCTTTTGACAACAGGCCCTACATCCGGAGCCCATCAACAACATCTCGCCAGGCGCTTCGCTAATTGATGCACAACAAACAAGGGATATTGCTCCCCAAGGTTAACGCGGCAGCTTCGCCCGAGAATGTCCAGCGTCTTGGCACACATACCGACGTCGTACTCGATAGACGTCTGTGACCATTGCCACGGGTTCATCCTCGGGTCAAAAGTCCGCTTGCTCAGCAGGGCCTGCCAGTTGGTATAGATGTGCTTGGAATTATCCAGCAGTCTATAGGCACCGCGTTGCCGTGCGAAGTCGATTGCATCTGACCCTGCCCCCAACGTGCCCTCGTTTATGAGGAGAGTCCGTCCTCCGTATGCC
>CAXSHI010000417.1:0-2711 GCA_964236755.1 uncultured Acetobacteraceae bacterium
TGGCTACCCGGTGCCGGCGCCCGCTGCGGCCCGCCCAGGCGTAGCCGTCCAGCGCGTCGGCGCCCACGCCGATCTGGGCGGCAAGGTGTCAATCAGCGTCGAATAGTTTCCAGGGAACAGCGCCCAAAAGTTTCCAGGTGGTCAGCGGGTTTTGGGCTGCTGGTTGCGGTGTTTGAAGCGGAACGAGTCGTTGCCGGTTTCCAGGATGTCGCAGTGGTGGGTGATGCGATCCAGCAAAGCGGTGGTCATCTTGGCATCGCCGAACACCGTGACCCATTCGGCGAACGACAAGTTGGTCGTGATGATCAGCGAGGTCTTCTCGTAGAGTTGGCTGATCAGGTGAAACAACAGAGCACCCCCGGAGGCGGGGAACGGCAAGTAGCCCAGTTTATCGAGGATGACAGCGTCAGCCTGAACCAATTGCCTGGCGAGGTTTCCTGTCTTGCCTTGCTGCTTCTCCCGCTCCAGTTGGTTGACCAAGTCCACGGCATTGTAGAAGCGGACGCGTTTGCGCTGGTGGATCGCAGCGATCCCCAAGGCCGTGGCCAAGTGGGTCTTGCCGGTGCCCGTCCCGCCGACCAGGATCAGGTTCTGGGCCGTTTCCATAAAGGCCGCGGTGGCCAATGTCTCGATGTCGGCCTGTGCCAACGGCGTCTCCGCCCAGTCGACGCCGGTGAGATCGCGATGCACCGGGAACCGCGCGGCCTTGAGCTGGTAGCGCAGGCTGCGGACCTGGCGGTCGGCAAGTTCGGCCTCGATCAGCCGATCCATCCAGGCCTCGGGCTGGATCGGCCGCCGTGGCCCCTCGGCCAGCAACTCGCTCCAGGCGGTTGCCATGCCGTAGAGATGCAGCGCGTTGAGGTGAGCCAAGCGGTCGGGGCTAATGGATGACATGGCCCACCCCACGCAGACGGTCGTAGCGGCCGCAGTCAGCCAACGGTTCGATCTCGAGCTTCAGCATGTCGGGCACGCTCATCGTGACCGGCTGCAGCGGCGCGATCAGCCGCCGCATCTCGTTCATCACCACGGACGCGGTGACGACGTTGCCGTCCAGCACCAGCTCACAAGCCACTTGCAGCGTCTCCAACCCGGCATCACGGGCCATCAGCAGCAGCTCGACGAAGGCCCGATCGCCTTTGGGCTGCTTGAGGATGCGGTCGCGCACCAGCTGGATGGACTGGGGCAGGTCCCAGTCGCGGAACGGCGTGCCGTTGCGCAAAGCGCCTGGCTTGCGCTCCAGGATGGGCAGGTAGTGCCAGGGATCGCAGATCAGCTGATCGCGTCCGAAACGTCGGGCATGCTGAGCGATCAGCGCGCCGTCGGCCACGACGCCGACCTGGGTGGCCGTGCTGCGCACCGAGACCGCACGACCGGCAAACGTCGCAGGCACGCTGTAGCGGTTGCGATCCAGCACCACGAGGCAGGTGCTGGAAACCCGCGACATGTGTTCCACATACCCGTCGAAGGTCGCGGTGATCTGCCGCAGGGCAGGCTGCTCCTCGGCAAAGCAGGCGGCGATGGACCGGCTCGGTGTCGTCGGATGCTTGCGCTGCGCCAGCTCCCGGCATCGCATGGCCAGCCACGTGTTCAACGCCTCGAAATCGGCAAATCGGGCCAGCGGGGTGAACAGCCACTCGCGGATGTTGCCGACCTGGTTCTCGACCTGACCTTTCTCCCACCCCGACGCGGGCGTGCAGGCCACAGGCTCGAACAGGTAGTGGTTCGCCAGCACCAGGAAACGCCGGTTGAACAGCCGCTCCTTGCCGGTGAAGATCGTCTCGACCACGGCCTTGAGGTTGTCGTAGACCATGCGCTGGGGCACGCCGCCGAAGAAGGCGAACGCGCGATCATGCGCGTCAAACACCATCTCCTGCGTCTCGCGCGGGTAGGCCACGACGAACATCTGACGGCTGAACGTCAGGCGGAAATGCGCGACCTTGACGGTCTGCATGACGCCGCCGAGCTCGACGTGCTCATGGCTCCAGTCGAACTGGCAGACCTCGCCGGGCGAGAACGACAGCGGCACGTAGGCCCGGGTCAGGGCCGGGCCGGATTTGCTGACCTTCCAGCGCCGCACATGCCGCTGCACGCTGTCATAGGCGCCACGGTAGCCCTCCGCCTGCAGCCCCTCGAACAAGCGACGTGCGGTGCGGCGCTGCGGCCTCGGAAGCTGGCGCTCGACCGTAAGCCACGTCTCCAATGTCTCCTGGAACGCCCCCAGCATCGGGGTCGGTTGCTTGTGACGATGGTAGAGCGGCTCGCGCTGACTGCGGCAATGCTTGCGCACCGTGGGGCGGGACAGGTTCAGGTCGCGAGCGATCGCGCTGATGCTCTCCTTGCTGACCAGGTGACGGCGCCGGATCTCGGCAATTACATCCATGAACAACACCCCAGATTCTCCAGCGCAAACGCCGGATGATCGCACGACCAGGGTGGAAACTATTGGACGCTGTTTACCCCCGGAATCTGGAAACATTTGCACGCTGTTTTACAGCCAAGCTTCGAAATTGGGTAAACAGGCTGTAAGTTGCTCGTGGCTGTAAGCGAGTGTTCTTCATGACTTTTGACTAGCGATCTGGCCATTCTGGCGCTGCACATCCGCATCCGCGGTAAGGATAGTATCACTCCTTTGCCCTTCCACTTCGTTAATGTCGGCCGATGGCGGCAAAGAATTCGACGGGTTCTGAACATTTGAACTCAATGCGCTCTCC
>CAXSHI010000418.1:0-2708 GCA_964236755.1 uncultured Acetobacteraceae bacterium
CGTTCTTCACCACCAAGCCGTCCGGCGAGGGCACCGGGCTCGGCCTGAGCCAGGTATACGGCTTCGTGCGGCAGTCCTGCGGGGTGCTGGAGCTGCGCAGCGTGGAGGGAGAGGGCACGGTGGTGCGCATCTGCCTGCCGCGCCACGTCGCCGCCGCCGACGCGCCGACCCCGGTCGTGACCGGCGTTGGAGGGCTGGTCCTGCTGGTCGAGGACGAGTCCCTGCTACGCGAGATGACCGCGGAGTCGCTGCGCGACCGGGGCTACGACGTGCTGGAGGCCCCGGATGCCGCTGCCGCCCTGGCCGCGCTGGCACAGGGTGCGCAGCCGGCGCTGCTGGTGACTGACCTCGGGCTGCCGAACGGGGCGGACGGGCGCCAGCTTGCCGAGGCGGCGCGCGCGGTGCGGCCGGGGCTGCCGGTGCTGTTCGTCACGGGCTACGAGGGCGGAGTGCTCGACGGGCGGCTGGAGCCAGGGATGGCGGTGCTGTGCAAGCCGTTCCGGCTGGAGGCGCTTGGCGCGCAGGTCGCGGAGCTGATCGGGGAGGCGCAGGGCCGGGCTCCACCCGAACCCGCCGGAAACCGATCTTCCTAAGTAATGGATTCCAAAGGGCTCGCCCTTTGGCGGAGTTTGAGGCAGAGCCTCCACCTTGCTCGCAGGCCGTCAGGCCCGCTCGACCTCGCGCGCCTCGTGGATTGCGCGCACCAGTTGCTCCAGCATGATCGCCGCCTGGTCGAGCTTCAGCTCGTGGACGTACGCGGTGTCCGGCGTGTCGTAGATCAGGGCGACGCGGTCTCCCATCGCACGGACCTCGTAGGAGCGCATCGCGTCATCGACGTTGCCGGCGCCGCGCGGCCGGCCGCAGGTCGGATCGTTGGGTGCAACGTTCATCGCTCGCTCTCCATGGGACAGGTGGGGTTCGGTCAGGGGTTCCGACTGTATGAAACGGGGTCTCGTTTGGTCCACGCCATCCTGTCGCGGCCCGGTTAACAAAGACCGAAGACGGCAGGAACAACTCGCCGCAGTTCATGAATCCGCTCGCCGGGACCGACCTGTCAGGAAGGTGGCAGGCGTTGATCTGCCCGCGCAGCCAGGCCACGCGCAGGACCTTCTCGCGCTCGCTCAGCGACGCAGTGACGCCGCCCCGCCCCGGGCCTACCCGCACACGCGCCCGGGACTTGCCGCGTGCCAGGGCGGACAGCAGGGCGTCGACCGCCGCATCCCGGCGCTCCACCTGGCTAGCGCGTGCGCCGCTCATGTTGGGAAGGCTCATGGCGCAGGCTCAGCGCCGAAGGCATGGGCAGAGCCCAGAGGACTCAGAACACAGCTCAAATCGTGACCCGGCCGTCAGACCCGACCGTGAAGCTGGACCTAGCCGGGAACGTCACTGAGAGGACCGACCCATGCGCGTAATCCTGGCCCTGCTGCGATGCTGTGCAGCGTCCGTGGCGATGATGGCGAGGCTGGACGCGCTCTGCGCGTGCTCGGTCCCGCTGCTCAGGCGTATGCTGCGCGCCGGGACGCTGCGCCTCGCCTGGTGGCTGAGGGCGTAGGGCGCCCGGCCGCGTGCTTCGCCAGGGACACGGCAGCGGGCGCTGCTGCTCCGCCGCAGCGGCCCTCGGGGGAGCAGGGCCGGTTGGCGGCCCGCTCCCCCTCGGCCACCATGGGAGATGCGACCCAACCCATGGAGGATCTTGATCATGCCGGCTGCGTCTCTGCGCGCACGAATCGGTGCGGCGGCGGCCGTTTTGGTGGCGATTGCCGCAGGAGTGATCATGCTCACGCTCGTCATGTCGGCAGACGCTGCGCAGACGAAATCTAACGTCCGCATCTCAGTGACCCCGCTACTGGACGACGGTCATGTAGTAAATCAGGGGCGAGATGATCGCGGCATCGCCCAAGGCGAAAAGCCAGAAACCGATTTTCTGCAGGACCTCAGACTGTCCATCCTTGAACAGCAGATGGAGGCCAACCACGCCAGCAAGAGTTGGATAAACTGGCCATTCTGGACTCAAGTCGCGCCGGCGATCGCGACTGCCTTCTTCACTCTCGCTCTCGTCTACGTAGGCTGGAGCCAGGTCCAAATCGGTGCTCGACAGACGGAGATCGCCGAGCGGCAATTCAAGGCAGCACGTGTTGCCGAGATCCGCGCGCATCGACCTCGGTTGTACGTCCGCAACATTGTCATGCAGGCGCTGCCCAGCACGACCCGGCCTGCTTCGGTCAGTGTGATCATCGCGAACAAGGGAAGCGAGCGGGCGGTTACTATCGAAGCGAAAGGCGTCTTGCTCGACTACGTTGGTTCGCTCCCGGTCGATTATGGATTTGAGGCTCACGAGAACCTTCGCCTGGATGCAAACGCTCTTGCCGGCGGTCACAGCATGATCGGTTGGGTCGACGGCAACGCGCCCTTTCCCATTGAGCCGATCAGGATAAACGGCCTCGTTCCTTGGCACGTCTACTGCCTCGGCAAGATCCGTTATCACGACGAGTCTGGGGCGTTGCACGTCACAGGCTTTGGCTATGTCTACGAAAGACGTGAGGGCATTCATCCTCGCTTCTGGCCGTTGAACGAGCCCAGCTACGAGTACGAAGAGTGAGAGCGCGATCACGTGGCGCCCCGTACGGCGCCGCGCTTGGCAGGCGCTAAATCATCGACCTGCCGGCCTGGCTGGGCGAGCACATGAAGTGAGGGCGTCATGCGGCGCT
>CAXSHI010000419.1:0-2696 GCA_964236755.1 uncultured Acetobacteraceae bacterium
GGCAGCAGCGGATGGCGCGAGGAGGGCGTCTGCTCCCTCTCCCTCCGGGAGAGGGCCGGGGTGAGGGGGTCTTGCTTGCACCGCCGGGGGCCGCTAGTGCAAGCGGGACCGGGCTGCCTAAATCTGGGGGCCGCGCCGCAAGACCCCCTCACCCCGGCCCTCTCCCGGAGGGAGAGGGGGAAGCAGCGGCAGTGCGCGCCGTCCTTGCAGCGCCCACGACGCACAGGATCTCGAACAGCATCGTCGCGCCGTGGAACGCCGTCAGCCCGCCCACGTCGAACGGCGGCGACACCTCCACCATGTCGGCGGCCACCACATCCAGCCCCATCAGGCCCCGCACGAGGCGCTGCGCCTCGATCATCGTCAGGCCGCCGGCCTCCGGCGTGCCGGTGCCGGGCGCCCAAACCGGGTCCAGGCTGTCGATGTCGAACGACAGGTAGCAAGGTGCGCCGCCCACCACGCGCCGCGCCTCCTCCACCGCCCAGCGCCAGCCGCGGTCGTGCAGCTCGTCCATCGGCATCACCCTCATGCCGCTGTCCTCGCTGAAGCGCCACAGGCTGCCGGGCACGGTGCTGGTGCCGCGCAGGCCGATCTGGATGACGCGGGCGGGGTCGAGCAATCCTTCCTCCACCGCCCGGCGGAACGGCGTGCCGTGCTGGTAGCGGCTGCCCATGTAGTCGTCGCCGGTGTCGCCGTGCGCGTCGATGTGGACCATGCCGATCGGCCCGCCGGCGGCGCTTCCGCTCGGCCCGCCGGCGGCGCTTCCGTTCGGCCCTGATGCCGCCACGGCGCGCAGGATCGGGAAGGCGATGGAGTGGTCGCCGCCGACCGTCACCGGGGTGACGCCCGCCTCCACGACCCGGCGGTAGAACGCCTCGATCTCTGCCAGGGCGCCCTCCAGGCCATAGGGCTGCTCGATCCAGCAGTCGCCGAGATCGCGCACCCGCAGGTCGGCGAACGGGGCGGCGCCGGTGGCGGTGTTGATGGGGCGCAGCAGGCTGGACTGGTTGCGGACCTCGCGCGGGCCGTGCCGGGCGCCGGGGCGGTTGGTGACGCCGCCGTCGAACGGCACGCCGATCAGGCCGATGTCGGCGTCCGCCAGGCTCTGCGCGAGCGGCGCGCGGAAGAAGGTGGGGATGCCGGCGTAGCGCGGCTGCGCCTGCGGGTCGTTCATTGCGGGATAGCGGGTGGCGGGCTTGAGAGGGGTCATGCGCCGGACCCTATCGTTTCGATGGCGGCGACGCGAGCGGCCAATGCGCGGCGGGCGCGGGCGGCGTCGGCGCCCAGGGCGATCAGGGCGGGGATGTCCCAGGGCCGTGCCAGGACGGCCGAGGCGACGCGCACGGGGCCGATGCGGCCCTGCGCGTCCAGCGCGACCAGGGCGGCGTGGGGCAGGGTGCGCCCGGCCGGGTCGCAGACGGCGCGCAGCACGGCGAAGGGCAGGCCGTGCCGGGCGGCGGCGCGGGCGACGGCGGCGCTTTCCAGATCGACCGCGACGGCGCCGGTGCGGGCGTGCAGGGCGGCCTTGGCGGCGGCGGTGGCGAGAATGGCGCCGTCGCCGAACAGGGCGCCGGGGGTCGCGCCGCCAAGCCAGGCGGACAGGGCGGGGTCGGTGCGCCAGGCGCCGTCATCGGCCAGCACCGTTGCGGGGACCAGCAGGGCGCCGGCGGGGAGGGCGGGGTCGAGGCCGCCGGCAAGGCCGAAGCTGATGAGGGCGGAGACGTGGGGGGCGAGGCTTTCGGCGGCCTGGGCCGCGCCTGCCGGGCCGCCGCCGCCGATGGCGACCTGTGCGCCCAAGCGACGGACGATCCGGGCCTCGGCGGCCAGGCCGACAACGAGTCCAGGCAGCTTCGTTCGGATGGCGTCTGTCCTTCTCCCTCTCCCGGAGGGAGAGGGAGAAGCAACGAGCTAGAAGCCGTAGCCGACGCGGCGGCTGTTGCCGCGCTGCAAGTTGCGGAACCGGGCCAGGGCCAGCAAGGGGAAGAACAGCCGATAGCCGTGGTAGCGCAGGTAGAACACCTTGGGGAACCCGACGGCGGTATAGGGCGCCTCGTCCCACTCGCCGTCCCCCCGCTGCGTGCGGGCCAGGTAGGCGGCGCCGCGGGCCACGGCCGGGCCGGTCTCGCCAGCCGCCATCAGGCCCAGCAAGGCCCAACTCGTCTGCGACGGCGTGCTGGTGTGGTAGCGGCCGGGCGCGGCGGCGGCGTAGCTGTCCTCGTCCTCGCCCCAGCCGCCGTCCTCGCGCTGGTGCGCCAGCAGCCAGTCGGCGGCACGGCGGATCGCCGGGTCGCCATGCGGCAGCCCGGCGGCGTTCAGCGCGCACAGCACCGACCAGGTGCCATAGATGTAGTTGGTGCCCCAGCGGCCGAACCAGCTTCCGTCCGGCTCCTGGTCCCGCCGCAGGTACTCGATGGCGCGGGCCATCGCCGGCTCGTCCGCCACCATGCCCGTCTGCGCCAGGAACGACACGCAGCGCGCCGTCACGTCGGCGGTCGGCGGGTCCAGCAGGGCGCCGTGGTCGGCGAACGGGATGTGGTTCAAGTAGTCATGGGTGTTGTCGGCGTCGAAGGCGCCCCAGCCGCCGTTGGCGCTCTGCATCCCCAGCACCCAGGCCTTGGCGCGTGCGATGCTGTCGGCGTGCGCCGGGTCGCCGTTGCGGTGCAGCAGCATCCCGACCACGGCGGTGTCGTCCACGT
>CAXSHI010000420.1:0-2693 GCA_964236755.1 uncultured Acetobacteraceae bacterium
ACCGGATGCCCTCCGGCCAGCGGCGCTGGCGCACGAAGGCGAAGCACTTCGCATCGTCCATCAGACCCGAAAGGTTGACCAGGTCGGATACAGCCATGACGCAAGCTCCTCGCGCGAGCCGGTCAGCTACTCCCGAGCCTGCCTTTGCGCCAGCCGTCCTCAGCCCCGCGCCACGGTCCCGACCCCACCACCCCAGAACCCAATAAGAGCCACCCAAAAAAGCCGGATTCTGAACCACGCCGTTAAGCGTCTTGACGGCGGCGCGGCGAACCACGCTGTCGAACAACAAAGCCGTCCCAAGCACCTTCTCTGCCCACCCGCCGAGTATCAGCGTTTCATTAACCACCCTCCACTATTCTTCCAGGCATGATCTACTCCAGCTCCCTGTCGGCCTTCTCCGGCCCCATAGCAGCGCCGAGCCGCCCTACCCCGGTCCGCCCGGTACGGGACCTAGTGCCGCAGTCGGCCCAGGCCGCGCCCACGCTCCGTCTTCAGCCGGGCGCCCCGCCAGGAGTGGTGCCGTCAGGCAACACTCCGCGGGGTTCCCTGCTCAATCTTCAGGTTTAGGGTTCGTCATAAAATAACTGCATCATTTCCTGGTTTCAGAGGTTTGATGATGTAGTTCCATTCGCCGTGGAACGGGTCGCGGTAGATGTTGAGTGCGGCCATGTCCTCGTCGGAGACGCGGATGCCCTTGGGGTTAGGCTTTCTGGTCCAGCTCGCACCGCACCGAGAGGCCGGTCTTGGTGGTGGTGGCGCCGATCAGCTCGACGATGGTGCGGTAGCTGTGTCAGCGGCTTCGCCCGCCAGTTCTGGCTGATGTAGGAGAACAGGCGGTGCTCGATCTTGTTCCACTGTGTGCCTTGCCAAGGCGCATTGATGTCGTGGGTGCAAACCCCACCCGGCAACTCTCGCTCCAGCCGGAAGCACCCGGGGCGGATCAGGAGGCGACGAATGGTCTGAAGCATGTCGGGAAAAGGTCCTTTTGGGGATCAGCGGGCCATACGGGCCGCAGCATAAGCGAACACCAACGAGGCCTCGAAAGGATCAATGTGAGAGCCGACCCGCCAGTGGAACGGGGAGGTCGCCGTCGTCAGGCAAGCGAGCGAGACACGCCAGCGTGGTGCATGGATCAGCGGTTTGTACGCAACGACCCCAATCCCCTTTGAGGTCAGACGATGCGGACATAGCTCGGGCGTCCCAGCTCCAGCATGCGGTTGAGGACATCGACCGCCACGTTGACTTCGGTCACCCGACGTTCGTCTATGCGTGAACGCAGGCCGTTGCCGATCACCTGCTTCCATTGTCCGATCGTCGCCTCGCCTCTGGCGCGCTTGTTGTAACCCGAGGCTTTCTGCCAAGCCCTGCGGCTCGTCTCGGCGATGCACTGGAGGTGACGGTCGCGCTGCGTTGGCGCCGTTGCAGCCGTCTCGCTCAATACCGCCGTACAGTGCGGCGGCACGATCACCGCCGCGTCAGGGTGACGCTCGGCGACATCGGCGTAAACGCCATCCTGGTCATAGGCGCCATCAGCCGTGACCGAGGCCAGTGGGCCGGTGACCTGATCGAGCAACGGACCAACTTGGGCGGCATCGTCCACCTCTTTGCTGGTCAGCGCCGCAGCCATTATCTGACCATTCCGGGGTCACGACAAGAGTAGTTCGCAGGTGTCCGGAATCAGTGAACATAAGGATAACGCTAGTCGTCGCGTGTTCAGTAACGCTATCGGGCCAGGTCAAGCGGCTGAAGCGCTGTCTCTGATCCTCATGATGGTCTGACGGCTGGTCTTGAAGGCGCGCGACAGCGCAGACACGCCGGCTCCGTCCTTCAGGCGCTGCGCCACGTCCCTGCGCTGGTCATTGTTGAGGCTGGTGGGCCGCCCAAGCATTTTGCCTTCGGCTTTGGCCCGGTTGAGGCCAGCCTGAGTGCGCTCGATCAGGAGGTCGCGTTCGAACTCGGCCACGGCGTTGATGACATGCATGGTCAGCTTGCCGGTCGAGCTGGCCAGATCGACACCGCCCAGAGCCAGGCAATGCACCCGCACGCCGATGCCGGCCAGTTTGGCGACGGTGCTGCTGACGTCCATGGCGTTGCGGCCGAGGCGGTCAAGTTTTGTGACGATGAGGACGTCGCCGGGTTCGAGCCGGTCGAGCAAGCGGGTGAAGCCCCGGCGTTGCGCCGTGGCGACGCTGCCCGAGATCGTTTCGGTCACCACCCGCCGCGGTTCGACCTTGAAGCCGGCGGCCCGGATCTCCTGGAGCTGGTTGTCGGTGGTCTGGCTGATGGTCGAGACGCGGACATAGGCAAAGGTGCGGGGCATGGGCGATTCTGCCCGGAAAGGGTGTCCGGAATATGGACCGCGTCCAAAACGCTGTAAAGCTCGTTTTCGGACAGAGCGCTGGGTCTGTCCGCAACCGGTCGATTCTGGACAGGCGTTGATCTTTAGGAATGGCCACTGAACGCGTCTTCTGAAACTAACAACGGGTCCAGGCCCGTGGTCGAATGGACACCGACCGTATAGCCAAGCCTCGGTGCCGATGACGGCGATAGACGCAACATTTTCCCAAGGACAACCATGGCGCAGCGGCCGTTGCTCAAAGCCGATCGGTGGGTCGCTCTTCCTGGAGTGCCGACGGACGAAGAGACACTGATTCAGCACTATACTCTCACTCAGACAGAACTGGACCTGGTGC
>CAXSHI010000421.1:0-2687 GCA_964236755.1 uncultured Acetobacteraceae bacterium
CCCTGGTCCTATCTTCTCTCGGACTCCCGGACGTGTCGTTCATTGGGCGTTAATTCTCCAAGGATATCCTGCCTTCATCGGTAAAATGCCGAGAATGGCAGGGCGAGTAAGTGTCCCAGGCAACGTCTTCGACAAATTTGCACGCGCTGCCGCATTGCCTGCGTACACCGGCGGAAACTCTGGTCGGGCTGCCCTTCCTCCTCTACGGGGTGCTTGGTGTCGGCCTCGGGTTTGGCATGTACCTGCTGGGGATCACGCTGGTGGTCCCGCGCGCCTTCGGCCTCGATCATGCCCTGCGGCCGTTCAACGAGGCGGTCGTCTGGTACAGCGGCATTCCAACCACTGCCGGACTCCTGCTGGGCGGCATCGATCTGTTCGTGCTGTTCCCGCTCAAGAGATCCAGGTCCGGCGTGCGTTACGAGGCGCCCACCGCCGCCAAGGTCACGGTGGCCCTCACCGCCTACAACGACGAGGCGAGCATCGGTCTCTCTGTGGCCGACTTCCTGGCGCATCCCTTGGTCGACCGCGTGATCGTCGTCAGCAACGCCAGCACGGACCGCACGGTCGAGCATGCGACCGCCGCCGGCGCCCATACGGTGGTGGAGCGACGGCAGGGATACGGGCAATGCGTCCACCGCTGCCTCTCCGAGGCCGTCCGACAGAGCGGCGCCGAGTTGATCGTGTTGTGCGAGGGCGACCGGACTTTCCGCGCCGACGACCTGGACAAGTTCCTCGCCTATGCGCCCCACGCCGACATCGTCAATGGCACGCGCACTGTCGAGCGTCTACGCCAGTACGAAACCCAGCTCAGCACCTTCATGTATTTCGGCAACCTGGCGGTCGGGAAACTGCTGGAGGCCAAGCATCTCGGCAAGGTCACGATCACCGACGTCGGCACCACATACAAGCTGTGCCGGCGTGACGCCCTGCTCGCGCTGCTGCCGCGGCTGAACCCGGAGATCAACCTGGAGTTCAATGCCCATTTTCTTGACCTGGCCTTGCGTCAGGGACTCGCCGTGGTGGAGTGCCCGGTGACGTTTCACGCACGGGTTGGGGTCAGCAAAGGTGGCAACCTCAACAATCTGCGTGCTCTTCGGGTCGGCTGCAGGATGATTCTGGGAGTTGTGTTTGGATGGCGGGTTGCGAGGGACGCGGGATGATGACCGGCTATCACCGCTCGCGGCTGCCGGCGGACGCGCGGCGCGAGGTGTTGTGGCAGGCCCTCTGGCAGCACCATTTCAGCCGCAAGATCCGTCCGGACTACACCGTGCTGGACCTGGGATGCGGCTACGGCAGCTTCATCAACTCGGTGGCCGCGCGATGTCGTATCGCGGTCGACACCTGGGAGAAGTTTCCCCGGCATCTCAAGGACGGCATCGACGCTCACGTCGGCCCGGCGACGGACCTCGGCTTCCTGCCGGACGGCGGCGTGGATTACGTGCTGGCCAGCAACCTGTTCGAGCACCTGCCGCAGTCCGGCCTGGTCAGCGTGCTCGACCAGCTCCGCACCAAGCTCTCCCGCCGCGGCTCCCTCACCCTGCTGCAGCCGAACTACCGCTACGCCTTCCGCCACTACTTCGACGACTACACCCATGTGACAGCCTATTTACACGTCAGCCTGGCCGATCTGCTGCAGGCCAACGGCTACGAGATCCTTGAGGCGGCGCCCCGCTTCCTGCCGCTTACGGTCAAGTCCCGCCTGCCTGTCTCGTCCCTGCTTGTGGGCGCCTATCTCCGGTCGCCCTTCAAGCCCTTCGGCGCTCAGATGATGATCCATGCCCGGCCCGCCTAGCGTCCACAGACCGGAGCTCCCCTCCATGGTGCACCCGTTCCCCCCTGCACAGGTCGTGCGACCCGCTCTGCCCCGCTCCCTCGTCCTGCTGGCAGTCGGGGTGGCGATGTTCCTGGCAGCGCTGCACGCCGGCGGCTTCTGGGCCGGTGCCCTGCGCGCCGTCGCCTTCCCCTATGAGCTCGACTACGGCGAGGGCATCGTATGGCAACAGGCTGCGATGATCCCGGGTCCATGCATGTACGGCGACATCGACCGGTTCCCGGCCATCGTGTTCCATTACCCCCCGATCTTCCATATGGCGGTGCGCGGGGTCGCGACGGCGCTGGGCATCGGGTTCCTCCCGGCGGGGCGGGCGATCTCGCTGCTTTCCACGCTGGCGGCGGGCGTGCTTGTCGCGGCCCTGGTCCTGGCGTTGATGCCCCGCAGGATGGGCGGCCGTGGCGTCGGGGCGGCGATCGGCGGTCTGACCCTCTTCTGCTGGTGGCCCGTGGTGGTGTGGTCGCCGTTCATGCGGGTCGACATGCTCGCCATTGCTCTCAGCCTCGGCGGGACGCTGTGCGTGATGCACGGCGCTCGCGCGCCTCGGCTGGTCTACGCCGGCATGGTCTGCTTCGTGCTGGCCGTCTTCACGAAGCAGACGAGCCTCGCGGCCCCGGTCTCCTGCATGGCCGTGCTGCTTGTCTCCGAACGCCACGTTGCCTTCAGGGCGCTGGCGCTCGGGCTGGCGCTTGGCTGCCTGGGGCTGAGTGTGCTCATGGGCCTGACACACGGCGGCTTTCTCCGACACATCCTGCTCTACAACATCAATCGCTTCAGCATGGGAGCTCTCGTCCATGGTCTGTCGGCGCTGGTCCTGCAGCTAGGTCTGGTGATCCTTGGTTTGCTGGGGCTTGCC
>CAXSHI010000422.1:0-2682 GCA_964236755.1 uncultured Acetobacteraceae bacterium
TCAAACTCCGCCAAAGGCAGGCCTTTGGAATCCACTTGTCTCAGTAAAGCCGGTCTAGGGGGGCCTCCCCCCCCTGGGGGGTCTGGGCGTAGCTGCCAAAGGTTCCGACGATCCACCTGGATCGTTGGAATGGCAGCGGAGGGAGAGCCCAGGCTTGCTTCCTGACAGGTTGACGCATGAGGCCGTTGGCACCGGTCAGCGGCTTGCACGCGCCCCAGGGTCGAAGTAGTGCGGCACGAAACGGCTCGTGTCCTGGGTTATGGGCGTCGCATCCTCGCGGATGCCGATCCCAACGGAACGTCCTGCCACCAGCCAGCTTCCGATCACCGGGTATCGGCCGTCGAAGCAGGGAAGCTCCTCGTAACGCTGGTGGACGAAGTCACCGTCTCCATATGGGCCTGTGGTCGTGACGCCCGGCGCCGTCACGTTGGCTCCTTCCCGTCCGAACAGGGGCTTGCGGATTTCCGCCCCCCCCCCGCCGAGTCCTGGTTCGCGGTGGGCGGGCAGCAGGTTCGGATGACCGGGAAACAGCTCCCACAGCATCGCGAGCAGTCCCTTGCTCGACAGAAGCAGCCGCCAGGCAGGCTCGATCCACCGTGTCGCCGCGGCAGGCAGGTGGTTGCCGAAGGCGTCGCGCAGCAGCCATTCCCAGGGGTAGAGCTTGAAGATCGCGTCGATCGGACCTTCGGCCAGGTCGGTGAAAGCGTGGCCGTTCCAGCCGACATCCTCGATCGCGAGCCAGGGCGCGTCCAGCCCCGCCTGGACCGCGGTGTCGCGCAGGTAGTCCACGGTCGCCCTGTCCTCGACCGAGTGGCGCATGCTCGTGAAATGGACCCGGCGTGGCACGCCCATGTCGCGCCAGGCGGCGATCAGCGCCTCGTGCAACGAGTTGAACTGGTCTGCTCCCGGCATGACGCAGGCTAGCCACTCCCATTGCACGACCGACGCTTCGTAGAGCGCCGTCGGCGTGTCCGCGTTGTATTCGAGCAGCTTCGGTGCGCCGCTCCCGTCCCAGCGAAGGTCGAGGCGGCCGTAGAGGCTGGGCTCGCGCGCCTCCCAGCTTCGCACCACGAGCGGCCAGACCGCCTCGGGTATCCCGAGCAGCCGATGACGCCGGTCGGCCACGGCCCGCGCGCAGGCCAGGCGGCAGATCCGCTCGATCTCCGTCGTGGCCGCCTCAAGCGCGTCGATCTCCGCGGCGGTGAACTCGTAGGCGGCGGCCTCGTCCCAGTATGCCTCTCCTGCGATCTCGGCGAATGCAAAGCCGAGGCTCCTGGCGCGCTCCCTCTGGTCCGGGCGGGGCGCAAGGGTGCGGCGGATCACTCTCCCCCGCCTCCGCCATGCCCGCCGCCTTCGCCGCCGGCGTGGGCTCCTGCCGCACCGAAGCCGCCCCGAGTGGAGACACCCGCTTCTGAGCCCGCTTCTGAGGCGGAGGTGCGCCCGCTGTGGCCAGTACCGCTGCTTCCTCCTTGGTAACTACTGCCGTGGCTCCCGCAGGTCGCGCCGGCGTCAGGTCCGCCGGCAGCCGAGGCCGACTCGCAGGCCGGGTCCCTTCCCTGCCGATGGACGGCTGCCACAGTGCCCAGAGTGGCCAGGCCGCCTCCCATGATCACAAGGGTGATCTTTGTGGTCCGCCTCACGATGCCTCCTCGCCAGGAAAACGCGACAAGAGCCATGGGGCATGGTGTCTGGATCGCCGCAGGCGAGGCAAGGCGGGAAGCAGGCAAGGTTGAGGCTCTGCCTCAAACTCCGCCAAAGGCTCGCCTTTGGAATCCAATACTTAAGTGAAGCCGGTCCAGGGGGGCCTCCCCCCTGGCGGGTCTGGGCGTAGCTGCCGAAGGTTCCGACGATCCGCTTGGATCGTTGGAATGGCAGTGGAGGGAGAGCCCAGCCTTGCTTCCTTCCTGACCGGCCGTACGCTCAGGCGTCCGGGCCGCCCGGGATCTCGCCCGGCTGCTCGCCCTCGTCGGCCTCCGGCTGCTCGACGTACTGGCGCCGGTTCTGGTGCGGGCCGTTGTAGGCGGACGATGGCTGCTGGGCGGGGGCGGCGGGGGCGACCGGGCCTTGCGCCGCCTGGTTCATGGCGTTGATGATGCGGAAGTAGTGCTCCGCGTGCTGGAAGTAGCTCTCCGCCATGACTCGGTCGCTGGAGCTGTTGGCGTCGCGGCCGAGCTGGAGGTACTTCTCGAACAACTGCTGCGCCGTGCCGCGCACCCGCAGGTCGGGGCCGCTGCTGTCGAACACGTGGTTGCGGTTGAGCGGAATGGTGCCCGTGTGATGGCGGATCGGGGTGCCGCCGCTGCTGCCGGGTCCGGGGCTGGGGCCGCGGTGGTTGCGGCCGCGCATGCGCTTCATGTTCATGGGTGCTGGCGGAGCCTTCCTGGTTCGGCGAGCGGCGCCCGGACGCGACGGGGCCGCTGCCCTGGCCGTCGCCGCCGTTCTGTCCTGGGCCGTGGGCGCGAGCCCCGCCCGTCCTGTGGAACACGGTCGCGCCGGCCTGGAGCCGAACGTCCTTCACGGACGTGAGCCGCCGCGCAAGCGGGCGGGAAGCGCAACACGGTGAGGCCATGGTAACGGCCGCGATGTGCGCTGCCAAACGCTTTCTCGCGCGGATCGCAGGGAGTGACGCAGCAGGCAAGGCTGGGCTCTCCCTCCGCTGCCATTCCAACGATCCAAGCGGAT
>CAXSHI010000423.1:0-2680 GCA_964236755.1 uncultured Acetobacteraceae bacterium
GCGGCGCGGGCTGGAGATGGTGCAAATGCAGGCATACGCCGACCGGATGCCCGCCCAGCTCTCGGGCGGGCAGCAGCAGCGGGTGGCGCTGGCCCGTGCGCTCTTGACCGAACCGCGGGTGCTGCTGCTGGACGAGCCGCTGTCGGCGCTCGACCCGTTCCTGCGCGGGCGCATGCGCGCAGAACTCAAGCGGCTGCAGCGCGACCTCGGCCTCACCTTCGTCCACGTCACCCACAGCCAGGAGGAGGCCATGGCGCTGGCCGACCTGGTGGTGGTGATGGACGGCGGGCGCATCCAGCAGGCGGCGGCCCCGCGGGAGGTGTTCGACCGCCCGGCCGCCGCCTTTGTCGCCCGCTTCATCGGCGGCCACAACGTGCTGGGCGGCCCCGGTGCGCAGGTGGCGGTGCGCGCCGACCGCTGCCGGCTGGCCGCCGCGCCAAATGCAGACAGCCTGGGCACGAACGGGCCGGGCGTGCGGGGCACGGTGTCGCTGGTGGAGTACCAGGGCGCGTCGGTCCGCGTGGCGCTCACCACCTCGGACGGGGAGGACGCGGTGGCGATCCTGCCCGACGCCGTGTTCTTCGCCGACCCCGTGGGCGTCGGGCAGCCAGCCTGGATCGGCTGGTCGGCCGCCGACGCCCATCCCTTGAGCGCCTGATCCCCCCCCATCGTAACTTCAGGAGTTCCATCGTGGCACACGCAAAGACCATTGGACGCCGCACCGCATTGAAGGCCGGGCTGGGCTTGGCCGGGGCCGCCGCCGGGTCGGGCGCCGTCACCGGCTTCCCGACCATCTGGGCGCAGAACATCCGCAACATCACGCTGCGGCAGTTCGGCACCGGGGTGTCGAACCTGAACGCGCTGGCGGACAAGGTGAAGCAGGATCTGGGCTTCACGCTGGCGATGACCGCGCTCGACAGCGATGCCGTGTCGCAGAAGGCGGTGACGCAGCCGCGGTCCTACGACATCGCCGACATCGAGTACTGGATCTGCAAGAAGATCTTCCCCGCCGGCGTCCTGCAGCCGATGGACGTGAAGCGGATCAAGAACTACGACAAGATCGTGCCGATCTTCACGACGGGCCGGCTGTCGCCCGAGAGCCGGATCGCCCAGGGCACCGCGCCGCACACCGTGGGCTTTGTCGAGGGGCCGACCTCCACCAAGTTCGCGGCCCAGCCCACCGGCTGGATGACGCTGATCCCCACCATCTACAACGCCGACACGCTCGGCATCCGCCCGGACCTGGTGGACCGGCCGATCCGCAACTGGCGCGACCTTGTGGACCCCGCCTTCAAGGGGCGCGCCTCCATCCTCAACATCCCGTCCATCGGCATCATGGACGCCGCCATGGTGATGGAGAGCCTGGGCCGGCTGAAATACGGCGACAAGGGCAACATGACGCGGGACGAGATCGAGAAGACGATGGCTTTCCTGATCGAGGCCAAGCGCGCCGGGCAGTTCCGCGCGTTCTGGAAAAGCTTCGACGAGAGCGTGAACCTGATGGCGTCGGGCGAGGTGGTGATCCAGTCCATGTGGTCGCCCGCCGTCACCGCGGTGCGCTCCCGCGGCATCGCCTGCACCTACCAGCCGCTGGAGGAGGGCTACCGCGCCTGGGGCGGCGGCCTCGGCCTGTCCAAGAACCTGACCGGGATCGAGCTGGACGCCGCCTACGACTACATCAACTGGTACCTGTCCGGCTGGGCCGGCGCCTACCTGAACCGCCAGGGCTACTACAGCGCGGTGCTGGAAACGGCGAAGGAGAACATGAGCGCCGACGAGTGGGGCTTCTGGATGGAGGGCAAGCCCGCCCAGTCCGACATCAAGTCGCCCGACGGCAAGGTGCTGGAAAAGGCCGGCGCGGTGCGCGACGGCGGGGCGTTCGCCGAGCGCATGGGGCAGGTCGCCTGCTGGAACTCGGTGATGACCGAGGACCGCTTTCTCGTGCAGAAATGGAACGAGTTCGTGGTCGCGTGAGGGCGGCGCCCTACCTTCTGGCGGCGCCGCTCGGGCTGGTGCTGGGCGCGTTCCTGCTGGTGCCGATGGCGGCGATCCTGGTGGTCAGCGTCTTCGACTACGACAGCGTGCGGCTGATCCCCGATGTCGTGCTGACCAACTACACGGACGTGCTGCTGTCGCGGGTGACGTGGCTGACCTACCTCAACACGCTGAAGTACACGGCACTGGTCTGGGTGCTGACGGTCGGGATCGGGGTGCCCATCGCCCTGTTCCTGGCCTTCTGCGTGCAAAGCGCCGCTCTGCAGGCGGTGCTGTTCCTGGTCTGCACCGTGCCGTTCCTCACCTCCAACGTCATCCGCATGATCTCCTGGGTGCCGTTCCTGGGGCGGGAAGGGCTGTTCAACGGCGCGCTGATGGGCGCCGGGCTGATCGACCGCCCGCTCGACGTGCTGCTGTTCTCCGACTTCGCCGTCGTGCTGGCCTTTGTCCACCTGTATGCGCTGTTCATGGTGGTGCCGGTGTTCAACACCATGGTGCGGATCGACCGGCGGCTGATCGAGGCCGCGGTGGACGCCGGCGCCGGCCCCTGGGCGGTGCTGCGCGAGGTGATCCTGCCGCTGTCCAAGCCCGGCATTGCCATCGGCTCGGTGTTCATCATCACGCTGGTGATGGGCGACTTCACGACGGTGCGGCTGATGGGCGGCGGGCAGCGGGCGTCGGTCGG
>CAXSHI010000424.1:0-2671 GCA_964236755.1 uncultured Acetobacteraceae bacterium
GCTCGCCCGCGACATCCGCGGCATCGGCTTCCGCACCGCGGACCAGGTGGCGGCCCGGCTCGGCGTCGAGAAGACGGCGACGATCCGGGTGCGGGCCGGACTGTCGTTCGGCCTGGCCGAGGCGACGGGACAGGGGCACTGCGGTCTGCCGGTGGCCGCGCTGACGCGGGCGACCGCCGAGCTGATCGAGGTGGAGCCGGGGCTGGTCGAGGCGGCGCTGGCGCTTGAGCTGCGGGACGGCGACCTCGTGGCCGACACGGTGGACGGCGAGCCTTGCGTGTTCCTGGCAGGTCTCTACCGCTCGGAGCAGGCCATCGCCGGGCGGCTGCGCGCGCTGGCAGACGGCTTGCCGCCCTGGCCGGCGATCGACGCTGCCCGCGCGATCCCCTGGGTGGAGGGCCGCACGGGGCTGGCGCTGGCGCCGAGCCAGGCGGCAGCGTTGCGGCGCGCGTTGGCGGCCAAGGCGCTGGTGATCACCGGCGGCCCGGGCGTCGGCAAGACCACGCTGGTGAACTCGATTCTGAAGGTGCTCGCCGCCAAGGGCGTCGAGGTCGCGCTGTGCGCGCCCACGGGCCGGGCGGCCAAGCGCCTGGCCGAGAGCACCGGGCTGGAAGCGCGCACGGTCCACCGGCTGCTGGAGGCCGACCCGAAAACGGGCGGGTTCAAGCGCGGCGAGGCGCATCCGCTCGGCTGCGGCCTCCTGGTGGTGGACGAGTGCAGCATGGTGGACGTGCCGCTGATGCGATCCTTGCTCCAGGCGCTGCCGGACGGGGCGGCGCTGCTGCTGGTGGGCGACGTGGACCAGCTGCCGAGCGTAGGGCCGGGCCAGGTGCTGGCGGACGTGATCGCCTCGGGCGCCGTGCCGGTGATCCGGCTCACCGAGGTGTTCCGCCAGGCGGCGCAGAGCCGCATCGTCACCAACGCGCACCGCATCAATCAGGGGCAGATGCCGGAGCTTGCCGCGCCGGACGGCTCCGACTTCTTCTTCGTGCCGGCCGAGGAGCCGGAGGACGTCCTGCGCAAGCTGCTGGCCGTTGTGCGCGACCGCGTGCCCGCGCGCTTCGGGCTTCATCCGGTGCGCGACGTGCAGGTGCTGTGCCCGATGAACCGGGGCAGCCTCGGCGCGCGGGCGCTCAACGTCGAGCTGCAGCGCGCGCTGAACCCGCCCGGGGCCGAGCGCGTCGAGCGGTTCGGCTGGAGCTTCGGCCCCGGCGACAAGGTGATGCAGGTGGCCAACAACTACGAGCGCGACGTGTTCAACGGCGACCTCGGCTTTGTCACGGGCCTCGACATGGAGGAGGGAGTGCTCACCGCGAGCTTCGACGGGCGCGCGGTGGAGTACGGCTTCGGCGAGCTGGATGAGCTGGTGCTGGCCTATGCGGCGACGATCCACAAGGCGCAGGGGTCCGAGTATCCCGCCGTGGTGATCCCGCTCGCGACCCAGCACTACGCCATGCTGGCGCGCAACCTGCTCTACACCGGCGTCACCCGCGGCAAGCGGCTGGTGGTGGTCGTGGGCAGCCGCAAGGCGCTCGCCATGGCGGTCCGGGGCGGCGCAAGACGGCGATGGTCCAAGCTGCGCGAGTGGCTGTTGCCGGATGGTCGGAGCGGCCCTGCCATGTGATACAATGACTCGGAAGGCTGCTAAAAAGGTGGGCCCTGGGCCGGGTTTTCGGCTCTGGGCCGAAGCGGCGACGCCGGCATAGACGTAAGGTGCCGGTGACTGTGCGGGCTGAAAGATTGAGGAGTCAGCCTCAGAGTTAACTGGTCAGTATGGCCAAGGAGAGGAACCAACGCCTGATACCAAGTTCCTGAAAGCCTGACTCCTGGGGTTTTCAAAGTGGCGGCGATCTGATTCAACGTGGCGAACGGTTGAGTTTCGCGATGCCCATTCTGCTTCGGACTGACTTCAATGCCTCACAGGTGCGGGCGGCAGCCAAAGCCGCGAAGGACGGCCCGCAAGTGCGGCGCTTGTTGGCCCTGGCCGCGATCTACGATGGTGGCACGCGCGGCGAGGCTGCCAGGATCGGCGGAGTGACGCTGCAGATCGTGCGTGACTAGGTGATGAGGTTCAACGCACACGGCCCCAAGGGGCTTGTGGACCACAAAGCGCCAGGCCGGCCTTCAAGGCTCAACGATGTGCACCGGGCGGCAGTGGCGGCCATGATCGAGAGCGGGCCGACACCGGCCATCCACGGCGTGGTGCGCTGGCGGGTAATCGATCTCTGCCAGTGGCTGTGGGACGAGCACCAGGTCAGCGTTGCCAAACAGACGCTGGGCCGCGAGTTGCGCGCCATGAACTACCGCAAGCTCTCGGCCCGCCCACGTCACCACACCCAGGCGGAGGGAGCCATCGAGCTTTTTAAAACGGTTTCGCCGGCTGCTTGACGGCGATCGCACGCGCGAAGGGCATTGATCCCGCCGATCTGGAAGTCTGGTTCGGCGACGAGGCCCGCATCGGCCAGAAGAACAAGATCACCCGGCGCTGGGCCCGTCGCGGCACCCGGCCCTCGGCGCCGCAGGACCAGCGCACGGCGTCGACCTACATCTTTGGCGCCATCTGCCCCAAGGAGGGCAAAGCTGCCGGCCTCGTGCTGCCCTGGTGCAACATCGAGCCGATGGCGCTGCACTTGGCAGCCATCTCGCAGAAGATCGAACCGGGCCGGCATGC
>CAXSHI010000425.1:0-2670 GCA_964236755.1 uncultured Acetobacteraceae bacterium
CGCGCTTCGCCGCGGCGTAGCTCCTGAGCTTGTCGGTTACGAGCACGCGGGGCACTCCCAGTAGAACTCACCGAGGTAGCAATATTGCTAAATCTAGTGTTGATCTTCGTGCCGAGGGTGGCGAAGCCAGCAATAATGACGACACCGATCAGAGCAGCTATCAAGGCGTATTCTATCGCCGTCACCCCATGCCCATCGCGTATAGCTTGCACCGCTTTAAGACGAAAAGCCAAATAGTGCAGAGCACGCATTATTGTTCCTTTAGGAAGCGTAAAAATTAACAATGAGCACTAATTCTAGTGCGCACTATTCGACGTTATGCCACTCTGACCGCTAAGTGACACATAGCATACTGCTGCTAGTATGCGCTTTCTTGCTGCTCATAAAGCCTTGCCTGTTCCCGTTCTTACGCGACCACTTGGCCCATTCCCAACATTGATGCTGGTAGCGAATTCGGTGGGTGCCCGCTCCCGCCGTTGTGACGGTGCAGGACGTGATGCAGGAGTGATGATGCGGCCCCGCCCTTTCGAAGGCTGACGCTCATGTCGCTGCGCCCGCAAGACCCACCCACGGTGCCTGAAGAAACCCGCCGTGTCGCCCGTGCCGCTTTCCCCAAGGGGACGCTCTGCCTGAGTATCGCCAACGCGCTTGGCCCCGTGTATCAGGATCGCCAGTTCACGGCGCTGTTCCCTCGCCGCGGCCAACCTGCCGAGGCGCCGGGCCGGCTTGCGCTGGCGGTGGTGCTGCAGTTCATGGAGGACCTGTCCGACCGCGAGGCGGCCGACGCCGTGCGGGGGCGGATCGACTGGAAGTATGCGCTCGGCCTCACGCTGACTGACCCGGGTTTCGACCACACGGTGCTGAGCGAGTTCCGCACCCGCCTGGTCACGGGCAGCGCCGAGTTGCTGTTGCTCGACGTGTTGCTGGACCGCCTGAAGTCCGAGGGCCTGGTCAAGGCGCGTGGGCGCCGGCGCACGGACAGCACCCACGTGCTCGCGGCCGTGCGCACGTTGAACCGGCTGGAGCGCGTCGGCGAGACGCTGCGGGCCACGCTGAACGAGTTGGCCACGGTTGCACCGGACTGGCTGCAAGGGGTGGCGCCGCCCGCCTGGTATGAGCGGCATGGCCGGCCGGTGGAGAACTACCGCCTGCCCAAGACCGAGGCGGCGCGCGAGGCCTTGGCCGCCACGATCGGCGCCGATGGACAGCACCTGCTCAGCGCGATCGATGCTGCCACGCAGCAGCCGGAGTTGGCGCAGCTGCCGGCGGTATGGGTGCTGCGTCAGGTTTGGGCCGCGCAGTATGTGACGGAGGACGGGAGCATGCGCCTGGGCAGCGCTGCCGAACTGCCGCCCTCTGCCAAGCAGGTCTGCTCCCCCTATGACCCGGAGGCCCGCTACAGCAAAAAGCGTGACGTGACCTGGGTCGGCTACAAGGCGCAGGTGACCGAAACCTGTGATCCCGCCTGCGAAGGTCCGCACGTGATCACCAACGTCGAAACCACCCTGGCCACGGTACCGGACGACAACATGCTCGCAGTCGTGCATCAATCGCTGGAGAAGCGCGATCTGCTGCCTGGCGAGCACCTGGTGGACAAGGGCTACACGGACTCGCACGTGCTGGTGGACAGCAAGCAGCACTACGGCGTGACCATCATTGGCCCGGTCGCCGACGACCCGAGCTGGCAGGCGCGCCTGGACGATGGGCTGACCAAGTCGGCCTTCGCGGTGAACTGGGAGCGCAAGGTGGTGACCTGCCCGGCGGGCAAGCAGAGCATCTCCTGGCTGCCGAGCACCCACACGGAGAGCGGCATGGTCTTTGAGGCGCGCTTTGCGACCCGGGACTGCTTTCCATGCCCGCTGCGTCCGCGTTGCACCCGCGGCAAGCGCGAGCCGCGTATCATCGGGCTGCAGGCGCGCGAGCACTTCGAGGCGCTGCAGGGCGCGCGTAAGCAGCAGAAGACCACGGCGTTCCGGGCGAGCTACGCCGCCCGCGCCGGGATCGAGGGCACACATGCACAGGCCATCAACCGCTGCGGCTTGCGCCGGTGCCGCTACATTGGCCTTGCCAAGACGCATCTCCAGCATGTCATCACGGCGGCGGCCATCAACTTGGTCCGGGTCGCGGAGTGGTTCGCCGGCACCCCCTGTCGCCAAGACACGCGTCTCACGCTTCGCCGCACTCCAAGTAGCCTGACAGCGAACCACCGAATTCGCCACCAGCATCACTGTCGGGAACGGGCCTTGTTGCAGGCAGGGCACCGGATGCCTTCCGGCCAGCGGCGCTGGCGCACAAAGGCGAAGCACTTGGCATCATCCATCAGACCCGAAAGGTTGACCAGGTCGGATACAGCCATGACGCAAGCTCCTCGCGCGATCCGGTCAGCTACTCTCGATCCCGTTTTCGCGCCAGCCGTTCTCAGCCCCGCGCCACGGTTCCGACCCCACCACCTCGAAACCCAAAAGAGCCACAGGAAATAATCAGAACCGAGTCTCGCCCCTGCCCGGCACCCTGAGCGCCCTAAAGCTGGCACATGCATTGCTTAGATATCTCTAATAGGCCCTGCACATCGGTTGTGACGGCGCCTTGTGTAGTCCGGAGCCTGACGCGTGAGCAGGCGGTCGAAAGGAGGCAGCGGTGATGTCGGATGTATTGCCCTCCCGCAGTCGA
>CAXSHI010000426.1:0-2661 GCA_964236755.1 uncultured Acetobacteraceae bacterium
TGGCGCGCTACAAACACCTGATCGGCCCGAAGCTGCGCGCCCGGAGCCTGCCTGCACAGCAGACCTTGTTGCATAGACCCGCCCGGTGGCGCCTAGAACTGGCTCAGCATAGGAAGCTCCCCCCTGACCTGACCTTGGAAGCCCACCTTGCCGTTCAAGCTGAACCAGCACCGCCGCCGACACATTCCCAAGCAGAAGCACAAGATCACGAACTGGCGCGAGTACGACACCAGCTTGCGCCAACGCGGTAGCTTGACGGTCTGGTTCACGGACGAAGCCATCGAGGGCTGGCGGGCGGAGCAGCGTACGACCCCGGGCGGCCAACCCTGGTATTTGTCCCTGGCGATACTGACCGCACTCACGCTCGGGGCCGTGTTCCGCCTGGCGCTGCGCCAAACGGAGGGCCTGATCGGCTCCGTCATCGGCCTGCTCGGGCTCGATCTGGCCGTGCCGGACCACTCGACCCTGTGCCGCCGGGCGGAAACGCTGGAGGTGCCGCGGCCACGACCGCGCAGGGACGGTGAGCCCCTGCACCTGCGGGTGGACAGCACGGGCCTGAAGCTCTGCGGCGCGGGCGAGTGGCTGCTGGAGAAGCACGGCACCAAGATGCGCCGGTCCCCGCGCAAGCTGCGCATCGGCTTGGACGCCGACACCGGCCAGACAGCATCGCCGAACACGGGCGAACCGCTTGGCAGAAAGCGTCCGGCTACACGAAGCGGGCCCGGGCCGAAGCGGCCATCGGCAGGTTCAAGCTGGTCATCGGCGACGGGCTGCGCTCGCGCACGAATCGGCGTCGGGCGACCGAGGTGGACGTCGCCGTCCATACGCTCAACCGCATGCTGGAACTGGGACGCCTGATCTTCATCCGCATCGCTTGAACAACAGCCGGGGCTGGGGCAACTACGCCCACACGTCTGCTCCGTGCAACACGGCTGCTCCAGCAGCTCCTCAATAAACTCACGGACCCGCTCCCGGATGCCCGCCTCGATCGGGTCAAACCAGGCTTCCCCTGCAAACAGCTCTATGCCGTTTGCATTGGTATTCGTGCTATCCTGTCCCACCGTGTGGTCTCCACCAGCGCGTCAACGCCGGTCATGGCTCATTGCTACGAACCGGAGACTACGCCACCACCCAATTCCACCACCTACGCGACACTACCGTTCATCATCCGCAAACTACTCCACCTTGCTGTCTCCGGCCCTGGTTTTGCCACACACCTGGGCCACGATCTGCGAAGGTGACGCCCGCACTACGTCCACCTTGAATCGGCACTTCGGGCAGGCTTGATTGCGTCCACTCCGCCGATCCATACAGCACGGCCGAACAGCCCATCGACGTCAGGCGCCGTTGGGTTCCGCGGTATGACGGCCAGTTGGTTTCCACCAAAGACTCGTATAGCCCCTTTATGCAGTTCCGGAGCAGAACCTGGGTGTGCCTCTGCACATCTGGAAACCCCCTATGTCGAAGTCTATCGTTGCCGCCCTGGTGGCGGCCAGCCTTGTAATCCCGCTTGCCCCGGCGCTGGCGCTGGAAGCCACGGTGACGCAGGTGAACAAGAACCCCGATGGAACCTCTACCTTCCAATTCACCATCAGGACCGAGGCCAACGAGACCCTGTCGCCGGGCCAGCCTGTGACGGCAGGCGACTTCGTGACCATCTATAATTTCTATGGTTTCGTAGAGAACTCGGCCAAGTCGCCGGACGGCTGGGTGTTCTCGTCGGAGGAGTTCGGCCGGACGCCGATGCTGAACGGCTATCCCATGGTCGCGCCCATTGACATACCAAACACGCCGAACCTGACCTGGACGGTGACGAAGCCAGTGGCGGCAGGGGCGCAAATCACTGGCTTCACCGCAACGACCCGCATGGTCGGCACGACGCAAGGCCAGTACTCCGCGCAAGTGACGCGGCAGATGCCGGCCGTAAAAGGCGTTCTTGCTGGCTCGCCACTCGCGGCGGCGCAGCCAGTCAAGCAGGCTCTAATCGGCCCGCTGCCGACGCCGACCTTCCTGATCGAAACGAAGTAGCCAGCAAGCCCCTACGCCGGAACAATGACGGTGATGGTGTGGGGGCGTCCCGGTAAAGATATATGCACATGGCAAAGAAGGAGCGGGCCTGGTTCACTTCCCCGCGTTGAAAGGAGATTGCGTTCGCGGTCTCTGCAACCGCCTTCAGCGTCAAGACCCTGGCGGCGCTTGAGGGTCAGGGCAATCGAGTGAGTGCTCATGTTGCTTGTTGGATGACCTGGGCGAGGTAGTCCCTGTTCTATCCGGCTCGCTTTCTGCGGTTCTTGAGGCTGGTGGTCGGCTTGGCCTGGTGCAGCAGGGTGAGCGCCATGTGCTTGACCACGGCCATGTTGGCCGGGCCATGCCCGGTGCGCAGGCGGGCGAGGTCGTCGTGGAACACCACGTCGAGCATCCAGTGCAGCTGGTTCTCGACGCCCCAATGACTGCGCACGGCGCGGGCGAAGGTGTCGGCATCGGGCACCGTCAACGTGTTGGACTGAGGCCGCGATAGCGCGTGATTGGGACGGCGTGCCCGTGGTCACGCCGAAGCGGTGACGCCGGTGACCTCGGCCCAAACCCGGAAGGCTTGGGTGCGGTCAGCCCGAGACTGGGTGGCCGGCACTTGGCGACGGCAGAGGTGGAAGAGGGTGTTGA
>CAXSHI010000427.1:0-2652 GCA_964236755.1 uncultured Acetobacteraceae bacterium
TACGGCCCGCGCCAGCCGGCGTTCTGCAGCGTGGACGCCATGCTGGACCGCATGTTGCGCGAGCAGCCGGAAATCTGGGGCTACGTGACCGAGCACGGCGAGTTCGCCACCGCCGGCGCGAACTCGGCATGGATGTCAGGGAACGCCGGTCCGCCTAGCAGTGCTCCCGCGGGGGACCAGAACTTGACGGCAGCCATTCCGCCGGATGTGTCCTGCGGCCCAACGACAGCCCTTGCCCCATCGACGGCGTGACCTGGACCATGGCGACGATCCAGATCGAATCCTCATACAGCGCCTGCCAGGAAAGATGGCGGATGGGGAGCAGCCGCGCGTTGATTGCCTGAACGGGTTTCCTTGCGGCCCAGAGGACCAGCGGCGCCCCATTCAGTGACCGCCAGATTACCGTTCGTTATCCTTGTGCTCTTGCCTGAGCCGGGCGGATCGGGACCAAGAACCCAACGATGTCAGTCACCAACAAGGGAATGTATGAGGGTTTGGCGCTCATCGTTGCCGTGGTCCCAGGTGGGCGAGCCTGGCGCGACGGGCTTGTGCGCGGCCCAGCGCTGCCCGGGCGGCAGCGCCGGCGCCTTGTCCTTCGGCGCCCGTTCGGCCGCCGGGTAGGACGGCGCCAGGCCGACCAGCTCCCGCAGCTGCCGGCGCACCTGGCCGAAGTTGAGCTGCCGGTCGAGGTGCTGGGCCAGCTTGAACACGTCGCCCTTGGCTTGGCTGCCCGGGTCCCACCAGCCGCGGCCGTCGTGGTTGACGATGACGATCTCGCCCTCGCCGCGGCGATACTTCATGTTGGCCCGGCTGCTTTCCCGCTGGTCCAGCTTCCAGCCTGCCTTTTCCAGCAGCACCGCGCAACTCACCCCTGCCCGTAGCTGCTCAAGCTCCTGTCGCTCCGCTTCCGGGTCGCGCCTGATCATTGCACCGTGCTCCGCTCGTGGGTTGGACGGGCGAAGCCGGGCCTGGGCACCTCTGCGCCCCGGCACCCATGATCCTTGCCCTGACCCCTTCCCCGCACCGCGTGCCGAGCACGGGGCAAGGGCGGGCGCATGGCGCCCGGGAGCGGAGCGACGAACCCTTGCGGCGCGCGCAGCGCAGGCGGTATGGCCATGACGTCTGGTCCTTCCTTGCTTCACCTCCTTCCGGTGTCAGCGATGCCGTTGCGAACCAGCGCAGCGATTTCGCCTGCCACGGCGGTTCCTTCGGGCAGCGGGAGGTTTCAGGCGAGGACGTGCCTGGTGGGGTTCGCAACGCTTCACGCCATTGTCGGTGAAGGCGACCTACATGGAACCGCCAAGCTGCGTCCGGGGCAGCGAGGGCGGGCACCTGGGGCGGGCTGGACTGGGACGACGACTGATACGTGCGCGAGGGCGAACCAGGTTCTGAAGTGCTGACCGACCCTTTGGACGCCCCCGGGGGTCTGCCGAAGGCAACGTTTCAGTAGAACGGGACGACTTGGGCTAACCCTATGGCATTCCCGCTTTCGGCTTCACCGACAGGTTGGACCGGCAACACAGCGGCCAGGGGTGTCCCATCAGCCCTGCCCGTCATGGTTCACGATGATGGTTTCGCCGGCGCCGCGGCGATATTTCATGCTCCTGCGGGTGCTTTCCTTGTCATCAAGCCTGTAGCCTGCCTTCTCCAGCACGATCGCGCAGCTCACCGTTGCCCGGAGCCGTTCGACCTCTACATCTCCGGCCATCACGCCACACTCCCGGTCCGGGGTTCCGGGATGCATCTGGCGGGCTGCAGCCCTGCCGCCGTAGCCAATCCATCCTGATCCCGTTTTCCGGTCGCATGGCGAGCGCGGGACAAGGGCGCGCGCGCAGCGCCCGGGAGCGCAGCGACGCACCCTTGTGGCGCGCGCGGCGCATGCGGCAGCGGCATCCCACTCTCCCTGGTTTCGTGTCCCTTCCTCCAGTGTGAGACATGCTTCTACGGGTGATCGCCGTTGGAGACGCGTCGATGCGGCTTCGGGTAGGAGGAGTGGAAGCGGCCGGTCACCAAGGAACTAGCCGAGCCTGTGAACCAGGCGTTTCTACTCGACGGGCGGCCAGCCTTCTTACCTTTGTTCCTGCAGTCTTGAATTCTGTCTTTCTACATATCTTTCTGGAAAGACAGATAGCTTGCTTGGCACCGACCAAGAGGTTTTGGCATCCTGGTTCTGAAATCGCTCTGGTCGCGCCGTCCATCGGCCTTCGCTGCTTGATAGCGGGACGTCAAGGGAACACTCTGCGTCTTTCTGTCTGTCTTTCTGGAAAGATACATGGTGTGAAAGCTAGCTGTATGGCATGAGTGGCAGAAGTAAGCCAAGCAGGGTGGCATTAATGAAGACAATCACGATAGCCAGCCGAAAGGGTGGCGGGGGTAAAAGCACGGTGGCACGCCATCTAGCCGTCGAGGCTGCTGCACAGGGGTGTGGGCCGGTGTGCATCGTAGATAGCGACCCAATGCTCGGTTTGGCTCAATGGTGGTCGCGGCGGCAAGGGGACGAGCCACGCCTCCTGCACTCACTTCCTGACACTGAGGCCGTAACGGCAGCCAATATCCGGCGGCTTGTCGGCGAGGGTCAGCTGCCGCTGCCGCTGAACCGCCTGCCTGCCGCGAAAACGGCGGCGGCGCGTGCAGGCTACAAGCTCTGCATCA
>CAXSHI010000428.1:0-2648 GCA_964236755.1 uncultured Acetobacteraceae bacterium
CCCAAACACGCCGCCGGTCGCCGCGGGTGATGAACTCCACCCGACCACTCTGTGCCCTCCTACGACCATGCGTACGAGCACCCTCGCCATCATAGACTTCGAACTCGGGCAGCCGGACATTATCCATCGCCCACTTGCAGCACAGTCAGTAAAGCAAAAGGAATGTGGCGCGGCCGCTCCGCTTACCACCTCCTTGGCGGTTTCGGCGTAGATCATGTCCGTGTAGTCGGCCGAAACCTCCTCGTGCAGGGCGTCGGGCGCATGGGCCAGCAGATTCCTGTGCTTGTGGACCGAACAGCGCTGCGCCGGCACCTCGGGCCACAACGCCGCCAGCGCCCGTTCCAGCCCAACCCCGCCGTCGGTGATGAGAAGGTCCGGCGTGCTCGCCGAAACCCTTCGGGTTTGCGGCTGAGGCCGCGGGCGATCAGGCCATCAAGGATGCCGCGCCACGCCGCCTCGCTTTCGCCGCCCATGTTCTTGACGGCCAGCAGCACCTTCTGCCCGTCCCGGCGCACGCCCAGCACCACCAGCAGCGAGATGTTGGTCGCCTTGCGGTTCAGCCGCACCCGCACGACGGTTCCGTCCAGAATAAGCCGGACCACGTCCTCCCCGGCCAAGTCGCGCCCGTTCCAGGCATCCCAGTCGGTTCGCACTTTCCTCCACGTGCGGCTCACCACGTCCTTGCCCACCGCGCCGCCGAACAGGGCAGCCAGTGCGCGCTTGACCCGGCGCGTGTTGGTGCCGGACAGGTAGGCGCCGGCGATCAGTGCCTCGACCTGCTTGGTCATCCGGGCATAGCGGGGCAGCGTGGCGCTGCGCCACTCCTGCGTGCCCCCGCCCTCGGCCGCCATCCGCGCCCGAGGCACGCTGAGCTCCACCGGGCCGAAGCTACCCAACAGCTGGCGCTCGCGCGTCCCGTTCCTGTAGCCCTTGGGCGCTTCCACATCCCGCTCGTAGCGCCCGCGTCCCAGCGCCGCTTCCAGCTCCTGCCCGATCAGTTCTTGGATGAACCCACGCATCCGCTCCCGGATGCCCACCTCGATCGGGTCAAACCAGGTCTCGCCGGCAAACAGCGCCGTGCCGTTTACTTCCGTCCTCGTGCTATCCTGTTCCATGGCGTAGTCTCCGCCGGCGCTTGAACGCCGGAAATGGCTCGTTGAACAAGCCAGAGACTACGCCACCAACCTATTTCCACCACATCCGCGACGGCACCGGTCGGGAACGAGGCGGCGGGTCACGAGGAGAAACCCCAAACCGAGAGCAGTGCCAGCACCGATCCCGTCCTGATGAACACTGGACCGGCGGTGCCGGACGGCGACGCGCAGCCCGCGGCGCATTGGGACCGCGCCATGAACACGGTACGGTTCGACTGGCTCGCCATCAAGCGGACAGCCGCACAGGAGGGCCCGAACCAGGGTATCGCCAAGCTGCTGGTCGCCGCACGCGCAGAGGGCGCCAACTCACGCTGGCCGTTGTAGGGCGCGTTCCGGTTCGGCCCGGCCGGGCGAAGAACGGAGTGCCAGGCCAGAAGTTTATCCCATACTGGTCCTGATGGACAGGCTGTGTTCCAGCACCCAATCGGGACCCCATTCGATTGCTGCACAAGCTATTGAAGTTGGGTCTTTGCTCGACGTGCCCTGCAAATTGGCGTGTGCGAAGCCGTGCGCGAGGCGACTTGACGTGACCGGATGTCCTACGACGAAACGACGCCGGCCGGCAGATTGGAAGGCAGAGTGTTGTTCCCCTTTTCCAAGATGATCATGTTATGCTCAAAGCTGATGCGGCGGATGCTCCGGGCATGGGCGAGACGTCGAGGATCTGTCCCCTCGTTGCTTTGGAACTCGGCATGGTTCACGTACTTCGCCAGTTCCAGCATCTCCCCGGTGCACGTTTGAGCGAAGGCCGGGTCGGAGACGTGCGCACCGCCAAACGGCCCCGGCCAGTACGAGGTTTGAGTGTCCTCGATCACGTAGGTGCCCCCGTCGCGGAGGTGCTCGAACAGGTTGTAAAGCGTCGTGACCTGATGGGCGTTGATATGGGAACCATCGTCGATGATCACGTCAAACGGTCCTTCGGCCGCTGCCAATGCCATGAGGTCGGCGGGGTTCGATTGGTCGGTCAGGTAAGTCCGGATCCGACGATAGTTGAACTGCATCTTTGGCCTGATGTCGCAGCCCACGATTATGGCGCGTGGGAAGAAGGCCCGCCAAGCGGTCAGGGATGCGCCTGACAAGACGCCGATCTCAAGCAGTTTGATCGGGCGGTAGCGTAAGACGCGAAACATCTCGTGGTAGCTGTGCCCATAGGCGTGCTGTCCTTCTTGATGTTTGTCCGATCCGAAAACACGCATGACCCATTCCAAGCGAAGCGGCAGAAAAGAGAGGCCAGCGGCGATCCAGTAACGATCCCTGTAGCTGGTGAGGCGACCCTCGCGAGCGGACGTGCGACGCCAAGCGAGCAGCGCGCTCAACAATCTGCTGCCGGAGGCGTTTGGAAAGCCAATGGTCATGACGGTCCTGCAACTCAGGTGATGGGAGCCGAAGCTGTCGCAGGTGCCTTTGTTGATGTCCACGTAATACTTGCAGTTCTGCATTAATACCAGATCCCAGAGATCTTGACCTTTGAGGGTTTTCACGCCGCTGCTTGTC
>CAXSHI010000429.1:0-2639 GCA_964236755.1 uncultured Acetobacteraceae bacterium
AGCCGGTCCAGGGGGGCTTCCCCCTGGCGGGTCTGGGCAGAGCCCAGCCTTGCTTACCGACCGGTCGAAGATCAGGGCCGCCGGAGCCAGAACGCGCGCCCCCGTCGACCGTCGCGTTCGCGGACGAGGCGAACCGGCGCCGCTGCGGCGCGTAGGCGTGGCGCATCGCACGGGAGCAGACGCATGACCGACCGCATCGTCCGGGCTGCGGAGGGCTCGGCGGCCGGGGAGAACCCGGGGCCGCACCCGACGCTGGGCTACTGGCACGCCTGGGTGGACGAGGATGGGGTGAGCCACCAGACGCGCTGCACGCTGGACAGCTTCGAGCTGAAGGGCGTCGGCCCCGGCGTGCAGCCGCAGTGGAACCACAAGGAGCCGGAGGCCGGGGCCGTCGTGACGTTCACCGTGCTGCCGGTCGGCTGGTACGGCGAGTGGCACGAGAACCCCAGGCCGCAGTGGATCGCGCCGATCTCCGGGCGCTGGTTCGTGGAGACCATGGACGGCGTGCGCGTCGAGATGGGGCCCGGCGACGTCGAGCTGGGGGAGGACCAGAACTGCCGTGCCGACGCCGCGGGGCACAAGGGCCACCTGTCCGGCACCGTGGGCGACGTGCCCTGCGTGCTCATGGTCGTGGGCCTCGACGTGGCGCCCACGGTGGCGCAGCCCTGTCGGATCCGCTAGGCGCGCCGGCCGTGGACGGGTTCGAGATCCATGACCCGGCGTTCCGGACCTACGTGCTGCCCAACGCGCCGCTGGAGACGCTGGCGGAGGGCTTCCGATGGTGCGAGGGGCCGGTGTGGTTCGCCGACATGAACCACCTGCTGTTCTCCGACCTGCCGAACGACAGGATCATGCGCTGGAGCGAGGCGGGCGGCGTCGAGGTGTTCCGCGCGCCCTCCGGCTTCGCCAACGGGCACGCCCGCGACCTGCAGGGCCGCCTGGTCGGGTGCTCCCACCGCGAGCGGTGCATTACCCGCACGGAGCATGACGGCCGCGTCGTGGTGCTGGCGGACCGCTACCGGGGGCGCCGCCTGAACGCGCCGAACGACGTGGTGGTGAAGTCCGACGGCACGATCTGGTTCACCGACCCGCCGTACGGCCTAATGACGGACTACGAGGGCGGCCGTCAGGAGGCGGAGCTGCCCAGCCAGGTGTTCCGCCTCGACCCGCGCACCGGGACGCTCGACGTGGTGGCGGATGACTTCGTGGGGCCGAACGGCCTGTGCTTCTCGCCCGACGAGAGCCTGCTCTACATCGGCGAGACTGGCGACCTGTTCTTCCCCACCGCCCAGCACATCCGGGTGTTCGACGTGACCGGCGGCGCACGCCTCGCCAACGGCCGGGTGTTCCACACCGTGGCACCCGGTTTCGCGGACGGGTTCCGCGCCGACGAGCACGGCAACATCTGGAGCAGCGCCGGCGACGGGGTGCATTGCATCGGCCCGTCCGGCGCGCTGCTCGGCGTGGTGAAGACCGGGGGCACCACGTCGAACCTGGCGTTCGGCGGCCGCAACCGCTCGCGGCTGTTCATCTGCGCGTCGCACCGGATGTGCGCGATCTTCCTCAACGTGCGCGGCGCGCAACGGCCGTGAGCAACGCGGCAGACGGTCCCGCCGGCGAGGCGATCCCGGGCGGTGCCGTCGCGACACGGCTGCTGCGGGTGGTGATGCCGGTGTCGGACCTGGCGGGCGCGGTGGCGTTCTACCGCGACGCGCTCGGCTTCGCGTTGTCCGGCACCCGCCTGCGCGGCGGCGACGGGTTCGCCCGCGCGACCGGCCTGGCGCACGCCCGCGCCGAGGTCGCGACGCTGCGCCTGGGCGGGCAGGTCGTGGAGCTGGAACGGCACGGCACGCAGGGCAGCCCCTACCCCGCCGGCAGCCGCAGTCAGGACCTGTGGTTCCAGCATGTCGCCGTGATCGTGGCCGACATGGACGCGGCCTGCCGGCGGCTG
This sequence comes from uncultured Acetobacteraceae bacterium, assembly GCA_964236755.1. Classification (GTDB taxonomy): domain Bacteria; phylum Pseudomonadota; class Alphaproteobacteria; order Acetobacterales; family Acetobacteraceae; genus CAHJXG01. Next base: position 1,952 of record CAXSHI010000429.1, read on the forward strand.
CGCGCCACCGGCTGCGCGGCGATCTCGCGCGACGGGCCGGAGCAGCTTCCCGAGTCGAGCGGCGGCGTCCTGGCGTTCAAGTTCCGCGACCCCGAAGGCCACCCGCTGGAACTGCTCAGATTCCCCGCCGGCCGCGAGCCGGAGCCCTGGCGCGCCAGGGCCGCGGCGGCGCGTCAGGGCGGCGAGCCGTGCCTCGGGCTGGACCACTCCGCGATCGGGGTGGCGGACGCGGAGCGGAGCGCGCGCTTCTACGCGGCACTGCTCGGCCTGGCGGAGACACAGGCCGGGGTCAACAGCGGGCCGGCGCAGTCACGCCTGGACGACGCCGCCGGCGCCGTCGTCGACGTCGTGGCCATGATGCCCCCGGCCGCCCCGACGCCGCACGTCGAGCTGCTGGGCTACCGGGCGCCGGCCGACGGGCAGCCGATGCCGGCCGACGCCACGGCCGCGGACGTCCTGGCGACGCGCCTGGTGCTGGAGGTCGCGGACCTGGATACGGCGGCGGCGACGCTGCGGCGCGCGGGCACGCGGTTCGTCACGGCGGGCGTGGTCGAGGGCGACGAGGGGCGCGTGGCGATGGTGCGCGACCCGGACGAGCACCTGCTGGTGCTGGCACAGGCGTAGTCCGGCGGCGGCAGGAAGCAAGGTTGAGGCTCTGCCTCAAACTCCGCCAAAGGCTCGCCTTTGG
>CAXSHI010000430.1:0-2626 GCA_964236755.1 uncultured Acetobacteraceae bacterium
CGTCGCGCACCACCTGGGCCGGCGCGTAGAACCCCATGGGCTGGCTGTTCAGCAGAGCCGCGCAGAACACGTCGGGGTGGTGGCACTTCAGCCAGGCGCTGGCATAGGCGATCAGCGCGAAGCTGGCGGCGTGGCTCTCGGGGAAGCCGTAGCTGCCGAACCCCTCCAGCTGCGAGAAGGTCCGCTCGGCGAACGCCCGCTCGTAGCCGTGCCCGACCATGCCCTCGACCAGCTTGTCCCGGAAGTGGCTGACCCCGCCTGTGAGCTTGAATGATCCTCCTTGGTTTCCGTGGACACCCAGAGGCAAGCTTTGAGCTGGAGGTGTTTGATGGACGAGCAGGCAACGAGAACCAAGCCGCGTTCCTACACGGAGGACTACAAGCGCCAGGTCGTTGACCTGGTGGTCAGCAGCGGGCGCACGCCGACGGCGGTGGCCGGCGAGGTTGGGCTGCACCCGACGCTGCTGTGCCGCTGGGTGCGCCAGTATGGCGCCGGCGCTGGCAAGGCCGAGGCGCCCCGGCCTGCAGCCGCTCCCTTCCTCAAGCCCGTGCCGGTTCCGACGGCCGACCAGGCTGCCGAGATCGCGCGGCTGCGGCGCGAGTGCGACCGGCTGCGCATGGAGCGCGACATCTTAAAAAAGTCCATGGTGGGTTCAACCGGTCGCCGCAACGGCTTGGGCGAGGGTAGCTCCTGGCGTTTGAAAGCCAAGTGTCTTTCTGGGCCGGGTGTTGAGCTTGAGCGCGACCGCATCGAGGTCGGCCTGGCTGTGGGCTGACAGGTCGGTCCCCTTGGGGAAGTATTGGCGCAGCAGGCCGTTGGTGTTCTCGTTGCTCCCGCGCTGCCATGGGCTGCGCGGGTCGCAGAAGTAGACGGCAACGTCGGTCGCCACGGTGAGACGCGCGTGGTGGGCCAGTTCCGTGCCGCGATCCCAGGTCAGCGATGTGACTCAGCGGCGGGGTTCGGCGCTGATCAGCACGACAAGACATTGAAAAGGCGCGTCTCCCGTGGGTCCCGCGCCCGCGCTGATGCACAATCAAGGATCTGGAAACCCTGCGCGACGCGGCACGCAACGACGACCAGGCGCTCACCAAGATTGCCGAAAGCAGCAGCAACCTCGAGGCGTCCAAAGAGCAGGGCGAGGACGACGAGAAGGCGGAGCCGGACGAGGACGAGGAGCCGGGCGAGGCTGACGACGAGGGCAAGCCGAAGACGGTCAAGAAGCCGGCCGCCAAGCGCAAAGCATAATCAGCGGAGCGGCAGGGATGCGCGTTTCGGCGACCGCGCATCCCAATTGCTTCCAAACACCAGCTGCTCCGGCCGTCCTGCCCGTTGCTTGTTCCTCCTTGTCCTTGTCCTTGTACTATGCAACGGCGTTGGTGCGTGGATAAGCTAATACGCTGTAAAAGCTTGTTATTAACGAGAAGTCATTTTAGCTCCAGCCGTTGATTACGCTAGATATCAGACGCATTTACATAACAATGCTCACTGGATCCACTACGACATCGTCCTAGCGCCTGATAGCCGACCTGGGCGGCTTGAAGCGACACGCCAGCCTCACGTCCACCACCATCCCAGGCACTCCGGCGGAGAGGTGACCAACCGCCTTGAGACGGTGCGCGACACCGTGCGCCGCGACGAGGTGATCGTCGAGCAGGCGATGCTGCCGACTCCGCGCCACCAGGCCGGGGCGGCGCCGCGGGACAGCAAGCCTGCGGCTCCGGTGCAGGCCGGCAAGCCGGAGACGGCCAACCCGCAGACGAGCAGCCAGAACCCGGCCGCCGGGCAGTCCGAAACAAAGGCTGATCAGCATGTGGGAGCGCTTGCGGCTCCGCACGAGAAGCTGGGCGCTCCGGCAGCCAACACGACGTCCAACCAGGGGCCAACGGCTCAGCCGGCGGCGAACCTGCCGAAAGCGACGGCTGACCTGGCGAAGGTAACGGCTGAGCTGCCGCGGGCGATGACCGACCTGCCGAAGCCGGCCACGCCCCCGACCGACGCTGAGCGCAACGACAAGGGCGCCAACGGCCGCAAGGGCTAAAGCGATCCCAAGCCGGCCGAAGGCGCGCTGCCTTCGGCCGGATGTTGGGCAGCGACCCCGTGCTGCACGGGCGCGAGTGGGAGAAGGCCTATGTTGCAAGGGGCTTGGCTGGCTTTGGAGGCGCAGCATGTCATCGCGCTGCGCTTGATGAAGCTCTCCTTGGGAGGTGCTGCCGCGGCGGATGAGGCGCACCTGATGGTCGCCGAGAAGACACGCGCGGCAATGACGGCATTTGGCATGATTGCAGCGGCTGTGGCACGCGGAACATTTGACGGCGGCACGGACGCAGTGGTGCAGATGCTGCGTCAAGAGGTGCAGGCAAACCAGAGGCGGCTGGCACCCCGCTGATGCAGCCGCACCGTCATCGGTGCGGTGACCCGCACTGAAGCCAATGACGCGCGGCCCCGGGCAGAGTTTTGCTTTCCCGTGCCGCCCGATCTGATCTTCGAGCTGGCCCACTTGCCTGCACCAACCGCCCGTGAGCATGACCGCTGACGGAGGCAACGTTATCGCGGGCCGCGCTTGCGGCGTGACAATCCAGCGCCGCGATCAGATTTCCACCTCCAGCCCGACCTCGACCACCTGGGC
>CAXSHI010000431.1:0-2622 GCA_964236755.1 uncultured Acetobacteraceae bacterium
AAGACACGGACGCAGCGAAGGATAAACGAGAACGACACAAGGGCGCGGCGCGCAACCGGCCATGTCGTACTGGAGGCCCCTTTTTTCCGGACCCGCGAACAGGAAATCAGCATGCATCTGATCAAGGCTCTGATCGCCGAATTCATCGGCACCTTCGCGCTCATCTTCATCGGTGCCGGTGCTGTAACCGTGCTTGGTATAACAGATATCGCGGCGATCGCCTTCGCGCATGGTTTCGTGATCATGGCGTTTGCCTACGCATTCGGGAACGAGAGTAACTCCTATCTCAATCCAGCGTTGACCGTCGGGGCGGTCCTGGCTGGTACGGGCAAGTTAGCGGCGGCGGTACCGGTGTTCCTGGCGCAGTTCGCGGGCGGGATCGCTGGCGGCTTGTCCCTGGCTGCCATCTACGGCGTTGGCGCTCCACATAGTCTTGGCATGACGACGATCACGCTTAGCACGACGTCGATGACCGGCGGACTGGTGCTCGAGGGCATCGGCACATTCATCCTCATGACAGTCGTCCTCAACACGGCGTTGCGCGGTCACGCCGGGTTATTCGCGCCTTTTGCAATCGGCATGACCGTCGCCTTTTGCATCATGAGCTTCGGTGCGGTGACGGGTGGATCCATCAATCCCGCACGAACCCTGGGGCCCGCGATCGGGGCGGGCAGGCTGACCGAGGCGTTCCCCTACATGCTGGCGCAGTTCATCGGCGCGGCCATCGCGGCCGTGTTCTACCGGCTCATCTTCGCCCACCGGATGGGCAACGAGGAGGACAAGGCAGTCGAGGGCAAACCCGCCTTCTGACGTCTTCAAGCCCCTTGTATTTTTCTCGAAGGATATGGTCATGCTCGACATCACGGACGACAAAACGGATACCCGATCCTTCGACATGACGGGCAAGTGCCCGTTCGGCGGCGACCGTGTCGGCGGCGCCTTGGGCACGCCCCCGATGCTGTCGGACTGGTATCCCGACCGTCTGAAGGTTGAACTCCTCCACCGAAACGGACCTCAAGCCAATCCGCTGGGCGAAGACTTCGATTACGCCGGTGCCTTCAACAAGATCGACTTTGCGGCGCTTAAGCAGGACATCAAAGCGTTCCTGACCTCGTCCGTTGTGTGGTGGCCGTCCGACTACGGCAATTACGGCCCGCAGATGATCCGCATGGCATGGCACGCATCCGGATCATATCGCATCGCCGACGGGCGCGGCGGTGTCGGCGAGGCCTTGCAACGTTTCGCGCCGATCAGCAGCTGGTGGGACAATGGCAATACTGACAAGTCACGCCGCCTGATCTGGCCGATCAAGCAGAAATACGGAGATGCGCTCTCCTGGGGCGATCTGATAGTGCTGACCGGGAATTGTGCGCTTGAGATCATGGGCTTTCCAACTTACGGCTTCGGCGGCGGCCGGCGCGACGCGTGGGAAGCCGACACCAGCACGTATTGGGGGCCTGAAGTTTGGGACCCCACGAAGGTCAACTCCTCCGACAGCATGGTGACGCGCGACAAGCGCTGGCGCGGCCAGAATGGCGATGCCGATTATGACCTCGAAAACCCGCTTGCCGCGAGCCACCAGGCGCTGATCTACGTCAACCCAGAGGGTCCTTATGCGAACGGTGACCCAATGGGGTCGGCCCGCGACATCCGCACGACGTTCAGCCGCATGGCGATGAACAACGAGGAAACGGTTGCTTTGATTGCCGGTGGTCACGCCTTCGGCAAGAGCCATGGCATGGTCGCCGCCAAGCGGATCGGACCGCCGCCAGAGATTGCGCCGATCGAGGCGATGGGCCTCGGCTGGCATAACCCGGAAGGCACGGGCTATGCCGAGTACACGATGACCAACGGTATCGAAGGCAGTTGGACGCCCGATCCGACGCAGTGGGATAACAGCTACCTCGAGAACCTGTTCAGGTTCGATTGGGAGCAGACGCGAAGCCCGGCCGGGTCGCTGCAATGGACCCCGACCGACTTGAGTGCGCCCAAGACTCCCGACGCACACATCCCCGGTCGGATGAACGCGCTGATGATGATGACCAGCGACATCGCACTCAAGGTGGATCCTGAATACCGCAAAGTCTGCGAAAAGTTCTTGAGCGATTTTGACGCATTCACGCAGGCATTCTCCAAGGCTTGGTACAAGCTGACCCATCGCGACATGGGGCCGCGGGAACGCTATCTTGGGCCGGAAAAAAGGCTCGAGAACGCGTTGCTGTGGCAGGACCCCATCCCGCCCCTCGACCATGAGGTGATCGGCGAGGTGGAGATCGCCGCACTTAAGCGAACGGTCCTGGCGGCGGGCGTAACGCTGTCCGACCTGGTCTTCACGGCGTTCTCGGCGGCTGTCACCTATCGCAACAGCGACAAGCGCGGCGGTGCGAACGGGGCGCGCCTGGCGCTCGCGCCGCAAAAGGATTGGGCGGTCAACGCGCGAACCGTGCCCGTCGTCGCCGTGCTGCGGCGCGTACTTGAGGACTTTAATGGCGAGCAGAATGGCCACATGAAGACCTCGCTCGCCGACCTGATCGTCCTTGGCGGTTGTGCAGCGATCGAGCGGGCGGCGTCCGATGCTGGCACCCAAGTCTCGGTTCCCTTCACGCCCGGTCGCCGTGATAC
>CAXSHI010000432.1:0-2618 GCA_964236755.1 uncultured Acetobacteraceae bacterium
CCCCCCTGGCGGGTCTGGGCAGAGCCCAGCCTTGCTTTCTGACAGGTCAAGGCAAAGGGCCACTGGTATGACGCATCGAACCGGCTGGCAGGCTTGCAGATGACGACACTTGCCGGGCTCGACAAGCCCGGCAACGTCAGCACGCTCACGCTGCCGCCCTACAGCCCCGAGCTGAACACGCAGGAAAACATCTGGCGATACCTTCACCAGAACTACTTCGCCAACCGCGTTTTCGACACCTACGACGCCGTCGTCGACGCCTGCTGCGACGCCTGGAACGCCCTCATCGGACAACCCGAACGCATCACCTCGATCGCAACTCGCGAATGGACAAAAGCGGTCACGATCTAATGCTGTTGGTATCACACGCTGATGGTTCGCTGCACGAACAGCGCGGGCGTTGCACAGCCGACGGCCATGAACTGGAACGCGAACGGGTTCATGCAGAACGGCATCGAGTCCATCGCCCTTGTGGCAAGCTGAAAAACACGACGCGATGGTGAACAGGATCCTGGTAGCCAGCCTGCTGGCAGCAATGGGCCAGGTGGCCCCTGCGCTGGCTGATACGCCCACGACTTTCACTTTTGGAGAAGGTGGAGCTGCCGACCGGCGACCGGATGTTCCCGGCGGCGACAAGGCGATGGCAATCAACAACTGCGTGACCTGCCACTCCACGGGCATGGTGCTGCACCAGCCGGCCCTGAGCACGGGCGAGTGGGCGGGCGAGGCCCACAAGATGGTAGGCGTCTACAAGGCTCCGGTCTCGCCCGAGGACCGGGCGGCGATCATCGACTACCTGGCCGAGACCAAGGACAGGCAGTAGCGACCGGGAGGCGCTGCCTACAGCCTTCCGCACAGGAGCGGCAATGCCCGACCGTCGTCACCCGCACCGCCGAAGGGGGCGCCCATGTTCAAACCGTTCCACGCGAAACCACAGCTGATCGTCCACTCGACGCAGCCGTATAACGCCGAGCCGCAGCTCGACCGGCTGCGCGCGAGGCTGGTCACCGCGCAACCCGACTTCTACGTCAGGAGCCACGGCAACATCCCTGATCTGGACGAGGCGGAGCATCGCCTGCGCGTGACCGGTCGGGTCGCGGTCCCGCTCGACCTGTCGATGGACGAGCTGCGCGGCCGCTTCCCTCACCGTTCGGTGACGGCGACGATGCAGTGCGCCGGCAACCGCCGCGCCGACATGCGGCAGGTGCGGCCGGTGTCCGGCGACCCCTGGGCTCCGGGCGCGATCGGCACCGCCGAGTGGACCGGGGTCTCGCTGGCCGACGTGCTGCGCGCGGCGGGCGCGCAGACCGACACGGCCCTGCACGTCGCGTTCTCGGCCTGCGACGAGATGACCATGCCTGACGAGGGGCGCTTCCACTTCGGCGTCTCGATCCCGATGACCAAGGCGATGTCGCCCGAGGTGCTGCTGGCGTTCGCGATGAACGGCGAGGCGCTGGCATCCGAGCACGGCTTCCCGTTGCGCGTCGTCGTGCCCGGCTTCGCCGGCGTGCGCAGCCCGAAATGGCTCGAGACGATCACCGTGCAGGACGCGCCGTCGGACAACCACATGCAGCAGCGCGACTACAGGCTGGTGCCGTCCGACGTCACCGCCGACACGGTCGACTGGGCCAGGGGCGTCACGATCAACGAGCTGCCGCTGAACTCGGCGATCTGCGATCCGGCACCGCACGCCTCGCTGAAGCCTGGCTGCACCACCCTGCGCGGCTACGCGATCGCGAGCGCGCGCGACATCACGCGCGTCGACGTCTCGCCCGACGGCGGGAGGAGCTGGATGCAGGCGGAGCTGGAGCACGATGCCTCACCGTGGAGCTGGACCTTCTGGCAGGCGACGCTCGACCTGCCACCCGGCAGGCACGAGCTGGTGGTCCGCGCCTGGGACTCCGCGGGACAGACGCAGCCGGCGGCGCCCGACGACACCTGGAATTTCAAGGGCTACCTGAGCGCCGCCTGGCACAGGGTGCCGGTGTCGGTCGCCTGAGCGGACACGCTCGGCAGCAGCACGGCGGTGAAGGAGGTTGCTGCCAGGATCGATGCCGACATGCTGGAGAACGGGGCCGCGCTCGTGCCGTGTCGGTTCAGCAACGAGGCGTTCAGCACTGCCGAGATCATCGCTCCGTCCTGGGCCCACCTGCTGTCCTCGCCGCCTACGCTACTCACACTTGCCGGGCTGCTGACGTTCGCCAGTGGCTTGGTGTGGCTGATGCTGCATCTGATACCAGCGGCCTTTTGCAGCGACCCGTTTCGCTAGACGTGCCACGCCAGAAACGCTTGCGATGGCAGAGGCAGGAAAACGGTCAACGCATGTGACGCCCTCGCACCCGGTTTTCCGCAGGAGGCCAGGGCCGTTGCTGCCCGCGAATGCATCCTCGTTCGCGTAGTGGGTGTCCAGGAACGCATTCAGGGCGGCGGCCAGGGCGGGGGTGCGTGGGGCAAGAAGAAGCCCGCTTCGATCGGGACTGCGCAGGGCAACGACGCCGCCTAGCGCCAGGACGCGGCACATCTCCCTTACGGCGCGGTCAGGATCAGTCAGGTGCTGGAAAAAGCGCATGGGCGAACACGACATTGAACCGTCCAGCCGCAAACGGTTGGGTCGTAGA
>CAXSHI010000433.1:0-2612 GCA_964236755.1 uncultured Acetobacteraceae bacterium
TGCTGTTCTGGGCGCTGCTGGCATCGGGCCAGATCACCATGCGCAAGGTGAACGGTTGGCAGACCCTGGGCGAGAAGCTCGCCGCTCCCGCTCCCGTTGACCTCGCCGCGTAACCAACCCAACTACCATCCCGCTGGAGACACGCCGCTCAGCCAATTTCCACACAAGTCGCGACGGCACCCCCGGCCCGGCCGCAGGCGGAGCGGCGATGCCGTCCACCCCATCTCCAGAGTTTGCAACAGAACCACGGTCGGGCGTCCGGTATGAGTAATTTCCGAACCTACCTTTGCGGAACCGCTGCAGATAAATATTCACTTAATCGTTCAATGGGCCAAAAAGATGCTTATGAACCTATTATGCTGGAGGTTTCATTGTCCTGCGACAGTGAATTGCGCCAGGCTGTTCTCGATGAATTGGACTTGGATCCCAGCATGGCTACTACCTATGTTGGTGTTGCCGCGCATGCCGGGACAGTGACCCTCACGGGCCATGTCGCAAACTTTGCAGAAAAACACGCAGTTGAGGTTGCAGTCCGTCGTGTTAAGGGCGTCAAAACGGTAGCCGAGGAGATCGAGGTCCGTATTCCAGCCGCTATGAGGCGGCACGACGAACATATTGCGGCGGCGGCGATTGAGCGGCTTTATTGGAACGTGTCCATCCCACGCGGCAGCGTCAAAGTGCAGGTTGAGCAAGGATGGCTTACCTTAACGGGGCAACTTGACTGGTATTACCAAAGGGAGGTCCTGGAGCAGGATGTTCGCCATCTTCGCGGTGTTGCCGGTGTGTCAAACCTGACCACGGTGAAATCAAGGAGCACTGAGTCGGATATTAAGGAGAGCATCATGCACGCCCTGCATCGTTCATGGTTTTTTGACCCGAATACAATTTCCGTTAGTGCGGAAAGCGGCAAGGTTCATCTCACCGGCACCGTCTACTCACCGCATGACCGCGTTGTAGCAACGGCGATCGCGTGGGCAGCGCCCGGCGCCACCGCCGTAGAAAATGATCTCGCAATTGCTTGACGAAGGCAGCGCTAGCTGTGCCGTGCCGGCGCTGGTCGCGGCACCTGGCAACGGGACTGCCGCAAGATCGGGGGTGCGACGGCCAGTTGGACATCTTCGCGTCTGTTTTCTGACCGAGGGTGGATGCGTGGCCTGGATGTTGAGGATGGTGGATATCGGCGCTGAAGGCGAGGGGGCCGTGCACGGACGTCATGGAGATCCCCTGGCCCGATGACCTCGGCGACATCGCTGATCTGAGTCTGACCTTGGTTGAAGCGAAGCGGTTGCTGGCGCGTGGTAATTACTTGTATGGGGCTTTTTCTGTCAAAGGGAATTTGACCTTTGGCGTCTCTAATGACGCTAGGGGCGTCCGCAGGAACAAAGCTCGATCGTTGTGCCCAGGCGTTGCTTCGCTCCTGGCCTGATTGCGTTCGGCCTCCGTGCATCTCGCGAGGGACAATGCGTCACGTGACGCATTGTCCCTCGCGAGATGCACAAGCACAGGAATCTCTTGGCCCATGCGCCGGACGTGCTGCACGAGGAGGTTTCGGCCGACTACGCCGACATGATCTACGCCGAAACCGCCAAGGAGGTGCAGGCACGACGTAAGGCGTTCCTGCGCAAGTGGCGCCTGCGCTGCCCGGCGGTGGCGGCCAGCCTGGAAGAGGCCGGTCACCGGCTGTTCGCCTTCCTCCGCCTGCCCCCGAGCCAGTGGAAGTCGGCCCGGACCACCAACGCCATTAAGCGGCTCCACGAAGAATTCAAGCGCCGCATCAAGACCCAGACCGTGCTGCCGTCCGCCGAAACCGCCGCGATGCTGTTCTGGGCGTTGCTCGCGGCAGGCCAGATCACCATGCGCAAAGTCAACGGATGGCAGACCTTGGGCGAGAAGCTCGCCGCTCCTGCCCCCGTTGACCTCGCGGCCTGACCCATCCAACTATCCTGAAAAATTCATGAGGGCTGGCGGGCATAGTACAAGCCCTTGATCCAGCGTAGGATATGGGTGCTGACGCCAATCCTGCCGATCTGGAGCACCATGCCCGCCAAGGTTGTATCTACCCCTGCACTGCCGGGCCTGTCACCGGTCGGCGGTAAGCCCGTCATCGCCCGTTTCGACGGCGGCCACCTTTCATCCGACGGCGGGCTGCTGGTGCTGCGCGAGGTGGAGCAGCGCCTCGACGTGGCCGGACGTTTGGCGGCGTGCATCATGGACCCGCGCGACCCGGAGCGCGTCGTGCACGGGTTCGACGAGATCATCCGCTTCCGCCTGTTGATGATCGCCGCCGGCTACGAGGACGGCAACGACGCCGACCGGCTGCGCACCGACCCGATGTTCAAGCTCGCCATGGAGCGGTTTGGGGACGAGGCGGCGCTGTGCTCGCAGCCGACCATCTCGCGCTTGGAGAACCTGCCCGGCAAACGCGCCCTGCTGCGCATGGGCCGGGCCATGGTCGACCTGTGTTGCGCGTCGTTCCGCCAGGTGCCGCGCCGGATCGTGCTGGATGTGGACGACACGTTCGACGCCGTGCACGGCGGGCAGCAGATGCGGCTGTTCAACGCGCACCACGACGAATACGGCTTCCAGCCCATCGTGGTGTTCGACGGCGAGGG
>CAXSHI010000434.1:0-2610 GCA_964236755.1 uncultured Acetobacteraceae bacterium
GGGCAGCCGGCAAAAGGCAGAGGACCAACTCGACACCCACACTCCCAATCAGAGAGGCACTGAGGGGGCATCAGGCGTCTTTCGCCAGCACGGGGCGGAAGGCGTCGGAGGCTCGCTTCAGCTCGGCCGCCGGGTCGGCGCCGCCGACGATGTTGGTGAGCGCGATGCCGACCGTGTCGCGGAACTCCGTCACCGGCACGATCTCCGGCAGGCCGGAGCGGGCGATGCGCAGGCTGGTGAGCGTCGTGTCGAACCAGTCCTGCGGGAACATGCTGGCCCGGACGACGGCCGGGTCCTTGTAGGCGCTGGCGCGCGGCGGCGTGCCGGCGCCGGCGCGGAGCCATTCGGGAAACATGGTCTTGCTGGTGGCCCACTGCACATAGAGCCAGGCCGCCGTCTTGTTCTTGCTCGCGGCCGGGATGCCGATGCCGTCGATGAAGGTGGCGCTGTGCTGCGCCTTGGGTCCCATCGGGATCGGCGCGAAGCCGACCTTGCCGACGATCTTCGACTTGGCGGGATCGACGAGCGGGGCCGAGAAGCCGATGCCGTCCCACCACATCGCGGCGCGGCCCTGGCTGAAGGTGGTCTGGCACTCGCTCCAGTTGTAGCCCACCGAGCCTTGCGGGGCATAGTCGCGCATGAGCTTCTGGTACCACGCGGCCGCCTCGATGGCAGCCGGGCTGTCGGTGAGCAGGGTGCGGCCGTCGGCGGAGACCGTTTCCTGGTCCCAGCCGAGCAGGATGTTGTCGTACAGCACCACGTTGGCGTTCTTCAGCCCGCGCCCGGTGAAGCCGTACACGCCGCGCGCCTTGTCGGTCAGGCGCTCAGCGGCGGCCATCAGCTCGGCGTAGGTCTTGGGCGGCGCGAGCTTCGCCGCGTCGAACATCTCGCGGTTGTAATAGAGGATAAACAGGTCCTGGTTCAGCGGCAGCACGTTGACCCGGCCGTCCGGGCCGGTCGCGGCCTGGATCGTGGCGGCGCTGAAATCGTCCATGTCGAGGCCGGGCGCGGTGAGAGCCGGGTTGCCGATCCAGGGGCGCAGGTCCTCCATCCAGCGGCCCTTCTCGATCAGGCGCTTCTGGACGTGCATGGCGACGTTCACCACGTCGAAGCTGGGCCGGCCGGACGCCATCTCGATGGCTGCCTTGGGGCGCTGCTGCTGCTCGGGGATCTGCTCGGCGCCGACGCGGATGCCGGTCAGCTCCTCGAACTCCTTCTGGTGCGCCTGCAGCACGTCGCCGCGGGGGGACTTGGCGAGGTTGACCTCGATCTTGGCGCCCCGGGCCTGTTTCCAGTCGAACGCGCTCTGTGCGTTGGCACGCTCCACGATGGCAGGTGCGGCGAGCGCGCCGGCGGCGGCGGACAGCAGGGTGCGGCGACGAAGCATGTGGTTCCCCCAGTCGGCCTCTGGCGAGCCGTGAGGGATACTATCCGGAACAAAGCGGCGCAGGAAAGAGGCTTGCGCGGCGCCGGAAGCGGCCGGCCCTCCCGGACCGGCCTCCCCGAACGTCAGGCGACGGGCGTTTTCTCCGGCAGCGCCGACAGGGCGCGCGGCAGGCTGTGGTCATCCTGCCGGAACAGCATCTGCCCGGCCACGCCGGCGAGCACGGCGCCAGCGATGGGCGCCAGCCAGAACAGCCAAAGCTGGGCCACATAGGCGCCGCCGGCGAACAGCACAGGCCCGGTGCTGCGGGCCGGGTTGACCGAAGTGTTGGTGACCGGGATCGAGATCAGGTGGATCAGCGTCAGCGCCAGCCCGATGGCGATGGGCGCAAAACCCGCCGGAGCATGGGAGCTGGTGGAACCGAGGATGACCAGCAGGAAAAAGAAGGTCAGCACCGCCTCGATGACCAAGGCGGACATCAGATTGTACTTGCCCGGGCTGAGGTCGCCGTAGCCGTTGGACGCGAAGCCCGCCATCTCGAAGCCGGGCTTGCCCGAGGCCACAAGGTAAAGCACCCCGGCCGCGACCACGGCGGCCAGCACCTGCACGATGATGTAGGGCGCCACGCTCGCGGTCGGGAACCGTCCGGCGACGGCCAGGCCGACCGTGACCGCTGGGTTGAAGTGCCCGCCGGAGATGTGCCCGACCGCCTAGGCCATGGTGAGCACCGTCAGCCCGAAGGCGAGTGCCACGCCTGCGAAGCTGATGCCGAGCTGCGGGAAGGCCGCCGCCAGCACCGCGCTGCCGCAGCCGCCGAAGGTGAGCCAGAAGGTGCCAAGGAACTCGGCCGAGAGTTTTTGCGACATCGTCATGGGCGTGTTCTCCTTTGAACTAGGGGGTTGAGCAGCCATCCACGCCGGCAGGGCCGCCGGCGGGCGGCGATCCGCAGGCCGTCCCGCCGCGCGGGATCGCCGCACCGCGCCGCTTCGCGCAGGAGGGATGTCGCGTGGTCCCGCAGATCCTTCGCCTGGCGGGCGCCGTCGCCGTCGCTCATGCCGGTGCCGCCGCTGCCATCACGGCAAAGGCTTAGCGCGCCAGCCCCGTCCGGCCTTGGAGCGGCTTGCGGTTCCGTATTGGAAGTCTGCGTTTCAGGCCGACGTGGCGCGGAATCGCCCGGGCGTCGTGCCGATCTCCTGGCGGAACGCGACGGTGAAGTGGCTTTGGTC
>CAXSHI010000435.1:0-2605 GCA_964236755.1 uncultured Acetobacteraceae bacterium
CGAGAGCAGCGACCGCCTCGCCCATCCTATGCCAGCCAGATCAATCCGCCGATCCGTGCACCACGGTCGATATGATGCCCTGAACGGCCTCGGGCAACTGGTCTTCGCCCTCCATCCGATGCTAGGTCTTCGCGCAGACCACAGTGCAGTTCACTGGTCACGGAACAGGAGACGATGTTTGCAGCCGCCTCTTCCTCTCGACCAGGGTCTGTTCGGCCGCCTTCGCCGTGAAGCGGCTGCGGCCTGGAGGGCCTACGTCACGCACGACTTCGTCGAGGCGCTCGGCACGGGCGCGCTGGAAGCCAAGGCGTTCCGGCGATACTTGACTCAGGATTATCTTTTCCTGATCCAGTTTGCCCGAGCCTACGCTTTGGCGGGCTACAAAAGCGCTTCGCTGTCCGAACTGCGCGCCGCGTCGCGCAGCGTGGCTGCCATCCTCGATGTCGAGATGCCGTTGCATGTCGGCTACTGCTCGACGTGGGGGTTGAGCGAGGCGGACATGGCGGCGGAGCCCGAAGCGTTGGAGACCATCGCCTACACCAGGTTCGTGCTGGAACGCGGGCTGTGCGGCGACATGCTGGACCTGCAGGTCTCGCTGGCGCCGTGCATCATCGGTTATGCCGAGATCGCTGAGCGCTTGGCGCAGCAGCAGAGCCCAGGCGGCGACAATCCCTATGCAGCCTGGATCGAGACCTACGCCAGTGCGGAGTACCGCGCCTTGGCGACCGCAGCGATGGAGATGCTCGACATTCTTGGGCAGACCAGGGCGACCGAGGCACGGTATGCCGAGCTGCTGACGACGTTCAACACAGCGACGCGTCTGGAAGCTGCATTCTGGAGCATGGGCCTAGCCGAAAGTTAGTCGAATCGCGTGCACTGCCTATGCCTTCAAGCCGAGGCCCCGGGAGTTCAGATGCGCGTAACCCATGTTTGAAGACCTGATTGGCAATGTTCTGCAACTCTCCAACGCGCTACCGCTTGGTAGGTGTCGAACAGGACCAAGAGGAAGGTAATAATATGTTCAAAGCCGTGATTTTCGACGTGGACGGGACTTTGGTGGACAGCGTGGCTTTACACGCTCAAGCCTGGCAGGATGCTTTCCATGACTATGGTCATGAGGTGGAGTTCAAGGAAATCCGCGAGCAGATCGACAAGGGCGGTGACCAGCTCATGCCTGTGTTTCTCAGCAAAGATGAGCTGGAGGAGGTAGGCGAGAAACTGGAGAAGCACCGCGGCCAGATCCTCAAGGAGCGCTACCTGTCGCGAAGCACTGCTTTCCCACAGGTGAAGGAGCTGTTCAAGCGCCTGCTCGCCGATGGTAAGCGGATTGCACTAGCCTCTTCAGCCAAGGAGGACGAACTCGAGAAGTATAAGGAAGTGGCCGGCATTGGCGACCTGATCCACACCGAGACCTCGCCCGACGACGCGGAAAAGAGCAGGCCTCACCCCGATACCTTTGAGGCGGCCCTCAGGAAGCTCGGGGACATCAAACCTGACGATGTGGTGGTGGTCCGAGACACGCCCTATGATGCCGAGGCCGCGAGCAAGGCCGGGTTGCGCACCATTGGGCTGCTGTGCGGAGCGTGGTCCGAGAAGGACCTGAAGCAAGCGGGCTGCGTCGTGGTCTACAAGGACCCGGCCGACCTAGTGGAACATTATGGCAGTTCACTGTTGGCCTGAGGGCAGGGAGAGAGCGTTGCCCTGCTGACGTCCTGCTCCTGACCGCCCTGTTTTGATCTCACCTCGAAGACAGGCGGGGAATCATGGAGACACGTGCATGACCGTTGTCACCAGCTACGACACGTCCCTGGTAATACTCTCCATCATCATTGCGGTGCTCGCGTCGTACAGCGCGCTCGATCTTGCAGGCCGGGCCCGGGAAGCCGTGCCGGCGTTCCGCCCGGTGTGGATCAGCATGGCCGCACTGGTGATGGGGGGCGGCATCTGGTCGATGCACTTCATCGGCATGCTCGCCTTCAAGATGGACATGCCGGTCGGCTACGCCGTGGGCGACACCCTGCTGTCCCTGGCGGTGGCGGTCGGCGCCACGGCGGCGGGGATCGCCTGGGCCAACCGCGCCGACGCACGGGCGAAGGACGTGCTGTCGGCCGGCGTCGTGATGGGCGGAGGCGTCGTTGCCATGCATTACACCGGCATGGCGGCAATGCGGATGCAGGCGATGGTGACGTACTCCTGGCCGCTGGTGGCACTTTCAGTGTTGATTGCGGTCGCTGCCTCCACAACGGCGCTGTGGCTGGCGTTGCGGCCGCATGGGGTGGGACAGAAGCTGCTGGCTGCTGGAGTGATGGGTTTCGCGGTCTATGGGATGCATTATTGCGGCATGCTGGCAGTGACGTTCACACATGTGGGCGACAGGACGCCAGGTGCGGTCGATCCCGGGAGTCTGGGGCAGCAGGTCCTGGCGGTCTATATCGCCGGCGCTACCTTCGTCATCCTGTTCCTGGCGCTGCTCGCATCCTCTTTCGATCAGACGCGGGTGCAACGAGATTTGCTGGCCAGCGGAAAACGTTTCCGTGCCGCGGCCGGAGTAGTGGGCGGCCTCATCTGGACCAACGACGCCGAAGGCCGGATGCTGGACGAGCCG
>CAXSHI010000436.1:0-2604 GCA_964236755.1 uncultured Acetobacteraceae bacterium
GGTTCTCGTGGATGCGGACGTAGCCCTCCGGCGCGCCCTTGAACTCGACGCCGGGGGACGCTGCGGCGATCTTGTCGATGTCGAAGCTGCCGGCCTTTTCCGCCGTGAGCTTCCACAGCCACGGCCCGAGATAGGCCGCCTGCGTCACGTCGCCGATCACGCTCTTGTCGCCGTACATCTTGTCGAAGTCCGCGACGAACGCCTTGTTGTTGGCGTTATCGAGACTCTGGAAATACTTCATGCAGGCAAAGGCGCCGGCGATGTTCTCGCCGCCGATGCCGCCGATCTCGTCTTCCGTGACGGAGATGGTGAGCAATGTCTGCTTGCTGAGATCGACGCCCGCCGCCTTGAGCTGCTTGTAGAACGCGACGTTGGAGCCGCCGACGATGATCGCGTAGATCACGTCGGGCTTCGACAGCTTGATCTTGTTGATGACCGAGTTGAACTGCGTGTGGCCGAGCGGGAAGTAGTCCTCTCCCACCACCTTGCAGCCCGCGAGGTGCCCCTCGATGTGCTTGCGGGCGATCTTGTTCGACGTACGCGGCCAGATGTAGTCGGAGCCGAGCAGGTAGAACGTCTTGCTGCCCCGGGTCTTGTTCACCCAGTCAAGCCCGGCCAGGATCTGCTGCGTCGCCTCCTGCCCGGTATAGATGACGTTCTTGGACTGCTCCAGCCCCTCGTAGAACGTGGGGTAGTAGAGCATCCCGTTGTACTGCTCGAACACCGGCAGCACCGCCTTGCGGGACGCCGAGGTCCAGCAGCCGAACACCGCGGCGCACTTGTCGTTGACCAGCAGCTTCTTCGCCTTCTCGGCGAAGTTCGGCCAGTCGCTGGCGCCGTCCTCCTGGATGACCTTGATCTGCCGGCCCAGCACGCCGCCCGCTGCGTTGATCTGCTGGATCGCCAGCTTCTCCGCCTCGACCGACCCGGTCTCGCTGATCGCCATGGTGCCGGTGATCGAGTGCAGGATGCCCACCGTCACCGTGCTGTCGGTGACGGCGAGGCCGGTGCTGTTGACCGCAGCGGTGGCGGGCGCCTGCGCCCATGCGCGTCCCGGCAGCAGCGCCGCCGCCGAGGCGCCCGCCATCCCCTGCATCAGGCGCCGGCGCCGTAACGGGCTGCGGATGTCGTCGGTCATGGCTGTTCCCCAGGAAGCGTGCGGATGAAGCGTGCGGATCGCGATTGAGCCTGGAGAAGGTCTTTGAGAATGGTGCGCCGCGATATACGTTAAATGACGTATGCCGGCGCTGGCATTCCGTGCGCAGGATGGTGGGGTACCTACACTCGACGCGGGAGGCAGCCCACTGACACGCGGCACCACCCACTCCCGGATTGGCGCCTGCCCCGCGCCATCCCCGACTCGCGAAGTCCTGGCCCGCACGCCATGACGACGCGGCAGCGCATCGTCCGCGTGCGGCGCGACTACAACCAGTGGGTCGCCAACGAGACGCTCGAAGACTACGCCCTGCGCTTCACCGCCAAGACCGCCCGCCGCTGGTCCGCCGCCCGCGTCGCCAACACGGCGCTCGGCGCCATCTCCTTCCTGGCGCTTGAGGCCATCGGCGGCACGGTCACGCTGGAGTACGGCTTCACCAACGCCGTCGCCGCCATCCTGGCCGTGGGCGCGCTGATCTTCGCGACCGGCGTGCCGATCTGCTACTACGCCGCGCGGTTTGGGGTGGACATCGACCTGCTGACGCGCGGCGCCGGGTTCGGCTACATCGGATCGACGATCACCTCGCTGATCTACGCCTCCTTCACCTTCCTGTTCTTCGCTATCGAGGCGGTGATCCTCGCCTCCATGCTGGACGCCTGCTTCGGCGTGCCCCTGCCGGTCGGCTATGTCCTGTGCACCGCCGCCGTGGTGCCGCTGGTGACGCACGGCATCACCTTCATCAGCCGCTTCCAGCTTTGGACCCAGCCGGCCTGGATCGCGCTGCACCTGCTGCCGTTCGCCTTCATCGCGCTCGGGGGCGCCGCGCCCTTCGCGCAATGGGCGGCGTTCCGCGGCGCGGGCGGGGAGGCCGCCGGGTCGCTGCAGGTCGGCCTGTTCGGGGCGGCGGCCTCCGTCGTGTTCTCGCTCATCGCGCAGATCGGCGAGCAGGTCGATTACCTGCGCTTCCTGCCGCCCCAGCCGGACCCGGCAGCGCCCTGGCGGGCACGCTGGGCCTGGTGGGGCGCGCTGCTGGCGGGCGGGCCGGGCTGGATCGTGCCCGGCATGCTCAAGCTGCTGGCCGGGTCGTTCCTGGCGACGCTCGCGGTCGGGCATGGGCTGCCGGCGGCGGAGGCCGCGTTGCCGATGCAGATGTACCGGGTGGCGTTCGGCACCGTCGCCGGCTCCCCCGCGGCGGCGCTGGCGCTGGCGGCCGCGTTCGTCGGCATCTCGCAGATGAAGATCAACGTCACCAACGCCTATGCCGGGTCCATCGCCTGGTCGAACTTCTTCTCGCGCCTGACGCACAGCCATCCCGGCCGGGTCGTGTGGCTGGTGTTCAACCTGGCCATCGCCCTGCTGCTGATGGAAATCGGCGTGTACGGGGCCATCGAGCATATCCTGGTCGGCTACTCCAACGTCGCCGCCGCCTGGGTGGGGGCGCTGGTGGC
>CAXSHI010000437.1:0-2598 GCA_964236755.1 uncultured Acetobacteraceae bacterium
GTTTTTGCAGGATTCCTTTCCCACGCAGCTCGATGCCGGTTACGTGACCGGCGAGGACGCCCTGCAGCGCCGGCAGCAAACGGCTGCCTGTGGACAAGATCTCCTTGGAACAGCAGGGTTATCGCAGACCTGGGAACGCAGTCCGGCCGGGCAGGTAAGGCTGAGGCTTTGTCTTGTCCGCCGGAAACGAGCCGCTCCTGAACCGGCCTTCCTCAGTGGAGCCAGTCCAGGGCAGCTCGCCCTGGCGGGTTTGAGTAAAGCTGATCAAGGGCTCTAATGGTCCAGGCGGGCCAGTGAGATGGTCAGTAGAGGCGAAGCCCAGTCTTGCTTTCTGACAGGTCAACGCTCAGGACCGCCGGCATCATTGCGGATCGGACCGTGTCGCCATCAGGCCCAGCTCGACCCAGGCCGCCCGATCGTCCGCACGGCCTAGCAGCGCACGCACGACGAGGACGTGCCCGCCGATCCCGACCTGCCCGCCGGTCGACACCGTGGCCCGGCCGATGTCGGATGAGACGGCGGTCTGCGCGGTGAGGTAGGACGGCATCCACTCCAGGATCGCCGAGTCGGGGCGCGCGGCGTCGGGCGCCCACGCGGCCACCCGGACGACAAGCGCCTGCAGCGGGTCCTCCGCGCCGAGCCGCAGCTCGCCGCCCTGCGACAGGAACACGGTGCGCTCGCCGGGGTGCGCAGCCACCGCCGCGACCACCCGCACCCCGATGGTGACGCCGCCGTGGCTCGGGCCGCCCGGCGCGAGGGAGGTGGCGGGGTCCGGCGGCGTGACAGAGACGATGCGCAGCACCCCGTCCGCCGTGGGCAGGAGGTCGCCCGCCGCCACGACCTGCTGGCTTTCCCACCCGCCCGGCGCCGCGTTCGGCAGCACCACGATCGTGGCAACCCAGCGCCCCTCATGATCCTGCGCGACGCCGCCGATCCCCAGTCGATCGACAGCGCGGGGCGAGAGCGCCCACGTGGCGCCGGCCGCGACGCGCACGCCTTCGTCTGCGCTCACCGCGTCAGCAGCCCGCGCCGGACCCGCGGCGCAGGACGCTCGCCCGATTCCCACAACCCCAATTCCCACGACCCCGGCTCCCACGACAATGGCCGCAACGACCCGGAGCGGCACGCCCCACCCGAGCCGGCGCACTCAATGCGTCGTCCCGACGGAGGCGTAGGTAAACAGCGGCTGGGTCGCCGAGGTGTAGGGCACCGCGTGCACCGGCTCGTTGCCCCAGGGGTTCTGCAGCAGCGCCACCTGGTGGCCGTGCGCGTCGAGAACCGCGCCGACCACCATGTAGGCGTGCGGGCCGACCAGCCCGAAACTGTTCGGCTGCGCGCCCAGGTCCGCCTGCGACTGGGTGGACAGGACCACCAGCTTGCCGGCCTTCAGGTCGGCCCGCATCCGCACGAAGCTGTAGTCCGACGCGCTGACCTCCTTCGCGTCATGTCCGGTGAGCGCCTGCATGGCGACCGACGGCCACTGTCCGCTGTTGATGGCGTCGTAGCCGCCCCGCTGCCGTGCGACCGCCCGCTCGATCACCTGCGGCCAGATCTCGTGTCGCCCGCCCACGCTGACGGGATCGGGGGATTGCTGGTTGATTGCCCGGTGCGGCACGTCCGGCGTGACGGTGACCTCCTGGTCGCGGTAGCGGTTGCCGAACAATCCCCAGGCGTTGTGCAGGCCGTTGTCAAGCGCGTGCAGGTGGACCGTGTAGGTGCCGTTGCCGTTGTCATGGATCATGGAGCGGATGGCGCCCGGGTCCTGCTTCGCCATCTCGCCCATCGTGGCGTCGAGCCAGCAATCGTTGACTTGGTTCTGGTGGATATCGTTCGGACTGATCTCGCCGGCTTCGCCAGGCTCGCGCCCGAACAGCACCGGGCCGGCGGGATGCGCGCCCGACGCGGAGGGCGGCCCCTTCTGCCCGGGAGCACCGGCGAACGCCTCGTCCAGCAGTGCGGCGAAATCAACCGCACCGGTCGTCCCGCCGTCCGACGCCTGGCCGAGCCAGGCGTCGGACGCACCCGCGTCAAGGCTGGCGCTGCCGTCCACGCCATCCATCATTCGCCGCTCCCCTGTTCCTGATGCCGAAACCTGTCCTCCACGCATGATGACGGCCCGGCTAATTGAAACGATTGTGGTTCGAACGGCAGAGGCTGGTAAGGCGAAGCAGCGGTCCATGCAGGGTTTTCGCACCAGAGTCTTTGTCATGGGGGCTGTGGCCAGGGCGCGGCCTGATGCTGGGTCTGGCGTGGATGTGCGGTGGGGTTTGCGACGCTGAGGCCGCACGCCGTGGCTTCGTCCGATTGCACGCCTTCTGTCGGGATCGACGGCCTGCGGGTTGCGGGCCGGACCACCCACAGCCTGGCGGAGGTTCTCTTTGCGGCACCCTGCGCCACGCTGCACGGGTGCTGCGACGGCACCGCACAGTCCGCCAGGGTCAGGTCGAGTTCCTGCGCCGCACCCTTCCATCCCAAGGCGGCACGCCGTCCCGCGACACGTTTGGGGGCTGTTGCGGCCCATCAGCCCTGGCCCCGGGGCAACGGGCCTTTTCCCGGCGGCGCGGCTTCCGATATGGTCGGTCCTTGCAGCACGACGTG
>CAXSHI010000438.1:0-2591 GCA_964236755.1 uncultured Acetobacteraceae bacterium
CGCAGCACCATGGCCCATAAGCCGGGGCGCTGTCACCGTCCCGCACGCCCGCCCACCCATATCGCGCCGACGCCGCACGCGGTTACGCCCGGACACCCGGGAAGTTGATCCCGTCCCCGGCCTCTGCAAGGCTCGCCATCCGATCCGTCCGGAGTGTCGCCCAGTGTCCAGGCCCCTGCCGCAACGCCCGCTCCACCCCGCAGGCCATGAACCCCGGCGGCCCGTCCCGGCGTGGCGCGAGCCTGGGCGCACGCACCCGGGGCGTGCCGCGCGATGAGCGGGTCGCTGACGCGGCGCCGCGTGCTGGTGACAGGCGGCGCCGGCTTCCTGGGCTCGCACTTGTGCGAGCGCCTGCTCGCCGACGGTCACGACGTGCTGTGCGCCGACAACTTCTTCACCGGGCGCAAGGACAACATCGCCCACCTGCTCGGCGACCCGAGCTTCGAGGTGCTGCGCCACGACGTCACCTTCCCGCTGTTCGTCGAGGTCGACGAGATCTACAACCTCGCCTGCCCCGCCTCGCCGATCCACTACCAGTTCGACCCGGTGCAGACGACCAAGACCAGCGTGATGGGCGCCATCAACATGCTCGGCCTCGCCAAGCGCACCCACGCCCGCATCCTCCAGGCCTCCACCTCCGAGGTCTACGGCGACCCCACCGTGCACCCGCAGACCGAGGACTACCGCGGCAACGTCAACCCGCTCGGCCCGCGCGCCTGCTACGACGAGGGCAAGCGCTGCGCCGAGACCCTGTTCCTCGACTACCACCGCCAGCACAAGGTCCGCATCAAGGTGGTGCGCATCTTCAACACCTACGGCCCGCGCATGCACCCGCAGGACGGCCGCGTCGTCTCCAACTTCATCGTCCAGGCGCTGCGCGGCGAGGACATCACCCTCTACGGCGACGGCATGCAGACCCGCGCCTTCTGCTACTGCGACGACCTCGTGGAAGGCTTCGTCCGCCTCATGGCCATGCCCGACGACGTCACCGGCCCGGTCAACATCGGCAACCCCCACGAGATCCCGGTGCGCGAGCTCGCCGAGCGCATCCTCCGCCTCACCGGCGCCCGCTCGAAGCTGACCTTCCGCCCGCTGCCGCAGGACGACCCGATGCAGCGCTGCCCCGACATCGGTCTCGCCCGCTCGCTGCTCGGCTGGGAGCCGAAGGTCGCGCTCGACGAGGGCCTCGGGCGCACCATCGCCTACTTCGACCGCCTGCTCGCCGGGCGCGAGAAGCGGCGCGCGACTAGCGCGGGAGAGACGGCGGTCGCCTGACAGGAAGCAAGGTTGAGGCTCTGCCTCAAACTCCGCCAAAGGCTCGCCTTTGGCGACTTTGACTTGGCTTATGGTTTCCTTGAGCCACCGGCTCCGCCCTGATTGCTGTGGCTAGGTTGCAGGTGGTTTTCCCATCGGGATAAGAACCTGTCGGATCAGAGATGTATCATCCGACTTTCTTGCAAAATGAGCCATGCTAAATACAAGTCGAATCGAAAATCGATCTGTTTCGATTAGAAATGGATACATTGGGCGACTGAGGCGATGAGACCAGTCCTCAGCTTCTTTAGATTCGTCGGGCAGCGATATGCCTGGATATGCTAGTGACCATTCTGTGCCCCAGACATAGCCATTGGGTTCTCCTGCCGAAAGCCATTTCTCATAATCAAGAAATTCGTCCGACCAAGATCTGGACCACAGCTCGTCATTGACACGTGTTTCGTATTGAAATTGCGTCACGTGAGTAAAAGTTAGCTCATGTGATCCAACCCAATCCTGGATCAGGAATACATAATCACGGCCGTGCGATGCAAAACTGTGTTTCAGCACAGCGAAATCGAAAAGCGGCAGGCCGTCGCGTAAAAGGCAGGTGACTGGATTTTCCATGCTCCACCTCGATTATTGGTTGTCGAGTTTGGAAACCAATTTCGTTACGTCAGGCCGAACCGCCAGCAGCTCGTCTAGCAAGAACGGACACGCCTCGGGCAGAAGCCGCGGCTCACCGCTGACATCGGTCGTCTTCCGCGCGAGGTAGAGCGCCTTGGCATAGAGTCCTCCCAAGTCGATCCGCTGCCGCATGGAGGGTGCGAAGCGGTCCTCCGCGTCGGCGAGGAAAGCTCCAACCTCATCGCGCCAATGCGACGAGGCCGGGCTGTCCGGCCATGCGTGCAGCTTGAGCAGGTGGAGCATCGCCTGACGCAGCAGGCTTCGGCAGGTGCGCAGCTCCGACAGGCCCACGTCGGCCACCTCCTCGATGACGTTGGCCCAGTCCACCGCCTTGTTCAGAAGCTCGCCCGCCGCAAGCCGGCGCAGCAGGCCCGCCTGCTGCTCCGCCCACGCCAGAGCGTCACGCTCATACAGGCCGTTCGGCATGATCCCTCCCGCGACACCCATCCAGCGCCCCGACCTGCTGTTGAACATCGCCTTCCAGCACCATCATGGTCCGGAGCCCACGAAGCGCCATCCCCGTCATATCCGAGACGCGATGCCTCAGGGTCGAAGCCATCTCCCGCCCGGCCAGGATCGTCCCGCCGCCCCTTAACCTCAGCCCTGCTTCTCGAACGCCCCGGAGATCGTGATCGCCACCTCGTCGCCGA
>CAXSHI010000439.1:0-2584 GCA_964236755.1 uncultured Acetobacteraceae bacterium
TTCTCGGTCCATTCCGCTAAGCGTGAATCTAGCACCCGGCCTATGGCATGGCCCCTGTCAGCGGTCACCCACGTCGGCGGGAATGAGGCACGCAGGCGGGTCCTGCCCACCTGGCACGCCACCATCCAGCCCTCTAGCCGCGCACGCGACGCTGGGGTCAGCACGTCGCCCAGCAGAATTGTCCGTGCGGCTCCTGCGATGGCGCGTGGCGTCGTGGTGTCCAGTGACCCCGAGCGGGTGCCGGCCACGAGCTCGTAGCGGTCGAAGCGCGTGACCTGATCGTCCAGTGTCCGCGCAAAAGCCGTGAGCGCTGATGGCCCGCCCACGCGTGCGAGCAGCAGGTTGGCGGCGGCATTATCGCTGACCAGCAAGATCGCCTCGCATAGCGCGCCCACCGACAGCGCACCTTCTTTCACATGGGCGCCCGTCACCGGAGATGGGGGCAGCAGGTCCCGCTTGCCGTAGGTCACCGGATGCAACAGGTCGTCGCGGCCGGCATCGACGCGCGACAGCACCATGGCCGCGAGTACGCCCTTGAACGTGCTGCACAGTAGGAAGCGCTCATCGGCACGGTGTGCCAAAATCCGCCCCGACCCGGTGTCGAGCACGAACACGCCAAGGCGGCCGCCGTGCCGCGCCTCGATCGCGGCAATCGGGGCAGCCTCATCCGGGGAGGCTATTGCGGCCCGCGCGGCCAACAGGGCCGACGTGCCGGCGATCAAGCCGCGCCGCGTCAGGGAAGGAGTCACGCGGTTATCCTTTTGCGAATGGAGTCAGAGACGCCTCAATGCCCGGCCGCACGCCGTCCGTCCATGCCGCCGATGCACCCCGCAACCAACGTTTCTAGGCGGGCTGTACCAGCTCTAAACGGTGGTTTGGAACCTGTACTCTGGACAAGTTTGATCTTGTGAGAACGCCGCTACTCGCCTGCCGCTGCCTTGGCTCGCTTGCTGCCGAGGCCGATCGACTTGGCAAGGGCGGAGCGCCTGGCGGCGTAGTTGGGCGCCACCATCGGGTAGTCCGGCGGTAGGCCCCAGCGCTCGCGGTAGGCCTGCGGCGTCATGCCGTAGGACGCCATCAGGTGGCGCTTGAGCAGCTTGAGCTTCTTGCCGTCCTCCAGGCAGACGATGTGGTCGGCGAACACGGACCTCTTCACCGGCACCGCCGGCTCCGGCCGGGGCGCGGCCTCGGCCTGCATCCTGCTGCCCAGGCCGGTGAGGGCCTGGAACACCTGGCTGATCAGCGCGGGCAGCTCGCCTGTGGGCAGGGCGTTGTGGCTGAGCTGCGCCGCCACGATGCGCGTGGTCAGCTCCAGCATACGATCGTGTTCGCCCTCGGACACAGTGGTTTCGGAGCTGTTCTCGGTCATACTCGGTCCAGTGTTCAACGACTCGGACATCTTGATAAGAGACTTGGAGGAGCCGAGATAGTCCCGCATCCTGCCCCGAGCCGAAAGTGCATCGACATCGGTTGTTTGCGGCTCTGTAGTCTGCCCCGGTCCGGATTGGCCCTGTTGCCGCATCATCAACTCGCCCGCGATTTCCTTCCTTTCTTTTGAAAGCCACATTCCTTTGTCCAGTCCGCTCCTGCACATGCGACATGGCGACACCGAGACAGGCGAGGACACCGCCGAGGCGCGCATGCGCCAGGCGCTCGGCAAGCTCGGGACCAGCCCGCTGGCCCAGCCCGGCGCCCAGCGCCGGACCACGCACCAGGTGACGGCCAGCGGCCGCCGCCACCGCTTCAGGCAGGACGGCGAGGTCCCCGTGGTCCGGCTCGCGCTGCCGCAGGCGGGCCGTGGCGCAGAGCGTCAGGCACCGTCACCTGTCAGCGAGGCCGGCGCAGCGGAGAAGAACCCGGGCGTGGGCTGGGACCAAGCCGGCGAGAGCGCTCGCATGGTGGCGGATCTGACTGAGCAGCTGCGCGCCGTGCAGACCCGCCTGGGCCATGCCGAGCTGGCGCTGGAGGAGAGCAAGGCGGCGCTGGCGCTGGCGCGTGCCGAGCTGGCGGCCAATCGGCAGGAAGACGAGCCACAGAGACATCCGGTTCGGCCGACACGCCAGCCCAGACCGGGTCGTGAGGCCCAGGATGCCTCTGTCCGCCGCAAGGTCGGCCGTCCTCTGGGCTCCACGAACCGTGCGCGCACCCAGCAACAGACAGGCGAGCCGGAACCAGTGAAGTGGTGGGCCGGCGACTGAGGGTGCCCAGCGACCACATAGGAACCAGTGCATTTTTGCCTGTCCTATGTCGTGACCCCAGGAGATGACTCCTTCCCCGCCCCGCTTTGTCAGCTACCTGCGCGTCTCCACGGACGGCCAGGGCCGCTCCGGCCTCGGCCTGGAGGCGCAGCGTCAGGCAGTTGCCGCTCACATCGCCCAGGCTCGCGGCGAGCTGGTGGCGGAGTTCCAGGAAGTGGAGAGCGGCAAGCGCGCCGATCGGCCGCAGCTCACCGCGGCGTTGGCTTCCTGCCGCACCCGCCGCGCCGTGCTGGTGATCGCCAAGCTCGATCGACTGGCGCGCAACGCGCGTTTCCTGCTGTCCGTGGTGGAGGGCAGCGGCGAGGCCGGGGTGGTGTTCTGCGACC
>CAXSHI010000440.1:0-2573 GCA_964236755.1 uncultured Acetobacteraceae bacterium
CTGGGGGGTCGAAGTCGTGCAGGGCGAGGGCTGCCTGGTCGGCCGCCAGGAGGTCGAGGTCGGCGGCCGGACGCTCCGGGCGCCCCGCATCGTGATCGCCACCGGCTCCCGCCCGGCCGTGCCAGACATCGAAGGCCTGGACAGCGTGCCGTTCCTGACGAGCGAGACGCTGTTCGACTTGGCCGTGCTGCCGCAGCACCTGGTCATCCTCGGCGCCGGGTCCGTGGGGCTGGAGATGGCGCAGGCGTTCCGACGCCTGGGCGCGGCGGTGACGGTGATCGAGGCAGACCAGGCGCTGGCCCGCGACGATGCGGACGCCGCCGCCGTGGTGCTCCGGCAGCTTGCGGCCGAAGGCGTCGAGATCCGCACCGGCACGCGCGTCACGCGGGTCGCCGCCGTGCCGGGGGGCGTGCGGGTCGAGGCGTCGCCGGGCACGGCGGTCACGGGCAGCCACCTGCTGCTGGCCGTTGGGCGCATGCCGTCCCTCCAGGGGCTGGACCTGGAGGCGGCGGGGGTCGCGGCGGGTGCGGACGGCATCCTCGTGGACCGGCGGCGGCGCACCTCCAACCCGGCGGTCTTCGCCATCGGCGATTGCCGGGCCGGGCCGAGGCTCACCCATGCCGCGGGGTACGAAGGCACGGTCGCGGTGATGAACATCGCCCTCGGCCTGCCCGCCGCGGCTGATTTCGCTGCCTTGCCTGCCGTGACGTTTACCGATCCCGAGCTGGCGCAGCTCGGCCTGACCGAACGCGCGGCGCGGGAGCGGCACGGCCGGGTCCGCGTGGACCGGGTCGATTTCGCCGACAACGACCGCGCCGTGGCGGAGAACGAGACCGCCGGCTTCATCAAGATGATGCGGGCGCGCGGCAGGCTGGTCGGCGTCACGGCCGTGGGTGCCGGCGTGGGGGAGCTGGTGCTGCCCTGGAGCCTGGCGATGCGCGGCCGGGCCTCTGTCTGGGCGATCTCCGGCGCGGTGGTGGCGTATCCCACCCGGTCCGAGGCGTCCAAGGCGGCGGCGTTCGCCGCGTACGAGGGCCTGGTCTTCGGCCGCGCCGCACGCGGCTGGGCATGGGTTTTGGCGGCGGCGCGGCGCAGGGCAGCTTCGATCAGGCCAAAGCAAACCCAGGCATCGGCCGTGTCCGGCTCTGCCTCAAGCTGGCCTTCTGCTTAAGGGCCTGAGCCGAAACAACCGCGTCAGGTATCCGGCTTTCGGGGTGCGATGGTGTAGTTCCATTCGCCATGGAAGTCGGCGGGTGTGATGCCAAGGCTGGCGATCTTCGCGTCGGACACCTTGGTGCCCTTCTCGTAGGCGTTCCCGCCCAGGCGGCACTGCACGGTGAGGCCGGTCTGCGTGGTGGTGCTGGCGATCAGCTGGACGATGACCTGGTGCGTCAGCAGCGGCTTGCCGCGCCAGTTCTGGGTGTTGAACGCAAATAAACGGTGCTCGACGCGGTTCCACCTGCTGGTGCCCGGCGGCAGGTGGGCCACGGTGATCAACAGCCCCGTCTGGTCGGCCAGCCTTTGCAGCTCGGTTTTCCACAGCTGCGCCCGCACGCCGTTGCTGCCGCCGCAGTCGGCGGTGATCACGCGCAGATCCTTTGGATTTCGCTGCAGCCGCTTGGCGTCGGGGTAGCGAGCTTGGCCAAGCTCGTGCCACCAGCGCCGGATGCTCTCGACGGCGAAGGTTGCGGTGTCGCTGGTGATGCCGAGGTTGGCCCAGCCCGTGTTGGTGGCGATGTCGTAAACGCCGTAAGGGGCCACCTTGCCCAGCTCCGGCAGGGCGAAGTCGTGCACCCGGACCGGCTCGGGACAGCCTTTGAGGCGCAGTTCGCGGCCCGCGTTCTTGAAGTCGCCGACCAGCTCCTTCTTGGTGTCGACCGAGATGGCGGGCTGGCCTACGGCTTGGAACGCCTGCACCTGGGCGTTGATGAACTCGAACTGCGCATTGCGATCGGGGTCGTGCGTGCCTGTCCGGGTCTTGCTGTTGGCCTGCAAGCTGAACCCCAAGCGGCGCAGCAGCCGTCCCACCAGCTTCTGGCTGGCGCTGAAGCCGCGCTCGGCCAGAGCGCGGGCCAAACAGCGCTGGCTGCGGCTGACCCACAGCAGCGCTGCCTCCGCGTCGCCGCGCGTGGCCGACTGCACCAGCTCGGCCAGCGCCTCCAGCAGCCCAGGTTCGGTGATGGTCTTGGGCCTGCGCCCGCTGCCGGCGCGGCGGATGCGGCCGGGGAACTCGCGCAAATCCGGAGGATTTCGCCGGGTCCTTGCCGTAGCCCAGTTCCGCAAGCCCGCGCCCAATCGTGCTGCGGGCGATGCCCGTCGCCGCCGATACTGCCAGAATGCCGCTGCGACCGGCGGCATAGGCCTCGCTCGCAGCCCAGAGGCGCCGGTCGCACTCTCCAAGGAACGGCGCAAGCGCTTCAAAACGGGCCTTGGTGGCGGCGGTGTCGATCACCCAGCAAGGATGGTACGACCCGAAAACCGGGCCTACCCACAACCGAGACTCGGCTGCTTCGGCTCAGGTCCTGAGAGCCACCCCTTTCAAGGTCTTTGGATAAGCCCCAGGTGCTGCGTTC
>CAXSHI010000441.1:0-2549 GCA_964236755.1 uncultured Acetobacteraceae bacterium
CGACACGCCGATGATCTCGCGCCGAAGCGCGGATGATCTCGGGTCGCTACACCTATCCGGTCTCTCCTAGGGGCAAGGAGGCAGCGGGGGCTGCTTCCGCTGCCAAAAGGGAGACACACCATGAAAAGGACCAGCACCCAGACCAGCCGCAAGGCCAGCACCACCCGCAAGTCCGCCCGCATGCCCGCTCAAGTGCCGGCGGCGGTGGACAGCCGGGCCGACATCTACCAGCGCATCACCGACCGGATCGCTGCCGCCATCGAGGCCGGGGCCGGCACCTGGCAGATGCCCTGGCACCCCGGCGCGGACGGGGCAGCGCCGCGGCTGCCGGTCAACGCCGCCACAGGCAAGCCCTACCGCGGCATTAACACCGTCGTGCTGTGGGCCACCTACCGGCAATGGGCCGAGTTGAGCGCTCAGGTCAAGAAGGGCGAGCAGTCCAGCCCCGTGGTGTTCTGGAAGATCAACAGCCCGGACGAGGGTGAGGACGGCGGCAGCACGGGCGGCGGCGGCGCTGCCGGGGAGGACGGCGCGGGCGGACGGCGGCCCCGGGTGTTTGCGCGCGGCTATAGCGTGTTCAATGCCGCCCAGGTGGTCGGACCACGCCGCCTACGTCGAGTCGTGGCTCAAGGTGCTGCGAGGCGACAAGCGGGCGATCTTCACGGCAGCGGCCAAAGCGCAGGCAGCGGCTGACTGGATGCACGCGCGCTAGCCCGCCGCGGCGGCAGAGCCGGCCGAGGAAGTGGCACAGGCCCGGGCGGCGTAGGCCGGGGCTGGGCAGGGGCGGCCCGCGCCGCGCCAACCGTCTCCAGATAAATCGAAAGTAGAACGTTCGCGTTTTGGGTGGCGGCCCGCATAAGATTGCGGTTGTATATCGCTTTGCTTGCGGACCGCATATCAGCTAATGCTACTCTGCAATCGGAGCGGCAGCATGATCCTGGTTATCGGCAATACCAAGGGCGGAGTGGGCAAGACAACCCTCGCCGTCAACCTGGTCATCGCCCGCGCCCTCGCTGGTCGGGACGTACTGCTGGTGGACGGCGACGAGCAAGGTACTGCGATTGGTTTCACCGAGCTGCGCACCGAGCAACTAGGGCGACCCGGCTACACCGCCGTCTCGCTGCACGGTGCAGCCATCCGCACCCAAACCCGGCAGCTTGCTCCCAAGTACGCCGATGTCGTTATAGATGTGGGTGGGCGTGATACTGGAAGCCTGCGTGCTGCCCTGACCGTTGCCGACACTCTCGTCATTCCCGTGCAACCACGCAGCTTCGACCTCTGGGCTATCGACAATATTGCGGCCCTGGTGAAGGAAGCTCGGGAGATTAACACCCAACTCAGGGCGGTTGCCGTCTTGAACGCCGCAGATGCCCAGGGCGGCGACAACGATGCCGCCGCCCAGCACCTCAGTGAGGCGGAAGGGATCGAGTACCTGGCAACGCCCATTGGACGCCGGAAGGCGTTCCCGAACGCTGCCTCAGCGGGCCGGTCCGTCATGGAGCAGACCCCCCGTGACCAAAAGGCTGTACAGGAGCTTGCCGCTATCGTCTCGGCTGTGTTTGTATAGCGCTTCGACATAAAGGCGCATGCAGATGGCCATCGCTCGTAGGCCAAATAGTAACCGCCCTGTTCCGCAAGTGGCGAACCAGGACAAAGCGGCAGAGGTCTTCATCCACGGTGCTGGCGGGCACGATGCCCCGGCCAGCGGAGAGCCGCCGGACGGGCCGCGCAAGACCCCGATCATGCTCCGCTTCGACGCAGGGCTGCTCCGCCGCGTGGATACTGCGGCCAAACGGCGTGGCATCAGCCGCAGCGCCTGGATCGCCTTCAAGGTTAGCGAGGCACTTGATGCCGAAGGGACCTGACGCGGCGCCGCAGCGCGAGGCGGCACTCCAGGCAGTCAATCAACTCGACCTGTTCACGGCGCTGCCCGGCGACTTACCGACGCACGACCAGCAGGAGATGATGGAAAGGCCGTTCTTCAGCTTGTCCAAGGGCAAGCGCATCGAACCAATCGACTACCACGTTCGCAACGGCACAACGGATGTGCGCGTCCGCGTGACGGCCAACGCAGACACCGGCATGGCCACCATCTGGGATGCCGACATCCTGATCTGGGCTGCCAGCCAGGTACGCGAGGCGATGATGCGGGGCGTGCCCACGTCCCGAAAGTTCCGCGTCAGCCTTTACGAGTTGCTTCGATGGATCGGTCGGCCGACGGGTGGCTCCGAATACGCGCGCGTCGTGGAGGCGCTGCGCCGCCTGAAAGGCACCGTGATCGAGACCACAATCCGGCAGAAGGGCACGCGACCGCAGGGCTTCGGCTGGATTGAGGAATGGTCGGCTCCCACCGACGAGAACGGCAAATCCCTCGGCATCGAGTTCACCATCGCGGACTGGTTGTACCAAGGAGTGCGGGACGACAAGCTCGTTCTCTCGATTGATCGGGACTACTTCGCGCTTACCGGCGGGATCGAACGGTGGCTGTATCGGGTCGTGCGCAAGCACGGTGGCCATCAGGGTGGGGGCTGGGGTTTCACCATGTCCCA
>CAXSHI010000442.1:0-2541 GCA_964236755.1 uncultured Acetobacteraceae bacterium
CCACGCAGTCATTGTGCCCGCCCGAAAACGGCTGAGGAAGCTGCGTAATCAGGATTCCGTTTGAGTGGCCCCATCTGATCTGGCGAACCTGTTGCACCGGTGGAGCGCCTGGTGGCGCTCGCCGACACGACTTGCTTGTCCATCATGCACGTCAATCGCATCCTGCAGAGTTGCGCCGCAAAGGGCTGGGCGGGCCGCTGATTTCGACCCGGCCTGCCTGCACCCGCTCAAAGCGGCGGCATAGGAACGGCAGACGATTGATCGTCAGCAACAAGGCAGCAAGCCGATCGGTGGAAACCAGTTCCCCTCCCACCCGATGAGCGGGCCTGGCACGGCATCGTGTTCGACCGTCGCACTCTGGGCGTTTCGGACTGGCAACGCAGGCCTCGTTTTGCACTTAAGCCCTTTCCACTGGGCTTACCCGAGGAGCCCCGTGGTGAAAGGGGCAGGTGGCGGCAATGGCGGTCAGGGTGCTCCTCGTCGAGGACGAGGGCCTCATTCGTCTGGTGGCTTCACAAATTCTCCAGGACGAAGGTTTCGAGGTGGTGGAGGCTTGGAATGGCGACGAGGCCGCAAGGCTGCTGGACGGTCCCGACCGCTTCGACATTCTGTTCACCGATGTGCAGATGCCTGGCATGCTCGACGGCTTGGAACTGGCCATGCACGCGCGGCGGCGTTGCCCTGGGATCCCGGTGCTCGTGGTGTCCGGCTATGCGGCGCAGCTCGTGACCCGCCTCAGCGTGCTGGACCCCTCGGCCGTCCTCATCGGCAAGCCCTACAGCCTGAACGAGGTCGTGGTCGCCGTCAGGCGCCTGACCACGATGCCCTAGCTCGTCTCCCAGCCCTTGGCAGGCCTGCCCGTGCGGCTCAGGTTGCCAAGCGGGCCTTGTCCATCCGCAGCGTGACCACCACGCCCGTCGCTGGCCACTCATACGAGATCGAGCCGCAAAGCTGGCCGGAGACGCTTTGGCTGACCAGCTTGCTCCCGAAACCCGCGAGCTTCGTTGGGGCAGTCACCGGCGGACCTCCCCGCTCTGTCCAGATAAGGGCCACCTCGCAGTCGTCGGGCGTGCACGACAGGTCGACCGTGCCGTCCGCTGCCGACAGGGCGCCATACTTGATGGAGTTGGTCGCCAACTCGTGGACGATCAGGGCAACGGTGGTGGCCGCCGTCTCCCCCACGCGTATCTCTGGCACGCGGACCTGGACGTGGCCGCCGACGGCGTCCTGGTTGTCGTAGGCCGCCAGCAGAACGGCGAGCAGGTCGCCGAGCAGCGCAGCTTTCGTCTCCCCCTGGCCCGGGCTGGTGCGGACAAGGTCATGGGCGCGCCCCAGCGCGGTCAGCCGCTGCGTCAGGTCACGCGCCATCTCCACGGTGGTCGCGGCGGAGCGGGACGCGATCGTGGTCAGGGCGGAGGCAATGGCGAACAGGTTCTTGACCCGATGGCTCATCTCGCCCGCAAGCAGCTCGCGGGCCTCCTCGGCCTGCTTGCGTGCAGTCACGTCGAGGAAGACGCCGAACATGACGCGGTCGACAACACCCGCGTCGGCGCCCTGCCCCCGGGCGGAAACCCAACGAACGGCATCGCCGTGCATGATGCGGAAGTCGATCTCGAACGCGCCCAGGACGGAGCGGGTGGCCGTGAACGCAGCCCTCACCCCGTTGAGGTCCTTTGGATGAACGCACGCGGACAGGTTCTCGAAAGTGGTTGGCCTGTTCC
This sequence comes from uncultured Acetobacteraceae bacterium, assembly GCA_964236755.1. GTDB lineage: Bacteria > Pseudomonadota > Alphaproteobacteria > Acetobacterales > Acetobacteraceae > CAHJXG01. The sequence continues at coordinate 1,722 of CAXSHI010000442.1, forward strand.
TCGGCGCCCCCCAGAGCTCATGAGCGCGGTTGTCCATGGCGATCTCGTCGGTGTCGACGTTCCATGACCACAGCGCGACCCCGGCCGCATCGGTGGCGATGCGCAGGCGTTCCGCGTCCCAGAAGAGAGCTCCCGATCCTTCCAAAGGCACTATGCTGGAAACCCCTTCAACATTCGGCCAGAGCCGCGGCAAGACTGAACAGCATGGCCCGTCGCAGACTATGACCGTCGCGCCTCTGGAACAGGGATATTTTTGGAGATCGCGCTACTTTTGTCCACCCGGGCCTGAAAGTTCGGTTTCCATTCCAACCGGTGAGGAGCCGGGCTGGTGGGTTGCCAGAGTTCCGCCGGGCCGGGCGGATGCGTCTTGAGCGTGAACGGTGCCACGAGCCTGGGTGAGCTCCTGGCCTGCGCCAATGCCTTCTGCAACTCCCAAGATAGGGGGCTGGGGGAGCAACCGAGCGGAAAACCTATGCAAGGGTGGATGCCGGCGCAGCAGTGTCCCTGTCGCGGAACTTACGAGAGCCTGGTCGACCCTTGCTGTGCTGCGTGGGACAAGCTCGTCGACCAGCCTTGGACCATCATGTCCATCGGACTGCGCGACTGGACATGCAAATTCTGATCGATGGGATCTGGCATCGCATAGGTTCCCCTTCTTGCTTCCCAGACCCCTCTGCATGGCAACCGACCTTGCGACCTCTGCCGGAAGCCCGCTATTCTCAGGTTTGCAGCAAACTTGAGAATAGCGGTTTCAGAGTCTTAAGATTACCTGATTACGCAGCTTCCTCAGCCGTTTTCGGGCGGGCACAATGACTGCGTG
>CAXSHI010000443.1:0-2534 GCA_964236755.1 uncultured Acetobacteraceae bacterium
GCGCGGGCGTCGCCATAGGCGGCTGTGGGATCGTAGAAGGGGTGCCTGATGGGTGGCGCGGCTGGTGCCGTGTAGTCGGACACTGACCGGAGATTGCCGCCACTGCCACATGCGGCAAGGGTCAGAAGCAGTGTTGTAGCAGCTGGCGCAAAGACGTTCCGCATGATGTCTCTCCAAGGTTGGAGAGCACCATGGGTGAGCGCGATGCGAACGGCGTCAGCCGCCTTGAAGCCGAACAAGACATCTGCGCACGTCTTCGCAAAGGGCTTGGTGTTCGGCGACCCGCTGAGCTTTGGTCAGCCGATCCGGACCATGGCAAGGATTCGAGCGGGATCCTCATACAACGACTGTCGGCGCGGACGCTGGGCTTGGCGGATGGGCGCAAGTTTGGCAGCTCGCACTCATCCGCGACCGGGGTTGCGCTGAACGGGTCCCGTGCCGAAGCGGATCGCAACCTGACCTGGCCATGTGGCGGCGTGCGGGCGCGCCATATCCGGGGCGGCTACACCTTGACTTCGGCCCGCACGGGCGCGCCCTGGCCCGGCTGAAGCCGCTTTGCACAGACGGTGCGTTGAGGTGCTGTGGTGCGCTGGGACGCCTGTAATCCTGCCGGGCCGTTTGGCGCCGTCCTCGCCCTCGACAACGCGCTCGACCTCATGGTCTCCAAGCCGGCGCTTTGAATACGCACCTGACCTCACGGCCAGTGATATGGCAAAAGTCGAGACCCGTTTCATGGCGTGCCCCCTACTCGCCCGCTGCTTCGGCGCCTGCACGACAGCCAGACTGCCATCGTCCCGGATTTCAGGCGTTGGGTTCGCCAAGCCCTTGAGTAATTTGGAGCGCCTGTTTCTGACTTCTCATCTCCGGATGCGCCGCACCGAGATGATCTTCTCGCTGTCGCATGGCACGTGTGGAGGGAGCGACCCTCAGCCACTTGCACCACTGTAGCCGCGCATCAATGGCCCAGAACGCGAGCCAGGAACTCCTGCGCGCGCGCATGGTGCGGGCGGGCAAAGAACACGGCGGGCGACGACACCTCCAGGATCGCGCCCTGGTCCATGAACACCACCCGGTCGGCCATCAGGCGCGCGAGGCCCATCTCGTGCGTGACGCAAAGGATGGTCATGCCCGTGGAGGCGAGTTCTACAATCCCTTCCAGCACCTCCTTCACCATCTCAGGGTCGAGCGAGGAGGTCGGCTCATCGAAGAGCATGATGGCCGGTCGCATGCACAGGGCGCGCGCGATCGCAACACGCTGCTGCTGACCGCCGGAGAGCTGGGCCGGGTACTTCCCAGCTTGGTCGGCGACCCGCATCCGCTCAAGGTTCGCCATCGCCGTCGCTTGCGCATCCGCGGGCGGCATGCGCAGCGCCCGCATCGGCGCGATGGTGCAGTTGCGGAGAACGGTCAGGTGGGGGAATAGGTTGAACTGCTGGAACACCATGCCGGCCCGTCGCCGGATTTCGGCGAGGCGGACCCGGTCGGGCGTGACCTCCAGGCCGTCAACCAGGATGCGGCCTTCCTGGACATGCTCCAGCCCGTTGACGCAGCGGATCAGGGTGGACTTCCCGGAACCCGACGGCCCGCAGATCACGATGCGCTCGCCGGCCGCAACCGTCAGGCAGACGCCATCAAGAGCCTTGAAGCTCCCGTAGAGCTTCGTGATCCCCTCGATCCTGATCGCGTCCATCGTCGTCAAGCATTACCCCGCCGGAGCGCCCGCTCCAACCCGGCCAGTGCTGCATTGATGTCCCCCGCGGCGATGTCCCGGTGCGTGACGAGCCGTAGCTGGGTCGGACCGAACACGCCGACACGGACGTTCTCCTCGGCGAGCCGCCCGGCGATCTCGGCCGCGGTGAAGCCGGTCCTGGCGACGTCCGCGATGACGATGTTCGTCTCGACCTCCCCGTCGATCCCGATCCCGCCCAAGGCACGCATCCCGCTGGCCAGGCGGCGCGCAGCGGCATGGTCGTCGGCCAGGCGGCAGACGTTGTGGTCGAGCGCATGCAGGCAGGCCGCCGCCATGATGCCAGCCTGGCGCATGGCGCCCCCCAGCATGTGCTTGAAGCGAATCGCCTCGGCCAGGAAAGCTTCTGAGCCTGCAAGGACGGCGCCAAACGGCGCCCCCAGTCCTTTGGAGAAGTCGATCCACAAGGAGTCGGCGACCTTGCCGTACTCAGACGGGTCCACGCCGTGGGCCACCGCGGCGTTCAAAAGCCGTGCGCCATCCATGTGAACCGCGAGGCCATGGCGGTCGGCCCAGTGCTGGACGGCCCGTAAGCGTGGGACGGACCATACGGCACCGCCGCCGAGATTGGTGGTCTGCTCGATCCAGACCAGCTTCGGCCGCGGCGCGTTCCGCCGCGGCGCCCGCAGCACGGCCGCGAGCTGCCCCTCGTCAAACAACCCGCGGCTGCCGTTGATTGGCGTCACGACCGCCCCGGCCAGTCCGGCCGGACCTCCTGTCTCGAAATGGAATAGGTGCGACGACGCCTCGGCCAGGATCTCCTCGCCCCGGCCGCAATGCACCAGGA
>CAXSHI010000444.1:0-2533 GCA_964236755.1 uncultured Acetobacteraceae bacterium
CAGCCGCCGGGTACAAGCCAAACCTCGCCGGTGGCAGCTGCTACATGATACCGGAATTGTCGCCTGCGTGGGCCAGAAGGGTAGCGTGTCCAAGAGCACGCTTTCCCGCGCCCTGGCCGTCGAGCTGGCCCGCTTAGGCCTGTCGGTGCATCTCGCCGATCTCGACATCGACCAAGGGTCCCAGGTCGGCTGGCACTGGGATTGCCTTTGCTTGGGCCTGTCGCCGACCCCGCCCACGCAAGCTCTACCTTGACCTTTCGGCCGCGCTTGCACAGGCTGCCCATGTGGACGTGCTTATCCTGGACGGCCCCGCACAGGCGACGCGCGAGACGGCCGCCCTCGCCAAGGCGGCCGACCTCGTCGTCCTTCCCGCGAGCGCTTCGATGGACGACCTGCGGCCGCTCGTCCGCGTCACCCATTCCCTCGTCCGGGCCGGCGTCAAGAAGGCGAGCCTGGTCCGCGCGCTTGCCCGGATCTCGGCGGAGGCCGAAGCCGGGGCCGCCCGCGACTACATCGTCGAGGCGGGCTACCGCCGGTCGCGGCGCCGCAAGCCGAGGCCGCCGAACCGGAGCAGGAGCCGGTTCTCGATGGGCGTTCGCTGCAGGCGACCGGACGAACCCTTCAGCTCAACATCAAGGCGACCGCGAGGACCAAGGCGGACATCCTGCGCATCGCCAAGGAGCAAGGCTGGCTCGTGTCCGAGGTCGTCGAGCACGCAGTCGCGGCGCTCATCGAGAAGCAAAGACCGAGTAAGTAGCGGCTTGCTAGACGCTAGGTCACGGGTGGATAGCCACGTTGAGTAGCCATGGGACCCAGCCGCTCCCACCTTTGACATGCTCGACGACCTTGGTTCAGACCTGACGGCGGCCATCATTGGCGATCGCCGGCATGAGGCACTGGCTGTGGCGCGTGGTGGACCAGAACGGGATGGTGCTCGACATCCTGGGTAGCAGGGCCGGCGCGACACGCACGCCGTCAAGCGCCTGCTCTGCAAGCTGCTGAAAAGCAGACCCGCCCACCCCGTGTCAAGATCGCCGACAAGCTGGCGAGCGACGGGCCGGCCAAGTGCCGGGTGATGCCCTCGGTCGAGTACCGGAAGCACAAGGGCCTGAACAACGGCGCGGAGAACTCGCACCAGCGACCCGGCGGCGAGAGCGGCAGATGATGGGTTCAAGTCGCCGGGCCAGGAACAACGCTTCTTGTCCGCCCACGACGGGATCGACAATCTTTTCTTGCTCCGCCGCCCTGAAGGTCCAGCCGTCCACTACGGGGTTGCCCGGCTTCAAGCCTTTCAGGTTTGGGCGGACGTCACCGGTGCCACCGCGTCGGCGCGACCAGGAGCACGCCGCCCCCGTTGCGCCCTGTCGCAACATCGGCCCAACAAGTTGACAGTGCTCGTGAAAGGATCAGCACCAACCCAAATGCGGTTTGGGCACTTCGGCCAAGACGTGGCTTCCGAGTGTGGCGTCGGCGGTTTGCATTCAGCGTGAGGGGGAAAGGCGGGCCCAGGCATCAGTGAACGGGCAAGCCACCTGCATAGGCCTGGCCTGCAACGGCCACCGGCCCGGTCCATGCGACAGCGTCCCAGCCGCGCTCAGCCCTTTCCACCTCCCGGCAGCAGCGCGCCCACCATCTCCCGCGCCGTGTTGGCCAGCACGCTCGCGGTGTCCGGCTCGCCAGTGAACAAGGCATGGGCGAAGGTGCGAGCCTGCTTCAGGGTGATGTGCGGCGGCAACGGCGGCACGTTCGGGTCCGTCACCATGTCCAGCACCACGGGCCGGTCGGCGGCCAGCGCCTCGGCCCAGGCAGGGCCGACGCCCTCGGACGTTTCCACCCGGATGCCGCGCAGGCCCATCAGCTCGGCGATGCCGGCATAGGGCAGGTCGGGAAGCTGCTGCGCCGCATCGAATTTTGGATCCCCCGCCTGCACCCGTTGCTCCCACGTCACATACGCTAGGTCACGGTTGTTCAGCACCAGCACGACCAAGCGTGGATCGGTCCAGCGGCGCCAATACTTGGCGATGGTGATCAGCTCGGTCAGCCCGTTCATCTGCATCGCGCCGTCGCCTACCAGCGCCACCACGGGCCGGTCCGGATGGGCGAACTTGGCAGCGATGGCATAGGGCACGGCACAGCCCATCGTGGCCAGCGTGCCGGATACCGACCCGGCCATTCCCGGCCGGAACCGCAAGTCGCGCGCATACCACACGCTGCTGGTGCCGGAGTCCGCCGTCACGATGCAACGGTCCGGCAGGCGCTCCGACAGCTCCCACGCGACAAGCTGCGGGTTGATGGGGTGCGCCGGCTGGCGGGCCTGGGCCTCGGCCTGCTGCCAGGAGGCCACGACCGACGCCTCGATCTTGTCGCGCCAGGCCCGGTCCTCGCGGGCGTGCAGCAAGGGAAGCAGCGCCTGCAGGGTCACGCCGGCGTCGCCGATGAGGTTCACCTCCATCGGGTAGCGCAGGCCCAGCATGGCAGGCTTGATGTCCACCTGCACGCCGCGCGCCTGGCCCTCCTTGGGCAGGAACTCGGT
>CAXSHI010000445.1:0-2530 GCA_964236755.1 uncultured Acetobacteraceae bacterium
TCAGGTGCAGCGCGCTGCCCATGTTGACGAAGGCCTGCAGGCCGAAGCTGGTCACGAGGCCGCAGGAGGCCAGCACGATGAACAGGTCCTGCTCCGCCAGCAGCCGCAAAAGGCCGCGCAGCACGATGAAGCCGAACACCGCGAGCAGGAGCAGGCAGATGACCATGCCGAACTCCTCCCCCACCACGGCGAACACGAAGTCCGCATGGGCGTCGGGCAGCACGTCCTTGACCCGGCCCTCGCCGGGGCCGCGGCCGAGCAGCCCGCCGTTGCCGAACGCCTCCAGCGCGGTGTTGACCTGGTAGCTGTCGCCGGAGGCCGGGTCCATGAACCGGGTGACGCGGCTGCGGACATGCGGGAAGAAGGCGTAGGCGGCCATGGCGGCACCCACCAGCCCGCCCGCGCCGACGCCCACCATCACCAGGTTGAGGCCCCCGATGAAAAGCTGGGCGAAGAACACCGCCGCCACCACCGCCAGCATCCCCATGTCCGGCTGCGATTTCAGCAGCACGGCGATCAGCGCGAACACCAGGCCCGCCAGCAGCATGCCGGGGAAGTGCCGCACGCGGCTCCCTTCGCTGAGCAGCCTGGCGGCGACGACGGCGAAGCAGGGCTTCAGGAACTCGCTGGGCTGGACGGTCATGCCGGGGACGGAAATCCAGCGGCGGGCGCCCTTGATCTCGACGCCCATGACAAGGCTGGCGGCGGTCAGCGCCAGCGCCGCCAGGCAGCCGAACAGCGCGAGGCGCCACACGCCGCGCGGCGACAGCAGCGACACCCCCATGACAGTCAGCCCGGCCAGCGCCAGGAACACGACCTGCTTCAGGATGAACACGTCGCGCGATTGGTGGAGGCGCTCCGCCACCGCGGGCGAGGCCGCCAGCATCATGACATAGCCGAAGCCGATCAGCGTGCCGACCGCGAGCAGAGTCCAGCGGTCCACCGTCAGCCACCACTGGCCGAGCACGGAGTCGTCGGAGCGGGACAAGGCCATCAGGCGCTCCTTGCGAAGTTCGGGGCGAAGCTCGGGGCAAAGTTGGAGGCGAGATCAGGGGCGAGGGCCAGTTGGCCGAACCGCTCGCCGCGCGCCTCGAAGCCGGTGAACTGGTCGAAGCTGGCGCAGGCCGGGGAGAGCAGCACCACGGCGGACCCAGTGCGCGCCGCGGCGGCGCGGGCGGCGGGCACGGCGGCGTCCAGCGTGCCCGCCATAGTATAAGGTACGCCGGCGTCGTCCAGCGTCCGCGCCAGCACCGGCGCGTCCCGGCCGATCAGCACGGCGTGGGCCACGCGGGACAGCAGCGGGCGCAGCCCCTCGATCCCGCCGGCCTTGGCGATGCCGCCCGCGATCCAAACCAGCCGGCCGTAGCAGGCGAGCGCCCGGGCGGCAGCGTCCGCGTTGGTCGCCTTGCTGTCGTTCACCCAGGCGACGCCGTCCACCACCGCCACGCGCTGCTGCCGGTGCGGCAGGCCGCCGAACCCGGCGACGCCCGAGGCCACTGCCTCGCGCGCCACGCCGAGCGCCAAGGCGAGGGCGGCGGCTGCGGCGGCGTTCTGCGCATTGTGCGGGCCGGGCAGGGCGGGGGCGCCGCCCATCGCCAGGATCGGCCCGTCGCCGTCGCGCAGGATGCCGTTGTCGCTCCATAGATCGGCTGGGCGTTGGCCGGACACCGTGACGACCTGACGGCCGTGCAGTCCCTGCGCCATGCCGGCGCTTTGGCCGTCGTCGATGCCGACCGCCGCGATGTCGCCCACGCGCTGCCGGTCGAACACGTGGCGCTTCGCCGCCATGTAGCCGGCCATGTCGCCATGCCGGTCCAGGTGGTCCGGGCTGAGATTCAGCAGCGCCGCCGCGTCGAAGCGCAGCGTGGCCAAGCGTTCCAGCATGTAGGACGACATCTCCAGCACATAGATGCCGGCGTCGCCAAGGAGCGGCAGCGCCAGCGCGGGGACGCCCAAGTTGCCCCCTGCCGCGGAGTCGACGCCAGCGCCGGAGAGGATGTGCGCGAGCAGCGCCGTCGTGGTGCTCTTGCCGTTGGTGCCGGTGACGCCGACGAAGCGCGCCCGGGACCCGGCCGCGCGCACCGCCTGGAACAGCAGCTCGGCGTCCGACAGGATCGGGATGCCGGCCCGGCGCGCGGCCAGGGCCGCCGGATGCGGCGCGGGGAGGGCGTGCGGGATGCCCGGGCTGAGAATCAGGGCCTCGAACCCGGCCAGGCCGAGCGCCGGGTCATGCAGCGGCAGGCCGGTGGCGGCGGTGCGCGCCTCGGGCCGGTCGTCCCACGCCCCAACCTCGGCGCCCATGGCGAGCAGGGCGCGTGCCGCGGGCCGTCCGTTGCGGCCCAGGCCGACCACGGCGAAGCGGCGCCCGGCGAACAGGGCGGGGGGAAAGGCGCTCATCGGATCTTCAAGGTGGCCAAGCCCACCAGCGCCAGGATCATCGAGACGATCCAGAAGCGGATCACGATCGTCGGCTCCGACCAGCCCTTCTTCTCGTAGTGGTGGTGCAGCGGCGCCATCAGGAACACCCGCC
>CAXSHI010000446.1:0-2510 GCA_964236755.1 uncultured Acetobacteraceae bacterium
CCACATGTTGCGGCCCGCGCCCGGCGCAGTGTCCGTCAGGGTCCGTCTGGCGGACGGGCATCGCGGCAACAACCTGCTTATTCCGACGCTACCCTGGTGGGAGAAGGCTGGCTGTCATAGCCGCAATCGAGAAAGCGCAGAGCCGATCAGCATTTCGATGTCCGGATCGTCCACCAGAGGGCGTAGGCGGCCATCTATGAGCAGCAGCGCAAGGCCGTGGGCGATGGCCCAGGCTGCTACGATGTCAGCGAGCTGACCTGGCGCTGCTACCGTCCCGCTCGCGGCGCGTGGCGGGGGACCATTCCCGGCAGAGGCCGATGCAGCTTCTGCCAAAGCACCGAATGCCTCTCTCATGGCGTCCTGCAAGGCGGGGCGGCTTGTGTCTAATCGTTCGCTGCGGAACATCAGCCGGAACAGGTTGGGGTGCTCGCTTGCAAACCGGACGTAACCGCGGCCCATCGCATGAAGGCGGTCATTGGCAGTAGGGCCGGACGCCTCCATCCCCGCTAGCAACGCGGCCCGGAACTGCACATAGCCTGTTGCCGCGAGATCGCTGAGCAGCCCGGACAGGTCGCCGAAATGATGCGCCGGGGCCGCGTGCGACACGCCGGCTGCCCGCGCCATGGCCCGCAAGGTCAGCGCCTGGAACCCGTCACGCTCCAGGATGGCTCCGGCGGCGTCGAGCAGCGCGGTCGGCAGCGAGCCATGGTGGTAGGGCACTGGCTTCGGTGGGCTGGCGGGCATCACCCCTCTGTGCCGCATCGTCTTGACGCTGGCAAGATTTCGTTGACGGCCATCCCTCGGCATGATCTTTCTACTGTCAAGATGCTGGAGGTCAAGATGCTGGCTGACATGGTTTTTGGGACGGTCCTGGTTATGCATGTCGCTGGCGGCACGACCGCCCTGCTGGCTGGGCCGGTCGCCATGACAGCGCGCAAGGGCGGCACCCTGCACCGGGTGGCCGGGAAATCCTATGCCGCAGCCATGGCCTGCACCACGGGTTCAGCGTTTTACCTGGCGGTGGTGACGCGCAACCGGCTGTTGCTGGTCATCGCCGTGTTCAGCTTCTTCTTGGTCTTCACCGGCTGGCGAGCATTGAGGCAGAAGCACTTGCACGAGCGGCACGGCGCACGATGGTTCGACTGGCTTGTGGCAGCCTCGACGCTGCTGTTCAGCGCAGGGCTGCTCGCCGCCGGCTTGACCACAAGTTGGGACGCGACCGACTTGTTTTTCGGAGGCATTGGCAGCGCACTCGCCATTCGGCAAATGCGGCGGTTGACCGGGCAGGTGCAACCCGGGGCATGGGTCGTGCGGCACATGAGCGGCATGTCGGCCGCCTATATCGCGACAGCGACTGCCTTCGCCGTTGTCACCATGACGTTCCTGCCCAAGCCGGTCGCGTTCATTGCGCCGACACTGATTGGCACGCCGCTGATTGTCTGGGCGTCCGTGCGCCTCAAAGCGTCCCAGCGCCAGCGGCGAGTCGTTGGGTCTGCTCCTGCCACGGTGCGACGCGGCCCCTGAGGACGCGGCTGCGTTCGCCTGAAAACCCGGGTTAGGTCCATCGTACAGCTTTATGCAGGGAGGTGCCGGAGTTGCTGCCCGTTCAAGACTGACGCTCAACAACGGCATCCGCGAATGCGGCACGGCCGGGCACCACCGGCCGCTTCGCGCTCCGCTTCAACGCCGCGGCTGTCGCGGCGGCTTGGGCCACCTGCGTTCGCCAGCCGCCGATCCGCTTGGCTGCCTCGCCACGCCGCGTCGGCCCGAACCGCAGGAACCGGATCGGGTGGAAGCCGCAAAAGCCTAGCACCTGCCGGCGCCAGCGGCGCGACACCGGGTCGCCATAGATGGCGCGCAGATACCAGGGCGGCGTGTCCATCGTGATGAGCACGTCGGCAGACCGCCCGGTCAGCAGCCGGTCCCAGAACGGATCATCGCGGTGGTAGCGGAACGCGAAGCCGGGCAGCAGAATGCGGTCCAGCAGGCCCTTCAACATCATCGGCTCACCGCCCCACCACAGCGGAAAGCCGACCACCAGGTGATCGCAGGCATCGAGCGCCGCACCGACCCGTTCCAGGTCAGGCTCCCAAATCTGGTCGGTGCCGTATCCGTGCCGCAGGTTGGGTTCAAAGGCGAGGTCGCGCACTGCGATGCGCTGGACCGTTGAGCCTGTCGTCAGCGAAGCCGCGTAGTGATCGAGCAGGCTGCTGACCAACCGTTGCTCGTCGGGATGGCCGTCGACGATCAGTACGTGCAAGGGCGGCTCCATGGACAGTCATCGGCCCGGCATCGGATCATGGCAAGAACGCGGACGCGACCTTCACACAACCCTGCGGGCATCAACAGCTTGTACCATTTCGTCGAATGACCGGACACCATTGGCGAAGTCGGTGTTGGTCATCTGTTCACAGCGATGACAGGTCCGGGGAAAGTTTGGCGGACGGCCCCCTACATCCGTTTTCCACCCGCTTGCTCCTCAAGCTTCTACGTGGGGTCTGGAACGCAGG
>CAXSHI010000447.1:0-2502 GCA_964236755.1 uncultured Acetobacteraceae bacterium
GAACCCGCCGACGATCCCCGCCGGCAACGGCGCCAGCACCGTCTCGCCCGACGGCGTCACCCAACGCTCGCGCCGGTAGCGGATCACCTCGGCCGAAAGCCGCAGGTCGCGCACCAGGATGTCCTCATAACCCTTGAAGCGCGAGCCGGCCGGCACCGTCGCCTTGAGCACCCGCTCGGCGGTGATCGCCTGGGCATCGCGCTTGACGCCTCGCGGCAGCTTCGGACGCTTCTCATCCTTGCCAGCCGCTCCAGGCTGCGTCGCCTGCTCCATGCCGAACGGCCGCGACGGCGGACGCGGCGGCAAACCTTTCAGCCGCGCCACCTCGTCGCGCAGCGCCTGGTTCTCAGCACGCAGTGTCGTGATCGTCGCCTGTTGCGCGTCCACCTTGGCCTGCAGAGCTGCGTTGTCCGAGTGCAGCCGCCGCACCTCGCCGACAAGACGGCCGACCACCTCCCGCAACTCGGCAAGCGAAAACGCCTCCAGCGATGCTGTGTCCGGCAACGACATGCCGGCTGTGAATCACGCCCGCGCCATCAACGCAATCACCTCGCCCGGGAATCTGCCCCGGTTACGGTGATTCCTGCTACGCCTTTGACATCCCAATACAACCCTCTTTGTGTTCGAGCCGGCGGCTCCTGGTTTCCGTCCCAGCACTTCTGCCTCGGACTCAAGCGAGCGGTATGGTCTGCTCGACCACGTGGTTCAGCGCCGGCGCGTCAGGTGAGGTGAGCACCATGCGCAGTCGGAGCGCGCCGCCCTGCGCCGAGTGCTCGCGCACGACCTTCTCGATCTCTCGCTGCGAGGTCACGCCGACCTCCTTGAGGAACTTGCGCAGCGCCATGTTGAAGCGATTCTCATCCATTGGTATCTCCAGACTGCAGCCGGGTGGTGCTATCTCGCAATATACCGCCGCGGGAGCGCGATGGCTGCCAGCATCATGAGATCCGACCCGGCAGTTGTGAGGCCAGCGACCATTCGCATCAACCCTCATTCAATGACCATCCTCGGCCGAGAGGCGGCTTGCGAGGCTTCCACTCGGCAGCGCAGACATGGCCGACCTTCCATACGTGACGGCCATGGAAAGTTTCCTCCCACTCGCCCGCTCGCCTACAATCTCGCGCCATGCAGCCTCGAATCGGAGATCTCCATCATGGTATTGTCCCTCAAGCCCATCGGCCCCTCTCGCAAGGAGCAGGCAACCGAGCCCAGCTTTGCCGATCTCTCGGTGGTGGCCCTGACCCGTGCCGTCGAGGTCGAGGGCCAGTCGCTGCCCGAAGGAACGCTGGGAACCGTCGTCGCTGCCTATGGCGACGGTGTCGGCTACGAGGTCGAGTTCGAGCGGCCGTTCCATGCCGTGGTGACGTTGCAGGCCTGTGACCTGACGGCGTGAGCCAACTTCCAAACGCTGCCCTTGCCCATGTGGAGGACGCGAAAGTCAGAGATTACTTGCTGAACCCCGGCAATCTGCAGAACCAAGGGAAGGCTGGCCAGTTCGGGCAATACGGTTTCGTCCGGGACCAATGGCAGGTCCTCGCGGATGCGTTGTGCAAGCACCCGGCCATCAATCCGGTTGTTCGGACGGTTGCTTCCCCGCATGGGGTCAAGTACGTGGTGGAGTGCAGCCTTGAGACGCCCGACCGCAGGAACCCATGCCTGAGGTTGGTATGGATCATCGAGTATGATCAAGAGCGTCCCCGACTGGTCTCTGCCTACTGAGTTTGGGGGCGGGTGGCAGCAGAACCGGCGGTTCGCTTCGGGCTTGAGATGGCGAGGATTGTAGGTCCGCACCTATGCCAATCAGTTCTGTCCCTCGCGCCTTGAACCATCGACGCGAGTCACTGGCCAGCCGCTCTACGTCAATGCTCTCAGCCTTGGCGCCCTGCTTCCAGTGGCCACGGAATGGTTCCGGGGTGGCGGTGCCCTCGCCTGAGCACGCGAGCCAGAGACCGCGTCGACGGTCTCCGTTGTCCCTCGGACCCCGAATGGTAAAAGGGGCAATGGCCCAGCCGCCCAAGCCCGCCTCCGCTCCAGCCGACCCCGGCCTGTTCACAGCAGCCGAACGGGACCTGATCCGCTGGCAGCTGTGCGTGCGTTTCGGCCAAGCACCGCAGGCGGCGGATGGCATCTACCTGCGGACCTGGCGCGGCGGACCGCAGGCCGGCCAGCCCAAGGTCCCGAAGGTGGTGCAGGGCCTGGTCGAGCGCGGGCTGATGCACATCGGGCCGGAGGTGGTGATGGGCGGCCGGCGGGCCCTCTTCACGCCGCTCGGGCTGGATGCCCTGCGCCACATGCTGCAAGACCGGCGCGCGCTCAACCCGGACCAGTTCGCGCACCTGCATGAAGAGCTGGGCACGGGCCGGACATGAGCGCGCCTGGCACCCCGATGCGGGAGTCGGTGGAAGCGCAGAACCACGCCAACCCCCATCCAGGACGGAGGAACTGAAGCATGAGCACGCCTCGCCACCCCGGCGGCACGCTGCGCCTGCCTTCTCGGCCGCA
>CAXSHI010000448.1:0-2488 GCA_964236755.1 uncultured Acetobacteraceae bacterium
TCCAGGGGGGGCTTCCCCCCTGGCGGGTCTGGGCAGAGCCCAGCCTTGCTTGCCGGTAGGCCAACGCCGTCCGCCAGACGCAGTCTCAGGCCGTCCGCCTGGCCGCGCTGACGGCGTCCACCCTGGCAAAAGTCGGAGCCCCTGTCTCCCGGCTCGCCTGCCACATCCGGTGGGCGCGCTGGCAGATCACCCCCCAGGCGAACATCGAGGCGTTGTTGGCCTCGCGCCGCGTGGACAGCCGGTCGATCCAGCCGTGCAGGAGCCTGTCGCCCACCCACTCGACGTCGCCCGGCGCCTGTCGTCCGGTGATGACGCTGACCCAGAGCAGGGTGACGTCGCCGTGGCGGCGCAGCGCGGCGAGCAGCCGGTCCACCACGGCGCGGTCGGTGGTCCCGTCCTCGTCGCGGAGCACGAGGATCTTCTCGCCGTCCTCCAGCGTCTCGTAGAACCGGCGCACGAGGTAGGGCAGGCGCACCAGCTCCTGGCGTTCCAGGGCCTCGGCGTCGGTCTGGCCGTCGTACTGCCAGGTGTGCCACTCGAACCCGCGCGCCCGGTCCACCAGCTCGTATTCGCGCGTCTCGGGGTTGAGCACGAGCGAGGCCTGGTCGCCGAACGAGGCGGTGCGGAAATCGCCCTCCAGGGCGGCGAGCAGCCCCTGCAGCGGGGTGTAGCTGAAGCGGAACAGACCCAGCGGCTCGACGCCGTAGTGGCGCTGCACCATGCCCAGCTCGCAGTTTGAGCCCAGGCTCTCGAAATCGAGCATCAGCTCGTGCATCGCGACGCCATCGACGCCCTCCTGCTGGCCGATGATCGCCGCGAGCTGCGCCTCCTCGTCGGGCCGCAGATGGTCCGCGGCCCAGGCCCGCTCCGTGAGCAGCGACAGGCGCGCCGTGCGGGCGAACAGCGACATGACGCGCTCGTCGCCCACGCCGCCGGTCAGCTCCGACGGCTTCCAGCCGTCGGGGTGCGACAGGATGACCATGCTCTTCATCGGGCCGCCCAGCACCGACCAGGGCACCCAGCACTCCACCGTGTCGTTGCCGCGCACCACGAAGTTGCCCACGCCGACGCCGTTCACCCGGATCGACAGGCGCTGGAACTCGCAGCGGCCCGGAGCGAGCAGTGCCCCGACCTCCAGCTCCAGCAGGTAGTCGCCTGGCGTCGCGGGGCGCGGCAGGATCAGCGTGCTCTCGTCGCCGAACATCCAGATGCCGAAGACCTCGCGCACCGACCAGCCGGTTCCCCGATAGGTGATGCTGTTGCCGGGGTCGCGGAAGCTGATCTCCAGAGGCTCGGTCATGCGGCATACCTGCGATTGCGGAGGCAGTGTCCGGGGAAGGAGGCGTCGCCCGCCCCCCTGGTTACTGCCGCGTTCTTGTGGAAATCGTGCCAGCTTCTACGGCGCATGGTCGTCGATCACTCCCGCCGTGGTCGGGCAGTACGCGCGGCGACGGAGTGCCACGGACTCCGCCTTGCCCGGCGCGGGCACGAGGCTTGCGCGCCGGGCGTTGGCCGTGTGTCGGAAACCGGACCTCGCGAAACGGATGACGTGCATGGCCGCGAACTCCAGGCCCGCAAGCTCCAGAGTCGTGTCGTTCTGGCGGAACCGGAGCCGGTTGTGACCGCACGTGGCGATGTCCAAAAAATCTTCCTCCTGGCCCGGGGCTTCGCTAAAATTTTGATAATATTCTCGCAGGTGAGCTTAAAATGCTAACCGATGTTTCTTTTGTCCAGCAACAAGACGGTGATCGGTCGTTATCCAGGTCAGGGAAATCCTCCCTGTCATGATACAGACCCGGACGCTGGACGGATGCCGTTCGAGGCGCCTGAAGAACGACGCAGCGCCTCGTCTCAACGGTCTTGAGGGCAAGCGGCGAGGCAGGAAAGGTTGGGCCCCCGCCTTCAAGCATGGGCTCCACATTCCATCAAAGACTCGCCTTTGGAATCCACGACTCAGGAAAGGCTGGCCCAGGGGACAGCTCGCTCCTGGCGGGTCGGGGCGGGAGCTGCCCAGGAGTTGTGACGACCTGCCTGGGTCGCTGGAAAGGGCGGCGACGGGGAGCCCGGCCTTGCTCGTGTCCGCCTCAGAAGTGGATCGCCCGCCCCCAGGCGTCGAGCACCGCCTCGTGCATGGTCTCGCTCACGGTGGGATGCGGGAAGACGGTGTGCATCAGTTCCGTCTCGGTCGATTCGAGAGTGCGGGCGATGGCGTAGCCCTGGATCATCTCCGTGACCTCGGCGCCGATCATGTGCGCCCCGAGCAGCTCGCCGCTCGTCTTGTCGAACACGACCTTCACCATGCCCTCCGGCTCGCCCATCGCGATGGCCTTGCCGTTGCCCACGAACGGGAAGCGGCCGACGCGGACCTCC
This sequence comes from uncultured Acetobacteraceae bacterium, assembly GCA_964236755.1. Classification (GTDB taxonomy): domain Bacteria; phylum Pseudomonadota; class Alphaproteobacteria; order Acetobacterales; family Acetobacteraceae; genus CAHJXG01. The sequence goes on from CAXSHI010000448.1 coordinate 2,371, forward strand.
CTGCCCTCCTGTTTGGCGCGCGCCTCGGTCCAGCCCACGGAGGCGACCTGCGGGCGGCAGTAGGTGCAGCCGGGGATGTTGCTCCAGTCGATCGGGTGCACGTCGGGCAGGCCGGCGA
>CAXSHI010000449.1:0-2477 GCA_964236755.1 uncultured Acetobacteraceae bacterium
GAAGCAGGGCCGGGTGGCGCTGGGCGTCGAGGGCCGGCGGGTGAAGCTGATCCGGGCCTGATCGGTCGGAAAGCAAGGTTGGGCTTTGCCCAGGCCTGCCAGGGGGGAAAGCCCCCCTGGACCGGCTTTACTTAAGTATTGGATCCCAAAGGCCTGCCTTTGGCGGAGTTTGAGGCAGAGCCTCAACCTTGCCTGCCTTACCGGGCCCTGGCGCGGTAGGACTACTGCGCGGCGTCGCTCGCGGCCCGGCCCGGCTTGCGCCCGCGGCGCGCCGGCTTGGCGGGCTCCTCGCCCAACTGCTCCGTGGCGGCGCTCGCCCCGGACGGCTTGCGTCCGAGGCCGATCGACTTGGCCAGCGCGGACCGCCGCTCCGCGTAGCTCGGCGCCACCATCGGGTAGTTCGACGGCAGTCCCCAGCGCTCGCGGTACGCCTCCGGCGTCATGCCGTACGACGTCATCAGGTGACGCTTGAGCATCTTGAGCTTCTTGCCGTCTTCCAGACAGATGATGTAGTCGGCGAACACCGACTTCTTCAGCGGCACTGCCGGCTCGAGCTTCTCCGCGGGCGCTGGCTCGGTGCCGACGCTGGTGAGCGCCTTGTAGACCTGCTGGATCAGGTCCGGCAGCGCGCTCGCCTGCACCGAGTTGTTCGAGACGTGCGCGGAGACGATCTGCGCGGCGAACTCCAGGACGGAGTCATGGGAAGCATCGGCTGACATGTCTGATCCAGTTGGAACGATGTGGAAGACTTCGCAGGCCTATACTGCCAGACACGCAAGCCAATTCATATCGTTCCGAGTGGACCCGATGCTCTTTGTTGCATTGTCCGGGCCATGTCTGGACCGGCAAGGCCAAAGTGGGGCTGATCGCACGCGATTCAACGCAACTGTCTGAATTGGAACGGAAATCCTGGCGCGGCACACCGGCCCGGAACCGCCGATCATATCGCGGCGCGACTACCTGCGCCCCGGCCTGCCTATCCGCCACAACGCAGGAAGCCGGTTGCGGTCACACTGCCACGCGCCCGCAACCGTGCGCGCACGGCACAGGCAGGCAAACGCCGGCCCCGAGTCGCACGCGGCACGACGCGCTCGGACGCCCGGTGCCGGCAGCAACCCAGTGCCGACAGCACGGGCACCTCGCGGCCCGGAGTCCTAACGGCGGGCCTTGCGAGCGGCGTACTTGGCGTCGCGGGCGGCCTTGCGTTCCGCCTTGATCGCCTCCTCGCGGGCCAGCCCCTCGATGCGCAGCGCCTCCTGCTCGGCGGCGAGACGCGCCTGCTCGACCAGCGCGGCCTCGGCCTCCAGCCGCTGACGGGCCAGGTCGGCCTCCTTGACCTTGGCGCGCTCGGCGGCGCGCACGTCGCGGGCGTCGGCGATGGCCTTCATCTCCGCCTGCTTCTGCAGGATCGCCGGATCGTCCGCCGCCGGGCGCGACTTGAATTTCTCCAGCAGCGCCTTCTTGGCGTTGGCCGCGGCATCCCGCCGGTCGTTGAACCCGGCTCCCTTGAAGGCACTCATCGTCGAGATCCTGTTCCCGGAAGTGTTGCGTCAGCCCGACGTGCGATCCGTGGGGCGAAGGGTCGGCGGGCACTGACGCACCCGCCCGCGCGAAGCGTTCGCGCCGTGGGTGTCAGACTTGGCGCACCGCGGACGCTCTTACCAGGGAACTGCGCGAAAATCAGCACCTGCCTGGAACGGAGAGCGGGCCGGCGTGCAATCGACTCGTGACAGCAAGAAAGGCCAGGGCTCTGCGCTTGACCCGCCAGGGCGAACCGCCCTGGACTGGCTTCACTTAAATAAAGCCGGTCCAGGGGCGGCTCGCCCCTGGCGGAGTTTGAGGCAGAGCCTCAACCTTGCCCACTTCCTATCTCCATCACCCCGCCTCTCAGCCGCGGCGCGGGTGCTCCAGGAAGAAGCGCAGCATCTCGCCGGTCGCGTCCGGCCCCTGCGGGTCGGTGTAGGAGCCGGCCGTGCTGCCGCCCGACCAGGCGTGGCCGGCGCCGTGCACCGTCCACTGCTCCAGCATCGTGATCCCGTCCGGCGCGACGTGGCGCACCCTGTCGTAGGCCCGCCCGCCCGGCACCCGGCCCTGCTCGGCACGTCGGGTCCAGGCCCCTGCCGTGCCGCCCTGTCCGCCCCCCGCCTGAGTGCCCCCGGCCTGAGCGATCACCGCGTCGGCGTTGCCTGGGTGCACCGTGGCGTCGGCGTCGCCGTGGAACACGATCGCCGGGAGCACCTCGCCGCCGCCGGAGCCGGCGCGGCCTGGACCGGGGCCGCGCATCGCAGCGAACGCCGAGGCGGTGTCGCGCGCGGCGCCGCAGGCCAACCCGGAGTGCACGCCGATCGCCGCATACAGCTCGGGATAGCGCGCGCCCAACACCGCGGCCGCCGCCCCCCCGGCGGACAGCCCGGCGACGTATACCCGTGCCGGATCGACGGCGTACTCCGCCATGACCTGGCGGGTGATGCCGGCGA
>CAXSHI010000450.1:0-2456 GCA_964236755.1 uncultured Acetobacteraceae bacterium
TCGCCACCGACGGCCCAGGCTTCGCCGCCGACGAGCCGCTGGAGTCCCTGGGCGAGCGCCTGTCGCTGCCGCCCTTCCTGGAGGCGCGGCGCGCGGCCATCGAGAGTGGCCTGGCGCCGCTCTGAGAGGACGCCGGGGACGAACGGGTTTGGCAGGTGCGGCCGTTCTGCTATCCTCCGCGCCGGACACGGGGCAGTCCGGCGCGACGGCCTTCTCGGCGAGGGAAAGGTGTCGTGCCCGGCGCCCGCCAGGAGGGAGACACATGGGGCCGGGCGGTGCCTTCGGCGTGCGCGAGACGCACGGCATCCTTTGGCGGCCGGAGAGCCGCGGCCGCGCCGCGAGCGAAGGGGTGGCCTGGACCTCCCTCTACGCCTCCGCCCAGCGGGAGGCGCCTTGCGAGGCGTCATGCCGCGCCGTCCGCGACCGCCTCGTGATCCTGCATCTCGACGGCCCCGTTGGGGTCGGCCGCGTCCTCGGCAGGAGCCAGAAGCGGCGCACGGTCGGACCGGGCGGCTCGAAGGCGGCCTCGAAAGCCTGCACATCCACCTACGCGATGCCGTGCTGCGCGAGGTCGCCCACGTCGAACTCCTGCCCCGCCTCGGCGACCAGGACCCCTTGATTGAGCACCTCGCGCTTGGGATTCGCGGCGATGCAGGCCTTCACGTACATGACTCTTCCGGCACGGGCGACATTCAGCCCAGGCGCCTTGGCTCCGATGGGAAGCGAGGCGCGCCGCTTTGGCGGCAGGCCGCCCCGCGTGTCGCCCCTGCCGGCACTTGCAATGGAGACAAGCCATGCGTGACGCCAACGAGCACACCATCACGGACGCGGTCCTGGACCGCTTCGCGGACACGCCCGATCCGCGCTTGAAGATGCTCGTGCAGGCCCTGGTGCGGCACCTGCACGGCTTCGTGCGGGAGGTGGAGCCGACCTTCGACGAGTGGCAGGCCGCGGTCGGGTTCCTGACGCGCACGGGCCAGATGTGCTCGGACACCCGGCAGGAGTTCATCCTGCTGTCCGACGTGCTAGGCGTGTCCATGCTGGTGGACGCCGTCAACCACCGCCAGCCCGCGGGCGCCACCGAGACCACCGTGCTCGGCCCGTTCCACGTGGCGGGCGCGCCGCAGCCCGCGCACGGCGCCGACATCTCGGGCGGCCTGCCCGGCGAGAGATTGCTGGTCGAGGGCACCGTGACCTCGGCAAGCGGCGATCCGGTGCCCGGCGCCGTCGTCGAGGTCTGGTCGGCCGACCGGGACGGGTTCTACGACGTGCAGCGCACCGACCTCGACGGACCTGCGCTGCGCGCCGCCTTCCACACGGACGGGGCGGGCCGGTTCCACTTCTGGACCGTGATGCCGGCCCACTACCCCATCCCGGACGACGGCCCGGTGGGCGCCCTGCTGGCCGCCACGGCCCGGCATCCCTACCGCCCGGCGCACGTGCACTTCATGATCTCGGCGCCGGGCCATGAGCGCCTGGTGACGCACATCTTCGCCGAAGGCAGCCCGTATCTCGACAGCGACGCGGTGTTCGGGGTCAAGACCAGCCTGATCGAGGCGTTCGAGTTGAAGCAGCCCGGCACCGCGCCGGACGGCCGCGTGCTGGACCGGCCCTGGCGGCACCTGGCCCGCCGCTTCGGCCTCAAGGCGGCCGCGGCCCGCGCGGCTGCCGAGTAGCCGCGGGCAGCAAACGAGACGGGAGAGGAAACGGCGATGATCGAAACCGACGTGCTGATCGTGGGCAGCGGGCCGGCCGGCTTCGCCTCGGCGCTCTGGACGTGGTGGGCCGCGGCCGGTTCACCGTGCTGGCCAGCATTGGCGGCGCGGCCTGGGCGGACGCCGCGCGCACCGTGTCGAAGCGCCACGGCATCCCGGTCGAGGCGCACGTGATCGGACCCGGACGCGAGCTGGAAGACCTGTTCGGCGGCTGGGCGCTGGGGCGCGAGGTGGGCGAGGCCGGCTGCGTGCTGGTCCGGCCGGACCAGCACGTCGCCTGGCGCACGCGCGACGCGGCGGCCGACGCGGCGGATGCGGAGGGCCGGCTGTCCGACGCCCTCGGCCGCATCCTCGGGCGGCGAGGCCGCGAGATGGCGTAGGCCGCCGAGTAAGGGCGGCCCGGCAAGGACACGGGATCCCGAACGGGACGACGAAAAGAGGAAACGAGGATGGCGGCTGACCCGGTGAGGAGGTGTCTCGACACGGCGCGGCGGCACGTCATGGGACGTCTCGGCCTGGCAACGGGCCCGCCGTGTTCGCGGGCGAGCCGACCGGGGGCCTGCCGGCCCACCGCATCGTGCGCCGCGGCGGCGCCATGGTCCCGGAAGGGCGCCGGCTGTTCCCCGTGCTGCGCGAGCGCCGGGCCTCGTTGCCGGCGGCGCTCTCCGGCGGGTGGCAGCAGATGGTCGGTAAGCGTGCGACCGACGCATCTTGACTGGCAGGGTTTGCTCCGAAGCGGTC
>CAXSHI010000451.1:0-2456 GCA_964236755.1 uncultured Acetobacteraceae bacterium
ACGGCCCCGCATTCCGCAAGGGCCGCGTTGCTTACCTTGCCAAGGGCAGCGGGGTCGGGTTCGAGATGTTCGAGTTCCTGGACCCCAGGACGAAACCGTTCGGGGATAATTGCGAGTTCTGGCAGCCAGGAACCTGGCATTCTGTATCACAACCCCGGCCGTTGAAGAATTTGCGGCGTCCATTGCCGCCAAGGGGCGGGCGGCACCGTACGCCGGTGCGGGACACCTCGCCGGGGTCGAGACTTATGATGACGTCTTGCCAGGACCCGTGGGGCAACCCGATCGAACTGATGAGCGCCAGCTATGACCGCATTGCGCAAGCCTTAGCTTGATTACGTCTCTCGTGGGAGGTTTGAGTGAGGCTGTATGTTCTTGTGTGTGCCGTCGGCCTGCTTGTGGGCGCGATCTACGGCGTCCTGGACGTGAAATCTCCCGTACCGCCTGTTGTGGCGTTGATCGGGTTGCTTGGGATGCTGGGCGGCGAGCAGGCTGGGAGGAAATGGCCGGTTGGACCTTTTTCCTGCCTACGACAACCAAAACTATCGCCCACGTGCAATCAGAAACAGGTGCAAAACCCTCGAACTTAAATTAAGATCATGTTGTCAATCTGCCTGTCACGGCGTCGACGATCAGAGTTTGATTTATTTCCATTTAGTATGAAAGATTGTGGTATGAAGGAAATAACCTCACTGCTGTTTATGGTCGGCATGATCTTTTCTCTCGGCAGCATCGCAACGTTCATCGTCATGAATCTGACGGTTGGTTCCAGTTCAGATGCGTTGCTGATCCATCATCAACGACTCTTCGCATCTGCCATCTCCCGAGCGCTGACCATTCCGGGTGTCTGCATGCTCTTCGCCGAGGCTATCCTATCGACCGGCTCTCCGAAGCACCAGCCGTTCGCTGACGGATGGGCGCTCGCTCAGTTGGTTCTAGCCGCCCTGATCTTCATCGTCACAGTTGTTTTCGTGCGCCCACTCGTCACCCAAGTCACCCAGCTCGCGCAGCAAGGCGCCGCACAGGGACAATCGCTGGAGAGCTACATTAGACGCAAAAGGCTGGAAGACCGCTTCGGAGCCGTCAACTTCTCGCTAATCGTGACCGCGCTCCTGCTCGCAGTCTTCCGGCCCTGAACATGTCGCCACCGCCGCGGCCCTCAACCTCGACCGGATCGTAGCCTGGTTCGCCGGACGGCCACTCGCACCGACCCGAACTTCACGTTTTGCCGCACTTGCCGCCCAGCAGGCGATTTCGCCAAAAGTATCCGGTCATTTGACGAAGTGATGCGCTCGGCGATGATCCGCTCTCGACCCGTTGCGGACGCTGGGATGTGCAAGGAGGTTGAGCAACAGGTCCACAGTCGCCTCGATGCTGCTCAAACCTTTTGCCTTCCTGGCGCGGCCACCGATCTCCAGGTCAATCGCGCCGTGCAGGGTGGCATAGATCAGCCCCGTCATCCTCGCCGTATCGAGAGATTGAAGGCTTTTGTCCAACTGGCATTGTCGCACGATCGCGGCGAAAGCTTGGAACGAACCGAACGCGGCGACCTCCAAGGCTCCGTCCCCGGAGACGAGGTTCGGATCGCTGAACAGCAGACGGTAGCGGGCCGGGTGCTCCCGCGCATAGGCGACCACCACCATCAATGCCGCCCGGAGCGACAGGCGGGCGTCCTGCGGGTCGTCGGCCTTTGCCTGAAACGCCTGCCTCAGCCCGTCGAAGTCCCGCTCGGCAACCGCAGCCAGCAGGGCGCTGCGGTCTCGGAAGTGCCGGTAGGGTGCGTTGTGCGACACGGCGACCACCTCGGCGACGGCCCGCAGCGTCACCGCCCCTTGCCCGCCAGCGTCCAGAAGATCGGATGCCGCCGCGACAAGACGCTCCTTGGTGGTTTCGACCATGCGGGACACCTTGGCTTTCTGAGTTGACAACGTCAACCATGCGACCCACGTTGACAGCGTCAACTACAGGTAGGTTCAGCCTTATGGCACAGGCGCGAACGTTCATCGTCACTGGCGGCAACACGGGACTGGGTTTCGAGTGCGCGTCCGTCCTGGGCGCAGACAGCGGCACTCTGGTGGTGATCGCGTGCCGGGACGCGGAACAGGGCAGTCAGGCCGAGCAGAGGCTGCGCCAGTCCGGCTGCGCGGTGGAGGCCCTGCCGCTTGACCTGGCCAAGCAGGCGTCGGTCCATGCCTTCGTGGACGCCTTCCGCAGGCGCGGGTTTCCCCCATTGGCCGGCGTCGTCTGCAACGCCGGTGGGCAGAACGTCGCCGCTCCCACCCGGACCGCCGAGGGTTACGAGACCACGTTCGCCGTCAACCATCTCGGCCATTACCTGCTGGTCCGCCTGCTGCTTCCCGATCTTGCGAGCGATGCCCGGATCACCTTCGTGTCCAGCGGGACGCACGACCCGAAGCAGAAGACGGGCATGCCCGAGCCGCGCTACGTCACCGCAGACA
>CAXSHI010000452.1:0-2452 GCA_964236755.1 uncultured Acetobacteraceae bacterium
CGGGCATAGCCGGGGCGCGCCAACGCCTCAGCAGGGAAGCGGCGGAACAAGCACGTGACAGGGGGAAACGCAAGCGTCAGCCGGCCGGCGCCGCGTATCCAATGTGTCGGGAGCGGGGTACGCGAGGGTGAAGCCGAACTCGCGTCCGCCTGGCACGTCACGGGCGGCCCGCGGCCTCCTCGCGCCAGCGCCGCTCGTGCGCCCCCTCGATCATGTCCATAGCCCCTTGCCTGAGATGGTTGAGCCAGAAGTAGGTGACCGAGGTGCAGTATGCGTAGGCCCCCTGCACCTGATCCTCCGGATCGTAGAGAATGATGGGCATCACGTCGTTGGCCGGGCGGATGACGCAGGGCCGTCGCTGGCTCACCATGCCGTCCTCGTCGCCCGCGTTCCGTGGGTCGAGGTCGAGCGCCCAGCCGAAATCCGGCCGCCGGGAAATCACCACCTCTCCCAGCAGGATCGCGACATCCGTTATCAGGGAGTAGACGATCTCCTTGCCCGCTCTTCGGCTGTTCAGCCATCTGTCCTGCCTCGCCAGCTCAGGGTCCTGGATTGCCGGCCACTCCGCCTTGATCCATTCCCACAACCTGTCCAGGAACGGCCTGGGGTCGCCCGTCCCATAGGCACCCGCCATGTCGACCCTGCACTCCGACAGGAGCGCCTCCACTGCGGCGAGGCGCTCCTCCCGATGGGCCACGAGATAGGCGAGGTTCGTGTCGGCATGCCCGAGGCTCAAATCCCAGCCCGGCCCGGGATGCGGGATGGCGTAGGGCGGATAAGTCGCGAGCAGTGCGGCCAGCCGGCCCGGCGGCCTGCCACGCGCCACGCGCCGCAGCCAGTCCGCCACCGTCACGCCTAGAACCAACTGCGGACCGTATCGAACAAGCGCCGCCCGGCCCAGTCGCCGCCGATCGCCCCGCCGATCCCGCCCGCCACCGCACCGACCACGCCGCCAGCCGCTGTCCCCACCACCGGGACGACCGAGCCAACTGCGGCGCCCAGGGCACCACCGCCCTCAGCTCCGGCGATTGCCCCACCCCAACCCGCGGCGATGCCGGATGCAGCACGGCCGGTGTTGGCGCCGACCTTGTCGCCGTCCTGATGGAACGCTCGGCCGAGCTGGACCGTATCGGCGACAACCGCCACCGGACGCAGCACCTTGCCGGTGGTCTCCAGCGCGCCGCCCAGAGCTCGGGCCTGGCCGTTCTCGATCAGCGCCTGCGCGTCCTTGGCCACCTGCGTGCGTATCTCCGGGTCGAGGCCGGTACGGCCTACCTTCGACTCGATGTCGAGCGTCCGGCTGTTGCGCGGATCAGGCGCCGGTTGCTCGACGCGCACATCGACGACCCTCGACCCGTTCTGGATCGGTTGCTGCAGCTTCACTTTGAAGCCCTGGTTGCCGTAGCCGTCTGCGATCTGCTTCTCGGCCAGCGGACCGTTGATGTTGTTCGCCCGGGCCTGCGAAACGCCGCCGGAAGGTCCGAGCGATCCGGGCGGGGCGCTGCGCACGCCACGCTCGACGGCGATCCCGTTGCCGTCCAGGAGATCACGCACACCCTGCGTGAACCCGCCCTTTCCGGTCCAGGCGCTCTGCGTCGAGACCCACTGCTTGGACAGGATCGGGTTGCTGGTCAGGACCTGCGCCCCGGCCTTCTCCAGCCCGGGCGCCGCGCCCTTCACCACGTCGCTGACGGCGCGGGCGACGTCGCTGTCGAGCTGCTGCGAGAGGCTCGGGTCGCGCTGCTGCAACTGCTCGCGCACCGCCTGGTATGCGGCGCCCGCCTTTGCCGGGTCCTGCGTCGCCGCGTCCGCGATCTGCCGCGCAAGGGTTGCAGTGTCCGCCTGGCCGGTCGCGGAGTCCGTCGCCCCGGCGATCAGGCCGGCCGCGTTCGCCAGGTCGGCCGGCGGTGCCACGCCCGCTTCCGCTGGCTGCCCCGGTGCGGACGCCTCCGGCTCGGCGGCATGGTCGACCAACGACAGCGTGCCGGGCGTGGTCCGGCCGACGTCGGAGGCTTCGGCCGTGTCCGTGCCGCCGGACGCTTCCAGAAGCTCCGACGGTTGCCTGGCCGCCGCCACCGCATCGGTCCAGGAGGACAGTGAGGACGGCCTCGCCGCCTGGCTGGCAAACTCGTCACTGCCGTGACTTGACAAGGCGTCCATGGCCAAGCCCGAGTGGTCGCCCATACTGCTCACCTGGACCTCGATGGCGCCTGCATCCCGTACGCCCTTCGCAGCAAGCGTTGCCGACTCCACGTCGATCCGCAATATCGTTGCGGTGATAGCAGATAAAGAACCGGCCGGTGAGGGCGGCGGGCCGTGCGAGCCCGGCCCGGCCCGCAACGGTCCTCCAATTAGGGCGGCGGGTTGGATCAAGCTGACGATGTCGCCGTGGCCGTCGGTTAGGGTCTGCCCGAAGCGCATTTGGACGGCGCGGCACCCGGGCCGCGTCGCA
>CAXSHI010000453.1:0-2450 GCA_964236755.1 uncultured Acetobacteraceae bacterium
GTTGAGGCTCTGCCTCAAACTCCGCCAAAGGCAGGCCTTTGGAATCCGGCACTTAAGTCAATGGGATCAAAGGTTCCTCGGACCCTTTGCGGGTCTGGGTAGAGCCCAGCCTTGCCTGCTTTCGCGTGTCCTTGCAGGGTGGCGCGATGGCGGAGACCCTGTTCCACGTGCTGAGCGCCGAGGCCTGGGCGACGGCGCAGGCGGCCGGGCGGCACGCGCCGCCGGAGCTGGCGCGCGACGGGTTCCTGCACTGCTGCACGCGGGCGCAGCTCGGCTTCGTGCTGGCGCGGCACTTCGCGGGACGCGGCGGGATGCTGGCGATGCGGTTCCGGCCGGAGCTGTGCGGGGCCGCGGTGGAGTGGGTGCGCAGCGAGCCGGACCAGGCGCCGTTCCCGCACCTGCGGGGCGCGGTGCCGGTCGCGGCGGTGGTGGAGGTGGTGGGGCTCGACGGGCTGCTCGGGGCGGGCGACGGCGTGTGCGCGGGGGGCGGACCTGCCTTTGCCAGCCGTGACGCTGCCGGCCCTGACATTGCCCACCTGCGCGGCCGTCGTGTCTCCAAGAATGGCCGGGTGGAGTTCAGGTCGCGGCGCGGCTGGCGGCGTCTGCTGGTGGAGTTGGCAATCGGCGTGGGCGCGATCCTGCTCGTGCCGCGGGCCTTCACGCTCGTGCTGCCCACGAAGGCGCCCGGCGAGCCGCCATCGGCGCTGGAGACGGGCCTGCTCATGCTGCTCGTGCTGCTCGGGGAATACCGCCTCTACGCCCTCGCCGGGAGTCTGCCGCGTCTGGGCGTGAACCGGAACGGGCTTGCGGTGCGCGGCGCGTTCTGGATACGCATTGCGGGGTGGGACGCGATCGGGCCGTTCGTGACGATACCGGCGCGGTGGGGACGGTGCCGCCGGGCGGTAGCGCCCAGGCTGAGCCCGGGGCGCCTTGGATGGCGCCCGGTCGGGATCGTGCTGCCCGACCTGTTCGAGGTGCCGCTGCCCGCGCTGCTGGAGTCGCTCGCGGCGCTGCGGCCCGGGGGAGCCTCGGCCGCGCTGCTGCCGCCGGTCGCGCCCCCGCGCCCATGCGGCGTACCGGGCTTCCGCTGGCCGTGGCTGACCGCGGCGCTGCTGGCGACGCAGGTCGGCGTATTCGTGCTCGAACGCCAGGTCGCGGGGAGGCTGGGCACGGTGCCGGGGGGAAGCGGCAACCCGTCGGACTTCACGCTGCTGGCGCTGGGCGGGCTCAACCGCCGCCTGGTGCAGGCCGGCGAGTGGCACCGGATGCTGTGCGCGGCGCTGCTGCACGCCGATGCGGTGCAGTTGTGCAGCAATGCGGTGGTCCTGGCGCTGGCCGGCTGCGTGCTGGAGCGGCTGCTCGGCCGGGCGTGGATGTTCTGCGTGTTCTCGCTGGGCGCGCTCGCGGGGAGCGTGGCGTCGATCGCCCTGGGCGCACCCGCGATGGTGTCGGTCGGCGCGTCGGGCGCGATTACCGCCTTGGTGGCCGCCCTGCTGGTGGTCAGGCGGCGCATGTCGCCAGGCCTGCTCAGGACGCAGATGCAGTTGCGCGCGTCCTGGGTCACGCTGGTGTTCCTGATCCCGTTCGGAACGGGAGGCACCGGCGTCCGGATCGACGACAGCGTCCATCTCGGCGGGGCGCTGCTGGGCGGGACGCTCGGCCTCCTTCTGCTGGCCTTCTGGCGGGACGACCGACCCGTGCCGGACCTGCGCGCCCTCGCCACGGGCATCTGCGTGCTCTCGGTCGTGGCGTTCGCCGGCAGCGCGGCGGAGGCCGCGCTGCATTTCCCCGGCTTCGTCGCGGCGAAGGCGGAGCTGATCCCCGACGAGCGGCTACCCCAGGCGCCAGGGGCGGTGCTCGACCGGTTTCTCGCGGACTATCCCCGCGATCCGAGGGCGCACCTGATGGTGGCAACCCAGCTCATGCAGCGCGGGGACACCGCAGAAGCAGTCGCGCGGCTGCGGGTTGCCAGGACGCTGCTTGCGTCGCATCCCTACGGCCTGCAACCGACGCTGGACAACACCATCATCGGCTACCTGGCGATCGCCTTGCAGCAACAGGGACATGCGGAGGAGGCCAAGAGGCTTGCCGCCCCGGCCTGCGCGGCGACCGCAGAGGATGCGCCATCCGCGGAACTCAGGCTGGCCTTGGCAATGTCGGGCCTCTGCGGGCAGGCAAGCGTGGCGGGGGGAGGGATGGCCGGGCAGTAGGCCGATTGGAGGTTCGCCAGGCGAGAAAGCCTGGGCTCCGCCCAGACCCGCCAGGGGCGAGCCGCCCCTGGACCCGGCGCAACTTAAGAACAGGTTCCAGGAGCGGGCCTTTGGCGGAGCCAGTGCGAAGCGAGGGGCGGACCCCCCCGGCCTTGCCTGCCTTCGGTCGGCAGACCCGGCGGGAGCGCCCGCCGGGCCGCCTGCGTCAGCGGCTCTTCTGGTAGAGCTTGCTGGCGATCT
>CAXSHI010000454.1:0-2448 GCA_964236755.1 uncultured Acetobacteraceae bacterium
TCTCGGTGTAGAGCTTGCTGCCGTCCGGCAGCACCTCGATCCGGTGCGCCTTGTTGGAGCCGACCTCGATGACGTGCCCGATGGCGTCGGTCCTGGTGTCTATCTCCAGGACGACGCCGCTGTTCTCGCAGACGCAGTAGAGCTGGCCTTGCGGCCCCCAGCGCAACCCGTGCGGCGCCAGGTGGGGATGGGTGCTGAAGTCGCCCATGTGCCGCCGGGCCTTGAGGTCGAACAGCGCGATCAGGTGCCCGGGTGCGGGTTCCTGCCGTGGATGCCGTCGCCGTAGATCGGCACGTAGGCGACGGAGCGGTCCGGCGCGATCAGCAGCTCGTGAACGCGCGGCGCGAAGCCGTCGAGGGTCAGCACCGTCTCGTAGCTGTCCGGGTCGAGGAACAGCACCTGGTTGCCCACCTTGTCGATGGCGATCAGCCCGCTGCCGCCGGTCAGGAAGTTGGCGTCGGCCATGTCACGCACCGCCGAAGAAGGCGGACAGCTCGCCCGCCGCCGCCTCGGGCTGCTCTTCCGGGATGAAGTGGCCGCAGTTGGCCACCACGCCGCCGCGCACGTCCCCGGCATAGGCCCTGAGCGGCGTGGCCATGTCGGCGATGGAGCCCTGGTCGGCGCCGAGGGCGAGGACCGGCATGGCCAGCTTGCCCCTGGCGGCCAGCTCCCGGTTCTGCTGCGCCGACAGGGCGGCGGCGCGGTAGTAGGCCAGGCCGGCACGCAGGCCGCCGTCCCTGGTGAACACGCGCAGGTACTCGCCGATGTCGGCGTCGGAGAACGCTTCCGGGTTGGCCGTCTTGCGGCGCAGGAACCAGTCCAGGTACTCGCGCTCCCGGCCGCCGATCAGCATCTCCGGCAGGTCCGGCAGGGCGTGGAACGCGAAGTGCCAGGTGCGCCACGCCTTGTCCGGGGCGGTCGGCAGGGCGTCCGGCAGGGTGATGCCCGGGATGCCCGCATCCATCAGCACCAGGCGCCGGACCTCACCGCCGAACAGCGCCGCGTAGGGGTAGGCGACCCAGGCGCCGACGTCGTGGGCGGCCATGCAGTACCGGGTCACGCCGAGCTGCTGCAGCAGGCCGTGCACGGCCTCCGCAAGGGCCTGCGTGTCGTAGCCGTCCTGCGGGCGGTCGGAGTCGCCCTGGCCCGGCAGGTCCGGCGCGATGATCCGGTAGCCGGGGGCGAGCAGCGGCATGATCCTGCGCCAGGCGAACCAGCTCTCGGGGAACCCGGCCAGCAGGACGATCACCTCGCCGTCGGCCTTGCCGCCCGTGACGTAGTGCAGGCGCACGCCGTTCACGGTCGCGAAGCGGTGCTCGAAGCCGGGCAGTCCCGGGTCCGGGCGGGACGCCGGCGTGGTCTCGACCGCACGTGCCGCAGGATGCGAGGCGTCGGGTTGGTGCGTGCTCATGGTGCATCTCCGCCAGGGTGGGTTTCAGGCCGTCTCATGCCAGCAGCCGCATGGCCTGGTCGGCGGCCGACGCCATCCCGGCGCGGCTCCGCCCCGACTTGCCGACGACCCGCAGGCCTTGCAGGAAGCACAGCAGGGTGCAGGCGGCGGCCTCCGCATCGACGCCGCGCGGCAGGGAGCCGTCCGACTGCCCGAGCCGGATGAGGTCGCGCAGCCGGGCTTCGACGCGTTGCAGCGCCGCCCCGACCCTTGCCGCCATCTCCGGGTCGTAGGTGGACAGCTCGGCCGCGCCGGCCCTCGTCGCCCGACGACGCCTCGACGTAGCAGTCCAGCATGGCGCGGAGCTTGTTCCGGCCCAAAGCCTCGGCATCCGTCGCCTGCTGCACGTGGGCGGCGCGGCGGGCGGTGTAGCGGTCGAAGGCGGCGAGGAACACGGCGTGCTTGTCGCTGAACGCCTTGTAGATGCTGCCGGTCGCGAGCCCCATGGCAAGGCCGAGGTCCGCGAGCGACGCCGCGTGGTAGCCGCGCTCGCGGAACACCAGCACGGCGCCGTCCAGCGCGGCGTCCATGTCCGAACTCGCGGGGGGCGGCCGGGGGCACACCGACGCGCCGACGCATCGGGAGGAGTTTGCATGGAGCGTAGTTCGGAAGAGATCATTTCCTAATTAACAGCACGAACCCGAGAGGGATGCGTTCAAGGTTGGCGTCGCCACAGTCTATCGAGGCGTCGCCTTGCGGTGAGGGCATGATGGCCGCTGCGCCCTGGACCGCGGTGGCCGGGGCCGCGCGTTGGTGCGGGTAACGGCTGATGAACAGGTCGGTCCAGCACGTTGATCGCCTTGGTCGAGCTCGGCCTGTGCTCCACCCGTCCATGGCTGGAAGCCCGACCCTGGCGTGCAGCAATGCCGTGACCCGCCGATGGCCACTGCCCGTGAAGCCGATGCGCTTCTCGGGCAACTCCGGGTAGTTATATCAACGGCCCTTTGTGATGACCGGTGAAGCAGGCAAGGTTGAGGCTCTGCCTCAAACTCCGCCAA
>CAXSHI010000455.1:0-2429 GCA_964236755.1 uncultured Acetobacteraceae bacterium
GCAGCACCCCGCCAACCACACCGCCTGCGCCAGAACATCCGCATCCATCTTCGGTTAGGACTCTTCCTTCAGAATCAGCTTCTCCAGTGTCAGGTCCGACACTGCCCAGCGCTGGTGGCCACGCTCCTGCTCCAGCAGCTCCAGCCGACGCACCTGGTCCAGCTTCAGACCGCCGTACTCAGCCCGCCACCGATAGTATGTCGGCTCCGTCACGCCGACTGCCCGGATCACCTCTGCCACCGGCTTGCCCTGGCCCACCAGGACCTCGACCTGCCGCAGCGGGCCTGCAATCTCCTGCGGCTTAAGATGCTTGCGCGCCATCCACCCCCTCCGTGCGCCCGCCGGTCCTTACATCACCGGCGGCTCACTTCTGGGGCTCTTCCGCGTTTTGTGTGGTCGACACGGCACTGAGGCTCGATCTCTGATCGCGTGACAACGCGATGGAGGATCGATGCTGCACTCGTTCATGGTTCCTGGATGCCACGTCGAGGGGCTTCGACGCGAGAGCCGGTCACTGGTCGTGCTGTCGGCACGGCGCCGTCGCGATGACGCACGGTGTCCGGACTGCAGCTGTCTGTCGAATGCGGTCCACGGCTACTATGGGCGCCATCCGGCTGATCTGCCGCTCTGCGGCCGGCAAGTCCGCCTGGACCTTCGACTTCGCCGCTACGTCTGCATCAACCCGGCGTGTCGGCGCCGGACGTTTGCCGAGCGTGTGCCGATGCTGCTCGCGCCCCGGTCGAGACGCACACGGCGGCTCGCCCGGGCACAGACGCAGGTCGGCGTGGCGCTCGGTGGCGAGGCGGGGAGTCGCCTGGCCCACCGGCTCGGCATGCCCGCCAGCGGCGACACGCTGCTCCGGCTGATCCGGGCGACATCCGTCCCCACCACGGACGCGCCAACGATCATCGGCGTCGACGACTGGGCACTGAGGAAACGCACGCGCTACGGTACGATCATCGTCGATCTCGAGCACCGGCGGCCGATCGACCTGCTGCCCGATCGCGATGCTGAAACGATGGCCGCCTGGCTGCAGGCCCGGCCGGAGATCAGCCTCGTCGCGCGGGACCGCTGGGCCGAGTATCGACGCGCGATCACCGCAGGTGCGCCGTCCGCGATCCAGGTCGTCGATCGATGGCACCTGCTCTGCAACGCGCGGCAGATGGCCGAGCGATGGGCGGCGGGCGCGTATGCCCGGCTGCAAAAGCTCCCGCCCGTCCCGAATGTCGACGGCCCCGTCGCCGGTCAAACCAGGGCGTTCGTGCGGACCCGCTCTGCTGGCGAGGTCGCGGCCAGCAGCCGTGCCCGGCGCCAAGCCAGATACGACGAGGTACGTCGACGCCATCTCGCCGGCGAGGGACTGCGCAGCATCAGCAAGGCAACCGGCCTTGCCCGCGCCACCGTGGACAAATTCGCCCGTGCCGGGATGTTTCCCGAGCGCGTTCTCCGCACACCGGCGCCGAGCATCATCGATCCGTACCTGCCGCATCTCGAGATGCGGGTCGGCGAGGGCTGCGACAACGGAACGCAGCTGTGGCGCGAGGTCCGGGAGTTGGGCTTTCCCGGCACGGCAAAACAGGTCCGGCGCTGGCTTCAGGCGAGTCGGACCGCCCTGCACAAGCATACGCCCCGCCGCTGGCGGGACGTGGTCCTGCCAGGCGCCACGGCCTCGTTGCCGGCAACACGGACACTGTTTGCGCCCATCCAGCTCGCCTGGCTCATCGTCAAGGCAGCCGAAACGCGGTCGGCCGAGGAGGCCAGGACGATCACGCGCATCGAACAGGATAGCGAGGCGGCGACACTCGTCCGGCTCATCCGACGGTTCGTCGATCTGGTTCGCAATGCAGGGATCACCGACAAGCGGCAGGCTCCTGGTGCTGATGCATTCGATGCCTGGCTCACCGACGCGCGCGACTGCAGCGTCCGTGCCGTCGTGACCTTTGCAGCAGGCCTCGAGCATGACGGTGCTGCTGTCCGGGCCGCACTTGCCCTGCCGTGGAGCAACGGTCAGACCGAAGGGCAGGTCAACAAGCTGAAGCTGCTCAAGCGATCCATGTACGGCCGCGCCAAGCTCGACCTGCTCCGCCAACGCCTGCTGCTCGCAGCATAGCGACCACACAAAACGCGGAAGAGCCAGTTCCAGGGCAGCAGGTCGTCGAGGCGCCGGGCTGGATGTCCTGCGATGCGCGCCAGCACGTCGGCAAGCCAGGCCTGTGGGTCGACATCGTTCATCCTGGCGGTGACGATCAGGCTGTAGATCACTGCGGCGCGCTGCCCGCCGCGGTCCGAGCCGCAGAACAGCCACGACTTGCGCCCGAGGGCGATCCCCCTCAGCGCGCGTTCCGCCGCGTTGTTGCTGACGCAGATCCGCCCATCGTCCAGGAACCGGGTGAATGCCGTCCAGCGCTTCAGCAGGTAGTCGATGGCGC
>CAXSHI010000456.1:0-2428 GCA_964236755.1 uncultured Acetobacteraceae bacterium
TGGAGCAGGCCTGAGGCGGGAGCAGGCAAGGTTGAGGCTCTGCCTCAAACTCCGCTAAAGGCTCGCCTTTGGAGTCCTTTACTAAGTAAAGCCGGTCCAGGGGGGGCCTCCCCCCTGGCGGGTCTGGGCAGAGCCCAGCCTTGCTTGCTGTTTCCTCGGGCTCAAGCCTTGTCGACGGCGTCGCGCACTGTGTCCTTTGCGCCGCCGACGGCGGTCTCGGCGTGGCCTTTGGCCTTGTCGGCGACGCCCTCGGCCTTGAGTTTGTCGTCGCCCGTGAGGTTGCCGATGCCTTCCTTGACGGCGCCCTTCAGCTTGTCCGCAGCGCCGGTCACGCGGTTCTCGTCAACCATGATCGTCTCCCTGGCGACATCGGTGTCGCCCCAGTTGAACGGAGCGGCCGTCGCGTGGTTGCACGCCCGTCACGGAAATTGAGACGCGGCGCGGCTGTGGGGATCTTACGGCCTGCGGCCTTGGCGGAGGCGAGGAAGGTTGAGGCTCTGCCTCAAACTCCGCCAAAGGCTCGCCTTTGGAATCCACTTGTCTAAGCAAGGCCGGTCCAGGGGCGGCTCGCCCCTGGCGGGTCTGGGCAGAGCCCAGCCTTGCTCCCTGCGGCCTCAGCTCGTGCGCTCCAAAAGGTGGTCCGCGACGCGCAGCGCGTTGGCGATGATGGTGAGCGTCGGGTTCACCGCGCCAATCGAGGGAAAGAAGCTGGCGTCGGTGACATAGAGGTTGTCCACCTCGTGGGCGCGGCAGTCCAGGTCGAGCACCGAGGTCGCGGGGTCGGCGCCGAAGCGGCAGGTGCCGGCTTGGTGGGCGGTGCCGCCGAGCGGGATGTCCTTGCCGAGGTAGAGCTTGCGTTCCAGGAGCTGCGGGTGGACGCCGGCGTGGCCCAGCATGGCCTCCAGCTTGTGCTTGAGGCGGTGGTGCGCCTCCATGTTGGTGGGCGTCACGTCGAGCAGGACGCGGCGGTCCGCGCCGTAGCGGATGCGGTTCTCGGCCAGCGGCAGGTCCTCGCCGCTGAGCCAGAAATCCATCGAGTACAGCGCCATCTTCTCGAACGGCATCTCCGGGAACCAGGACAGCCAGGCGGGCAGGGCCTCGCCGCGGATCTGCTCGCCGTGGGAGGTCGCGCACATCTGGATCAGGCCGAGCGGGTAGTCGTAGTCGTCAGCCCGCTGATAGTAGTCGCTTAGCGCCAGGGTCTTCTGGAACACGGTGTGGTTGGGCTCGCGCAGCAGGGCCATCAGCACGGACTGGTTGTGGCGCATGTAGTTGCGGCCGACCTGGCCGGAGCCGTTGGCCAGGCCGTCGGGGTGGGCGTCGCTGGCGGAGCGCAGCAGCAGCAGGGCGGAAGACAGGGCGCCGCACGCCACCACCACGATGTCGGCGGAGTAGGTCTCCGCCACGCCGTCGCGGATGACGCGGACGGCGGTGACGGTGCGGCCGGTGGCGTCGGTCTCCAGCTTTTCCACATGGGCGTTGGTGAGCAGGGTGAAGCCGTCGTGCTCGGCGCGGGCGGGATCGACGTTGATGACCTGGGCGTCGGCCTTGGCGTTGACGGCGCAGGGGAAGCCGTCGAAGGCGTCGCAGCGGATGCAGGGGCTGGTGGGCAGGACCTGGCCGTCGCGCTCGTCGAGCTTGATGCCGAGGGGAAGGTGGAACGGGTGCAGGCCCTGGGCGGCAAGGGCGTCGCTGAGTTCGGCGATCCTGGGCTCGTGGCTGACCGGCGGGTAGGCGTAGGAGGTGCTGCTCCATGGCTCGCCGGGGTCCTCGCCGCGCTGGCCGTGAACGTGATACAGCGCCTCGGCCTCGCCGTAGTGCTTCTCGAACGCGGCGTAGGGCAGGGGCCAGGCGGGAGAGATGCCGTCCTCGTGGCGGATCTCGCCGAAATCGGCCTCGCGCAGGCGGAAGAGGGCGGCGCCATACACCTTGGAGTTGCCGCCGACGAAGTAGTGCAGGCCGGGGTGGAAGCTTTTGCCCGCGCTGTCATACCAGGTCTCCGCGGCCTGGTAGGCTCCATCGACGAACACCGTCTTGCTGTCCCAATTGGCGCGGGCGCGCTTGAGATAGTCGCCGCGCTCCAGCAGGAGCACGCGCTTGCCGGCGGCGGCCATGCGCTGCGCGAGCGAGCCGCCGCCGGGGCCGCTGCCGATCACGATGAGGTCGTACTGGTTGGCGCTCATCGGGTACTCCTGGGCTGCGTCCGGCCCGCGGCGGGCCGGGTGCTCTACGCAGGTCGCGACGGCGAGTTCGTGGCGTGGCGGCGGCGAGCGGCGCGGTGTCGCGTCGACATTCCTGTCCCCTTCGGCAGGGAAGTTTGCCGACGGGCCGGTGCGAACCTCGACACTCAGCCCGTGGTGATCTGCCCTGCGCCGACGCTTGCTCCGTAGAGGACGACCTGCGTGCCGCCCGGCAGCGCGAGCAGAGT
>CAXSHI010000457.1:0-2419 GCA_964236755.1 uncultured Acetobacteraceae bacterium
GTGCGCCCGCACAGCGCCGCGTAGGAGGCCAGCGAACGCGCCTCGACCCGCTCCCCCACCGCGCCCAGGCGGGAGTCCTTGAGCCGGCGCACATAGACGTGCTCCGGACCCGTGGCCATGCCCGCCGCCGCGGCCGGCATCCGCGCCCAGCCCAGGAAGATGTCGCTCGCCGCCTGCATCATGCGCTGCCCGGTGACCACGCGCTCGCCCTGCGCCGCGTAGTCCGACTCGCCGGCGAACGGCGCAAGCGCGCTCCGCCCGGCCTGCTTGATCTGCAGCAGCAGCGGCGCGCCGTCGCCGGACAGGAACAGCCCGATCGCGCAGAACGTGCCGACGCTGCCCACGCCCACCACCTTGAACGCCCAGTCCGCCAGCCGGTAGCGGCGCAGCAGCACCTGGCGGTCCTCCTGCAGCGTGCGGCGGTACGCCTCGAACGCCGCGTGCACCGCCGCGTCGTGGCTGGGCAGGCGGAACATCCTCGCCACGTCGTCGCGCAGCCGCCACCCCGCGCCGTCACGCTCCAGCAGCCCGTACTGCGTGGCGCCGCTCTCCAGCGCGCGTCGCATCCGCGCGCGGGCGTCGTGCCGCGCCCCCTTGTCGCCGATCGCGGCCACCGCGGCCTCCAGGTCGATCCTGCGGCTCCAGCACGCCAGCGGGTCGAGCGCCGCCAGCGCCGCCAGCGCCTCGCCGTAGGCCCGCGCCGCGCCCCGCGCCAGCGCCGTCGACTCCGCCTCGTCCAGCCCTGCCTCGCGCCCCGCTAGCACCAGGCTGGCCGCCAGCCGCTTGACGTCCCACTCGAACGGCGCCGGCAGCGTCTCGTCGAAGTCGTTGATGTCGAACAGGGCGACCCCCTCCGGCGAGGCGAACGCGCCGAAGTTCATCAGGTGGCAATCGCCGCACGCCTGCACCCGCAGCCCCGTCGCCGGCTGCGTCGCGAGGTCCGCCGCCATCACCGAGGCCGCGCCGCGCAGGAACGCCAGCGGCGAGGCCGCCATCAGCCCGTGGCGCCGCGGCAGCAGCTCCGCGATCCGCCCGGCCTCCTGCGCCAGCACCGCCGCCACCGGGTCGGCCCGCATCGCCGGCACGGTCCAGCCGCCCTGCGCGCCGCGCGGCACCGCGCGGCGCAACGCCCGGCCAGCTTCCATACGCTCTTCGCGGCTGGGAAGCGTCAAGAAAGCAAGGCCAGGGCTCTGCCCCATCGCCTGGAAGCGGGGACCCGCCAGGGCGAGTCGCCCTGGACCGGCACAACAAGGCTCATCCATTCTCCTTCAGGAAGAACAGCGCTTCGACGCTTGTCTCCAGAGCTCGCGACAAAGCCATCGCCAACGCCACGGAGGGCAAGAATACTGATCTTTCCGCCATGTCGATCGTCCTGCGCGACACGCCTATCCGCTCCGCCAACCCCACCTGGGTTAGACCCCGTTCCAGCCGCGCCTTCTCGATAGAGTTGCCGAGCGGCACTCCACGGGCAGCCGTTCTGTCAAGCAAAATAAGCCGCAGCCACGGCACAAACACGCCAAGCATCAAGGTCGGCACCCAAGCTCGCACCGCAACCAGCGGCCAGACGCTCGCCACCATCATGTTGGCACCTCCGAGCGCCACCAACACGAGGTAGCCGTCACGCAGCGCGTCCCTCAGCTCTGCTTGAACGCCCTCATCCTGTGGCAGGCGGGCGCTTTTCCGGAATCGCACCAGGTACGATGTGACCGACAGGGCGAAGCAGACAAACATACAGGTGATGGCAAGGCCATCCTCCATCACGGGAGCGCCGATGGGTACGCGAATCCGCTCAACAAGCGTACGCACCAGCATGAATGCCATAATCGGGACCAACCAGGGACGTCCCCGGCGCTCCCAGGCAAGCGCAGTCTCCGCCTCACGCCAGCGTGCTCCCGGGCCTGTAAAAGCCTGCCTGCCTGCCCGCACCCGTCGGCGCATTGGCCACGAGCCGCACATGATGACAACCACTATCAGCATCGAACTGGTGATCACCGCCGCGTCCGAACTCATGCCGTAGCGTGTGACAAGCCAGTTTGTGAACCGCCCGCTCAGTGGCCCCATGACGGCGCCGGCCAGCAGGATAAAAACCAGGACGCGGCGTTTTAGCCGCGGGCGCCCTGGTTCAGGCCGGTCGGCAAAAGGATCCGTTTCCATGCTCAACTCCATCGCTTCGTGGATGTAAGCCCCATGCAGCACCCGATGCGAGTGTCTGCCCCTCGCGCGGTTGATCTGGTGCCCAGCCTCCACACCCTCGTCATCCCCCGAACACCCACCCCGCCGCGACCCGTCCCGCCAGCAACGCCCCCGCTGCGATCGCCCCCGCGATCAGGTCGTCGCCCATCACCCACGCCGCACCTTCGCGCTGGTCCGCCCACCCGACCGGCCCCGGCTTGGCCACATCCAGCGCCCGGAACAGCGC
>CAXSHI010000458.1:0-2403 GCA_964236755.1 uncultured Acetobacteraceae bacterium
CGCCGTGGCGCTGCCCGACACGGACCCGGTGCTCGGCCGGCGCAGCCTCTGGGCCGCCGGCTGAGCGACGACAGCAAGCAAGGTTGAGGCTCTGCCTCAAACTCCGCCAAAGGCAAGCCTTTGGAATCCATTACCTAAGTAAATCGGTGTCCAGAGGCCTTGGCCTTTGGCGGGTCTGGGCAGAGCCCAGCCTTGCCTGCTTCCTGACAGCCATGGGCTTGACCTCCTATCGCGGTGTGCTCTGCCGTGGGTGGAATGCTGCGGGTGTGGGTGAGGCGGGATGGTGGCGGGACAGGTGCTTGTGGCTGCGGGGGAGGACGAGCTGGCCGGCGTCGTGGCGCTGGTGAACTCGGCGTATCGGGGGACAGCGCGCGGCAGGGATGGGCGAACGAGGCGGACCTGCTCGACGGGCCGCGCATCGATGCGGCCACGCTGCGCGGCGATCTCGGCCGGGCGGGGGCGCGGCTGCTGGTGCTGCGCGAGGCGGACGGGGGCGAGGGTGGCGAGGGCGCGCTGCTGGGGTGCGTCTGGGTGGAGCCGGAGGGGGAGGGCGTCTGGTACCTGGGGATGCTCACGGTGCGGCCGGACCTTCAGGACAGGGGGCTGGGGCGGGCGATCCTGGCCGGGGCGGAGGCGTTCGCACGGGCGCGCGGAGCCCAGCGGGTGCGGATGACGGTGATCGGGGTGCGGGAGACGCTGATCGCGTGGTACGGGCGGCGGGGGTACGCTGGCACGGGGGAGACGCAGGCGTTCCCGGGCGAGCCTGAGCGGGCGGATTTGCGGTTCTTGGTGCTGGAGAAGACGGTCTAGGGCGGGGTGATGGAACCGAGAGCAACGCGCGTGGTGGTGTGGTTCGAGTGGAGTGAGGCCGGATGCGATGCGGAGAATAGGACAGTCAATCTCCGCAGATCGTGCGGAGATTGGCTCAGGACTGGACCACGCAGCGAAGGTGGCGCCGCTGCGCGAGCGGTTCGAGGCATTGCGCGAGGCGCCTCCGTTGCCGCCCGCGACGGGCGAGGTGGCGGAAAAGGCATTCTTCGACGAGTTGTCCGGCGAGACATGATAAGGCTCATGGACGCGTCGGTGGTCATTGCAGGGAATCGGAATGAACGGCACGGACGAGCCATTGACGCTATTCGGGTTCGGTGTCCTCGAAATAGGCGAGGTCGATGCGTTTGATCTCTACCGTCCGGGCGATCCTCACGCCGACGCCGAACCGGAGCATCAGCCTGGTCAGCTCATCGCCGTCGATCAGCACGAGGCGCAGGTGGCCTGACTGCCTCGCCACGTTCGCCGCGGCTTTGGAGAACGAGGACGTGGTGATCAGCACGCCCTTCTGCGCGCCTTTGCCGACCAGGGCGCCCATGAAGGCCTGCACCGCCTCGCTGCCCACCGTGTTCCCGGCCTGGTAGCGCTTGGCCTGGAGGTAGACGCGGTCAAGGCCGAGCTGGTCCTCGCGGATGACGCCGTCGACGCCGCCGTCGCCGGTGCCGCCGAGCTGTTCGCCCGCGTCGGCCCTGGAGCCGCCGTAGCCCATGGCGAGGAGCAGGTCGACGATCAGCCTCTCGAAGAACGCGGGATTGCATTCCAGTACGCGCGCAAGCAGGGCCTCGCGCAGCGACTCGTTCAGCGTCAGGGATGCGGAGGCGATCTGTTCGTCGGGCGTGCCGGCCGCCTCGGCTGCGGGGGCAGGGGCGATTGCGGTCGATGCGGCTGGCGAGGCGGCCGGGGGCGCGGTCCTGGACTTCGTCCGGTTCAGGAATGCCCGGAACTCGCCGTATTGGTTCAGCAGCGCGGCATCGATCCGCGGCGGGTTGCGGCGAAGAAGCTCGCGTCCCTGGTCGGTGATCGCGACGAGCGCCCGCTTCGGCTGCGCCACGAGGCCGGCCTGCTTCAGGTAGGTCTTGGCCCAGTGGACGCGGCTGGCGACCACGCTCACGCTCCCGCTCGGGATCATCTGGTCGCGCTCCGGCATGGTGAGACCGAGGTCGTCGGCGATGCGGCCGATCAGGTCGCGCATGACCCAGGCCCTGTCGGAGCAGAGCCGCAGCACCGGGAGCATGAGCGCGTCGTGGGTGGGGATGGGCATCGCGACTCCGACCGTGGCAGGGCCTTGCACACAGCCTGCCTGTTCGCGAGTTCGGCAGGGATGAGGCCGCGATGCAACGCGGTGCGGCCGGGTCGCAAGTTGGGCTGGGGTTGCCCGGACTGGCCATGCCCGAGGTCTTTGGAAATCGCTGTCTCGCGAAATACCAGCGGCCCAATGCACTGACCGGTCAGGAAGCAAGGCTGGGCTCTGCCCAGACCCGCCAGGGGCGAGCCGCCCCTGGACCGGCGCTTTCTTAAGGAGGGGATTCCAAAGGCGAGCCTTTGGCGGAGTTTGAGGCAGAGCCTCAACCTTGC
>CAXSHI010000459.1:0-2402 GCA_964236755.1 uncultured Acetobacteraceae bacterium
TCGCGGCGGCGGCGCTGTGGCACCCGGAACGGGCGGCGCTGGCGATGCTGGGGGTGACGCTGCCGGAGAGGTAGCAAGGAAGAAAGCAAGGCTGGGCTCCGCCCAGACCCGCCAGGGGCGAGCCGCCCCTGGACCGGCTTTCTTTAAGGAGTGGCCTCTAAAGGCCTGCCTTTGGCGGAGTTTGAGGCAGAGCCTCAACCTTGCTTGCTTCCCGTCTTCGCAGCGGCGAGCTGGTTCAGGAAGCCCCAGGCCCAGGCGAGGTGCATCGTCATCACGGCGGGGCCGGCTGCGAGCAGCCACGGGTCGCCGGCCAGGGCGCTTTGCCGCGCCGCCCAGGCAAGGCACATCGCGGCGTAGGCCGCCGGCACGAGCAGGAACCAGGCGCTGGCCAGCGCGAGCGGCAGGCTGGCGGCGCACAGCAGCAGCACGCCGACCGGCGCGAGCTGGCGCGGCTTCGGCCGCAGGCGATGCAGGACCAGGGTGCGCGCGCGTCCGCGGCCGTGGCGGACATACTGCCGGGCCAGGCGGCGCAGCGTCTCGCGCGGGAAATATGTGACCGGGGCGTCGCCGCACATCCAGATGCGCCCGCCGGCCCGCCGCAGCCGGAGGTCGAACTCCGCGTCCTCGTTGTGGGTGAAGCGCGCGTCGTACCCGCCCAGGCGGAGGAAGGTCGCGCGGTCGAACGCCGCGTGGTGGCCGTGCTCGACGAAGCCGGACCTGCCGCCGACCCGGTGCGCGGCGCCGCCGTTGCCGAGCCGGCTGTTCTGGGCGGCCGCGATCGCGCGCTGCATCCCGCCGTGCCCTCGGGTGAGCATCGGCACCACCACCGAGGCGGCGCCGTGCTCGGCCAGCGCGTCCAGGCAGAGACGCACGAAGCCCGGCGGATAGTGCGCGTGAGCATCGGCGCGCAGGATCACCGCGGCCCGTGGCGAGGCCAGACGCGCCGCCAGGTTCATCGCGGCAGACTGTAACCGCTGCGGGTTGTGGTGCAGGGCGATGCCGGGGATGGCCTGCGCCACGGCGCGCACGATCTCCCCGGTGCGGTCGTCGCTGCCTCCGTCCATCACCAGGATCTCGAACTCGACGCCTGCCGCGGCGCCTGCCAGCGAGCGCAGGCAGTCCTCGATGTAGCGCTCCTCGTTCAGGGTCGGGACCACGATCGACACGAAGGGCGCGCCGCCGGCCGGCGACACCGGCAGGGCCGGCTGATCCGGAGCAGAAGGCGGTACTGGCATGGGCGATGAACCCCCTCGGTTGTCGGCCCGGCTTCGGGTCGGGCGCGCGGCCCAATCCAGGGGCGGTAATATCAACGGCTCTTCGAATGACCGAACAGGCAGGCAAGGTTGAGGCTCTGCCTTCAAGCATGGGCCTCAAACTCCGCCAGAGGCAGGCCTTTGAAATCTAATACTTAAGTTAAGCCGGTCCAGGGGGGCTCCCCCTGGCGGGTCTGGGCAGAGCCCAGCCTTGCTTGCTGAATAGGACTGCCGGTACCAGGCGCGCCGCCCTGCGGACCCGGGCGGCCCGGCCATGCGCCGCTAGGGCGCCGACGCCGGACGAACCCAGCCGAGCGCCGCGTCGCGCCGCCGCCGGAACGCCAGGTCGGCAAGCCTGCTGGCGCGGAACTCGGGCGTCAGGACGTGGCCAGGGTCCACGGCGACGAGGGGGTCGGGACCGGGCGTCGCGGGCGGGGCGGGGCGTCGCCCGGGGGCAGCGCCCGCCGCCTCGAACGCCACGGCGGCAGGATGGAGCCCTGCCGGCGTCGCCATGCTCAGCGCCGCGTCGCGCTGCCGCCGGAACGCGGCGGCGGCTACCATCTGCGCCCGGAACTCAGGCGTCAGCAGGCGGTCCGGATCGACTGCCTGCTCCGCCGCCACGGCAGGGTCAGGCGCTGCCGCCGGCTCCGCCGGGTGCGGCTCCAGGCCGTAGCGCGTCGCCAGCGGCCAGAACAGGGCGACGCGCTGGGCGTACGGGGCGCCGATCGCGGTCGTCGCGGAGTGGTACGCTGCCACCGCCGCGGGCCAGCTTCCGGCCTGGGCACGCAGCCGCGCGAGGAAGCCTGCGGCGTAGCGGACGTTGACGGCCGGATCGAAGGCGTCCTCCAGCGTGGCAAAGGCGTGCGGATGGTGGAACAGGTTGACCTGCATGCAGCCGACGTCGATCGACTGGATGCCCGCCGCCTGCGCGGCCCGCACCGCGGCGATCGCATCGGACGCGGTCTCGAACACGTGGCCGGCGCCGGCCACGTTGATCGTCCAGGGCCAAGGCACCACGCTACGGGTCCGCGGGTCGACCCTGCCGCTCTCCACGATGCCGATCGCGCCGAGCACCTGGGCGGGCAACCGTTCCGCCCGCTCGGAGGCGGCGATCGCGCCGGTGCATGACGCAGGGTCCGGGGCCGGAGC
>CAXSHI010000460.1:0-2384 GCA_964236755.1 uncultured Acetobacteraceae bacterium
TCATGCGAGGTGAACGCATTGATGTTGCTGCCCAGCACCTCGATCTCCGCGCCGATCTGCAAGGCGCTGCGCGTCGCGGTACCCTTGAAGGCCATATGCTCCAGGAAATGCGCGATGCCGTTGTTGGCCTCGGTCTCGTTCCGGGCGCCTGCCTTGACGAAGGCGGCGACGGCGGCGCTGTCGAAGCCGGGCAAGTTGACGGAGACGACCCGGAGGCCGTTCGGGAGGACGGTCTGTTCGATGTTCATGCAGGCCATGTGGGGTGGTGCTTCTGAAAAGTCAGCCGGTCCGGCACCCCTTGGCGGACCCGGCAGCGAATTTTTCTCGGGCCGTCCGGGAGACTTAAGCTTTGGTGGTGAACACCTTCGGGCCGAACACCTTGCGGCACCAGATTGGCGCCCAAAGGATCGCCATGCCGACCAAGTAAACGATCAGCGCAGAGCTGCCATCCGGCGCGTTGAGCGTGAACAGCAGGGCGAGCGTGCCGAGGATGCTGAGGACGACAGGAAGCCAATAGTACCCGCAGACCCAAACGTAGCCGAGGCCGATGAGCAGCAGGAGTCCGATGATGTGCATGGCCGTTCATCCTCCGGCAGCCTGACAAGGCAAGTGACGTTGCGATCTCATTTTTGGAACGCACAATGCCTGCCGATGGGTCGGTGGTCAAGCGAAATGGATTGCTGGGCGCGGGTTGCCCAACGCGCGCCGATCCGCTACACCGCGCGCCGCGTTGGCACCCCTGGAGGCCGACGCGATACTTATTAGGAGCAACCCATGGCCAACTACGTCACGATCGAGGCCGAGGCGCGCGAGCGGGCAGGTAAGGGGGCGGCACGCGCATCTCGCCGGGCAGGCATGGTGCCTGCGGTTATCTACGGCGCCAAGCAGCCGCCCGCCTTGGTGCAGCTCGACCCGCGCCTTGTGGTGCGCGAGCTGCAGCGCGGCGGATGGCGGTCCCGGCTGTACGAGGTGAACGTCGGCGGCACCCCGTCCCGCGCCCTGATCCGCGAAGTGCAGTTCCATCCGGTGTCGGACAAGCCGATCCACGTCGATTTCCAGCGATTGGCCGCCGGCGAGCGCATCCGCGTCTCGGTGGCCGTGCAGTTCCAGAACGAGGCGACCTCGCCCGGGCTGAAGCGCGGCGGCGTGCTGAACGTGGTGCGCCTCAACGTCGAGGTGCTGGCCGATCCCGACAGCGTGCCGGAGGCGTTCCAAGCGGACCTTGCGGCGCTCGACATCAACGACAACGTGCGCTGGTCCGACCTGCTGGGCACCGCGGACGTGAAGCCGGTGATCACGGGCCGGGACTTCGTCATCGCGACGGTTGCCGCGCCCAGCAAGCTGCCCGAGGTGGCGGCCGATCCGAACGCGCCGGCTGCGGCGGCCCCGGCCAAGGGCGCCAAGGGCGCAGCCCCCGCCAAGGCTGCCCCCAAGCCGGCAGCGAAGCCGGCCGCCAAAAAGTAGAAAGGCCAACGCGCCCATCGCCGTGCTGCTATGGGTCGGCCTGGGCAATCCTGAGCCTGGGATGGCCCGGCAGCGCCACAACATCGGCTTCATGGCCCTCGACGCCATCGCACGCCGCCATGGGTTCGGTCCATGGCGGCAGCGGTTCAAGGGCTGGGTGGCTGAGGGCAGCGTGGGCGGCGAGCGCGTGACCGCCCTCAAGCCCGCCACCTACATGAACGCCAGCGGCGAAAGCGTGCAGGCAGCAAGCGCGTTCTACAAAATAGCCCCGGACGCCATCACGGCGTTCCATGACGAGCTTGACCTGGCGCCCGGCAAGGTCCGGGTGAAGCGCGGGGGCGGCGCCGCCGGGCACAACGGGCTGCGCAGCATGGACCGCATCCTGGGCACGCCGGAGTACTGGCGGGTCCGGCTCGGCATCGGGCACCCCGGCGACAAGGCCCGGGTGCACGGGCACGTGCTGGGCGATTTCCACAAGACCGACCAGGCTTGGCTTGCCGCCCTGCTGGATGCGGTGGCGGACGCGGCCCCGATGCTGGCCGGGGGCAAGCCAGAGGATTTCATGACGCGCGTGGCCCTGCTGATGCAGGCGGAGGGGACCAAGTAGATGGGCTTCAACTGCGGCATCGTCGGCCTGCCCAACGTCGGCAAGAGCACGCTGTTCAACGCGCTCACGGCGACGGCGGCGGCGCAGGCGGCGAACTACCCGTTCTGCACCATCGAGCCGAATGTCGGCCGCGTCGCGGTGCCGGATCCGCGCCTGGCCCTGCTGTCCGCCATCGGCAAATCGAAGGCGACGGTGCCGACCAGCCTGGAGTTCGTCGATATTGCAGGACTGGTGCGCGGCGCGTCGCGCGGCGAGGGACTGGGCAACCAGTTCCTGGCCAACATCCGCGAGGTGGACGCGATCATCCACGTGC
>CAXSHI010000461.1:0-2381 GCA_964236755.1 uncultured Acetobacteraceae bacterium
ACTTCTCAGTGGAAACTCGGCACTCCCCGGGTCAACTCTCAGCAGTAATCAACAATCCCAGCACCTTGCGGCTCCGGACGTCGATCTTCGCCAGCGAGCCTGCGAACTCGCAGGTGAAGATGGCATACGAGCCGTCCGGGGCGAAGTCCGCGTGGTTGATGCCGGGGCAGTTGGGAACGGGCAGCTGTCCCTGCAGCGTCATCGTTCTCGGATTACGGTAGTCGAGCCGCTTGCGGCTCTCCGCGACCACGAGTGCCGAGGCGCCGTCGGGCGTGAAGTACATATTGTAGGCATCTTCGACCCGCTTCACCGGGCCAGGCTTCCCACTAATGGGGTCGATCGGGGTAAGACTGCCTTGGATCTTTCCTTGGGCGCTTCCCGTCACCCAGAGCGTCCTGAGGTCGAAGGACGGCACGACGTGTTGTGGACCGCGTCCGACAGGATAACGGTCAACCACTTTCAGGGCGACCGGATCGATCACGGTGACGTCGTTGGAGTCGAGATCGGGCACATAGACCCGGGCAAGGGCGCTCTTTACGGCACCGCTCAGGGTGCGCATGTCGGGAGCGGCGTAAACGTCGGCTATCGCTGGCGTACGCGCGGGCCGCGCGCGTTCCCTGGCTCGTTCAGGAGGGCGCGAACATGCGGCGGCCAGAGACGCCAGCGCCGCGCACAGCAACAGCGGACATGTCGAGCGTATCGTGCCGGCCATCAGTGCTGCGCCGCTCGTCCAGGCGCGGCAGGCTCAGCGGCTCTGATCTGCTTCACGGCCGCCCTGACCATCATTTCCACGCCAACCTCCCCCAACGCCGCACTCGCGCGCCTCGGGTCTCCATTAACCCCGAGCGCCGGGGAGCTGACGCCCGCGCGCAGACGATCAAGCCGCACCGCGGCTGGCGTCGTTGCCAGGGACAACGAGGCGTCGGCCAGGCCGGCGTGCTTCCCGATCTCGCCGAATGAGAAACCCTGTTTCAGGAGTGCGTTGGTGAACACCGCCTGCGAAGCCGCGTAATAAGCGCCGACGTAGACAGCGCGTCGTTGTTGACCGTGCCATGCCCGGTTCAGCTCGTCGGCCACCGTGCGGAGGTCCGCTTGATAGCCGCCGTGATCGCCCAGGATAGCGACAGTCTTGAACCCATGAAGGGTGAGGCTGTTCGCGGCGGAGCTGATCACTGCCCGAAATGCAGCCCGGGAAACCGTGATCGTCCCGGGGAACCGCATGTGCCCGGTGGGCGGCGAGAGCTCGCCCTCGGGCACGTAGGAGACCACCGGCGCGACTAGCGCGTCACCGAGGTCACGGGCGATCTTGCCGGAAAGGGCGGCGACCCGGAAATTGTGTTTGCCCAAGGCGATCCCAGGTCCGCTTTGCTCAACCCCGCCGATGGGTATGATTACCGTCGTCCTGCCGTGCGCCACGTCGTCCCGCAATTCGGTCCAGGTGAGGTCTTCAAGACTGCCGCTTTGCGTTCTTGCGGCGGGAGACCGGGCGGTCGGCTGGGCGGTCGCCTGCTGCTGTCCGCAGCCGCCTGTACCAAGCGCAGCAATCAAGAGGCACACCCACCGGGGCGCGATCGGCGACGCGTTCGACGAGCTTGACCCACCACCGAACATTCTCACGCTCACGTCTCCTCCTGGCTGCCGTTGGGTGGAGGCTTCGCCTTCATCGATCCGCCATGGCACGCTTGCGGCATCCAGCGAAGCTCCAGCCCGCCGGTCCGGCCGCCATGCTCCTGTGGTTGAGATTAGCGAGTGACTGGAGCTGGGAAGCTGCCAAGCCGCCACGAATACCCGCTTTGGCCGAGCCTGCCCGATCTAATTTACGTTCGCGCTGGCGCTGCTTCTTGCCGCGTCGCGCTGTTCGCTCATGCATCCCAGAAGCCGCTCTTACGTGCGTGACGCCGCCTGAGCTCCGCCACATACTCGGCGTGGTTCGGATGCCCGACAAAATCGTCGATCCGTCGGGCAAGATGCTCGCAGGTCTGGAGATGGCGAGCGGCGTGGCCGTAGCGCTTGTACTTGGCGGCATCGAGGGAGAGGTCAATCATCGCCCGCAGCACGAGCGTACCGGCGAGCGGATGGCGCTGCTCTAGCGCTTCGGCGGCCGGGGTCAGCAGCCAGTAATGGTCGCCGTCGAGTTCGTCGGTCCGAGCCATGATGAGGCCGGCGGCGCGGTCGAGCGCGGGCCAGTCGATCAGGAAGGCGAGCGCCTGATGGAAGCTGGCGAAGCGTGACGCGAAGCTGAGCGCCCGTTCTTCCGCCTCTATGTCGTCGAAATCCGGCAGCCGCTTGAGGTATGCCCGGAGGTACCCGGCATCGAGACCGCGCTCGAACGCTTGCCAGCGCTCGTCCTGCGCGTCGCCGGATCGCCCAAGGGCGTCGAG
>CAXSHI010000462.1:0-2378 GCA_964236755.1 uncultured Acetobacteraceae bacterium
TCGCCGGCCTGCCCGACGTGCACCCGATCGACTGGAGCAACATCCCCGGCTGCACGTACTGCCGCCCGCAGGTCGCCTCCGTCGGCTGGACCGAGGCGCGCGCCAAGCAGGAGGGCAGGGAGGTGCGCGTCGGCCGCTTCCCCTTCGTCGGCAACGGCAAGGCCATCGCCATGGGCGAGCCGGAGGGCATGGTGAAGGTCGTGTTCGACCGCGCGAGCGGCGAGCTGCTCGGGGCGCACATGATAGGCGCCGAGGTCACGGAGATGATCCAGGGCTACGCCATCGCCCGCACCCTCGAATCCACCGAGACGGAGCTGATGCACACCGTCTTCCCGCACCCCACCGTAAGCGAGACCATGCACGAGGCGGTGCTCGACGCCTGGGGGCGGGCGATCCACTTCTGAGGCGAGAGCGAGCAAGGCCAAGCTCCCCGTCCACTGCCCTTTCCAACGACCCAGGCGGGTCGTCGAAACTTCTGGGCAGCTCCGCCCCAACCCGCCAGGAGCGAGCGGCCCTCTGGACCAGCCTTTCCTGAGTCGTGGATTTCAAAGGCGGGTCTTTGGCGGAGTTTGGGGTTCATGCTTGAAAGCGGGGGCCCAACCTTTCCTGCCTCGCGGCTGGCCCTCAAGACCGTTGATACGAGGCGCTGCGTCATTCTTCAGGCGGCTCGAACGGCATCTGTCCAGCGTCCGGATCCGTATCGCGGATCGAGAGGATTTCCCCCGACCTGCCTGGCGACCGGCCACCGTCTTGTTGCTGGATAGGGGAAACATTGCTAGCATCTGTGCGCACTTGCGAGAATATTATCGAAATTTTAGTGAAACCCTGAGCCAGAAGGAATATTTTTTGGACATTCCCACGTGCGGCCACAACCGGCTTCGGTTCCGCCAGGACGACGCGATCCTGGAGCTCGTGGGCCTGGAGCTTGCGGGCATGCACGCCATCCGTTCCGCGAAGTCTGGCCTTCGACACGCGGCCAGCTCCGTTGGCCTCCAAGCCTCGTGCCCGCGCTGGGCGAGGCGGGGTCCGCGGCACTCCCTCGCGGCGCACGCTGCCCGATCAAGGCAGGATCGGTCGGCGATCACGCGCCCTGGAAGCTGGCACGATTTCCACAAGAGTACGGTAGCACCCATGGGAACGAGCGACACCTTCCTCCCAAGACATTGCTTCCGCAATCGCAGGTATACCGCATGACCGAGCCTTTGGAGATTAGGTTCGGCTACCCCGGCAACAGCTTCGCCTACCAGGGCACCGGCTGGTCGGTACGCGAGATCCATGGCGTGTGGATGTTCGACGAGGAAAGCACGCTGATCCTGCCGCGCCCCGCGCAGGCCGGCGACTACCTGCTGGAGTTGGAACTGGACTGCCTGATTGCCCCGGGGCGCCATGACTTCCAGCGCCTGTCGATCCGGGTGAACGGCGTGGGCGTGGGCAACCACGTGGTGCGCGGCGACGGTGTGGTGCAGTGCTGGGTACCCTGGTCGGTGCTTGGTGGCCCGATGAAGAGCATCGTGATCCTGTCGCACCCCGACGGCTGGGCGCCGGCGGAGCTGACCGGCGGCGAGGGCGACCAGCGCGTGATGTCGCTGTTCGCCCGCTCGGCCCGGCTGTCGCTGCTCACCGAGCGGGCCTGGGCGGCGGACCATCTCCGGCCCGAGGAGGACGCGCAGCTTGCCGCGCTCATCGAGCAGCAGCAAAGCGCCGACGGCATGGCGATGCACGACCTGGTGCTCGGCTTCGAGAGCCTGGGTTCGAACTGCGAGCTGGGCATGGTGCAGCGCCACTACGGCGCCGAGCCGCTGGGGCTGTTCCGTTTCAGCTACACCCCGCTCGCCGGCCTGCTCGCCGCCCTGGAGGGTGACTTCCACAGCGCCTCGTTCAGCAGCCAGGCCTCGCTCGTGCTCAACCCCGAGACGCGCGAATACGAGCTGGTGGACCAGGTGCACGGCTTCGAGTGGCACACCTGGCAGTATGACGGCCAGACCGATCCCAAGGCTCTGGAGCGCCAGGAGCTGGTGCGCCTGCCCTACCTTGTGCGCCGGTTCTACGAGACGCTGGAGGACGGCGAGAAAATCCTCGTGATCCGCGACGAGGACAGGCCTATCGACCGCACCGTGGTGAACCGGCTGCTCGCCGCGCTGCGCCGTCACGGCGACGTCACCCTGCTCTGGGTCAGCGTCGCCACCGAGAGCCACGCGCCGGGCGACGTCGAGTGGGCCGGCAACGGGCTGCTGCACGGCTGGATCGACCGGCTCACCGCGCGGCGCGACGCGGTTGGCGCGTCGATGTCCGCCTGGGGGGTGATCTGCCAGCGCGCCCACAGGATGTGGGAGGCGAGCCGGCAGACAGGGACCCCGACTTTTGCCAGGGTGGACGCC
>CAXSHI010000463.1:0-2377 GCA_964236755.1 uncultured Acetobacteraceae bacterium
GGAGCCGGACCCGAGCGTCACCGCGGGCGGGAGCGGCGACGCGGGCGCCACCGCCGCGGCGGGGGCCTGCGCACCGAAATACTGTGCCCAGGCGGCTGCCTCCAGTGGCTTGCCGTTCGCGGGGCTGGAGAAGTCCAGGTTCCCGTTGGCGTTGCTGTCCCAGATGTTGACGAAATCAACCTTCGTGCCGCCGGCCTGCGCCGCGGCGAGCTGCTGCGCCAGCCATTGCGGGAACGCGGCGTCATCGGTCACGTCGGTCCCGGCGCTTGAATTGCCCGCGCCGGTCTCCGGGATCGCCACCGGCTTGCCCTGCTGGGCGGCGAACTGCAGGATCTGAGGGAGGCTGAGATTGTGGCCACCGCTGGCGTCGCTGGAATACTGCGTCGCCGCCGGGTTGCTCCAGTAGTGCATGCGATTCGCCGGATCGG
The DNA here is from genome assembly GCA_964236755.1 of uncultured Acetobacteraceae bacterium. Lineage (GTDB taxonomy): Bacteria > Pseudomonadota > Alphaproteobacteria > Acetobacterales > Acetobacteraceae > CAHJXG01. The sequence continues at coordinate 429 of CAXSHI010000463.1, forward strand.
CCATCCAGGCCGCAGCGCTGGGAGCGGTGGTGCCGGCATTGGCGCCGAAATTGTACAGGCTGTAGGGATACATGTCGGAGTAGATGTCGGCGCCGATGACATCGGCATAGGCATTGCCCGGGTAGAGGTTGGTGGTCGCCTCGGCATTGCTGTAGTTGATCGTGCCCGGATTCCAGATCACCTGCACGTTGACGCCATTGGCCTGCCCTGCCGCGTGCAGGACGGTGTAGATGTGCTGGAACGCCTTGACCCAGTCCGACTGGGTCTGCGCGTCGTTGCCGGCGTAGTTCGGCGTGCCCGGCAGGTTCATCTCCCAGCCCGGGCGCCAATACTGCGTGCTGTAGCCCTGCTGCGCCCAGGCCTTCACCACGCTCTGGATGACGCTGTCGTACTGGCCAGACGCGAAGTTGCGAAAATACTGGTCGGGCGTGATCGACGTGTCGGCCAGCGAGACCATCGGCAACCCAATTACCGGTGTCACGCCCTTGGCGCTGGGCGAGGCCGCGAACGAGGTCGCCGAAAAATTTGCGCTGCCGATCCAGTTGCTGATCGGCTGGTTGTAATCGACATAGGCGTCAAGAAACTGCGGGGTGGTGCCCAATACCGAACTGAGGGCGCCAAACTGCGCGTCGAACCCTGCCTCGGCTGTGGAACTGGTAATGTCTGGGTTGCCTACAAAGGCGCCCAGCGCGAACGCCGTTGTCAAGGACGTGGCCATGCTTCTCGCGCTCCGGTTGCGCTACTGATAATGTTATCAGAAGGTTAACGAAACGCTAAGCAGACAACCCCTGTCGTATACAATTTCTGGTTGTAGACAATCGTACAGGCGATCTCGCGGAGTTCGGCTTAAAATGGGCCAACAGCTGCGCAAACATGGAGGGAGCGGGTCAGTGGCCGTCAGCGCGCAGCCTGCCGCTCAGACGCGACCCGTGACGTCGATGAGTTCGGCGATTGCGCCAAGCGTCTTTCAGCTGGCGGACGATGTGCGCAGTCGCCTCTCAGAGCTTGTTTGACCGAGTGAGCCGGTCCGGCGTTATCCCGTTGCAAGGAGATGGATGATGTGGACTGACGCGGCGCGGGAGCGATACAGGGATGATGGTCGGCGTTATCCGAACGACCTGACGGACGCGGAGTGGCTCACGATCGAGCCGGTGCTGCGCAGTTACGCCACGCTGAAGGTCGGCCTGCGCGAGATGCTCGACGCCTGCCTGTATCTGGAGAAGGCCGGCTGCCCCTGGCGCTTCCTGCCCAGGGAGTTCGGCCCCTGGCAGACTGTGAGAAGCTGGCACGACCGCTTCCGCACCGACGGCCTGTGGTTCGACATCGCGATCCTGCTCACCCGGGCGGTGCGTGCGCAGCAGGGCCGCGCGGCCGAGCCGACGACGGCGATCCTGGATAGCCAGAGCGTCACCTCCGGGCCGCAGAAGAGGCCGCGCGGGATCGATGGCAACAAGAAGGTGGGCAGCATCAAGCGCCACGTGCTGACCTGCTCGCTGGGCCTGATGCTGGCCACGCTCGTGATCACGGCCAACGCGCATGACACGCAGCGGGTGGGCGCGTTGCTGGACCGTGCGGCCGAGGACGGCTGGTCCGTCAGGCGTGCCAAGGTCGATGGCATCTATACCGGTCCGCGCATGGCACAGGCCGCCCAGGAGCACGACATGGAGGTCCAGGTCACGACGTGTGAGGCGGGGGTGAAGGGCTTGCCGCCGCTGCCGCTGCGCTGGCGCATCGAGGCAACGTTCGGCACGCTGAGCAACCGCTGGCACCGCCTTACCCGCAACCTGGAACAAAGCCCGGCCGCCGCCGAGGACGCCGTCAGGATCGCCAACTGCCACCGTCTGCCGCGTGCCTGCCACCGCACACGATACACGGTCACATAATCAAACAGGCTCTCAAACTCCGCCAAAGGCTCGCCTTTGGAATCCACTACTTAAGAAAGCGCCGGT
>CAXSHI010000464.1:0-2363 GCA_964236755.1 uncultured Acetobacteraceae bacterium
GTGGCGGTGAAGAACGGCACGCTGGGCACGGTGCTGGGGGTGGAGGCCGGGGGCGAGCGGCTGAGGGTGCGGGTGGACGGGCAAGGCGGGCAGGCGGGGAAGGATGTGACGTTCTCGCTGGGCGAGTATGGGCACGTGGACCACGGGTATGCGGCGACGGTGCACAAGGCGCAGGGGGTGACGGCGGATCGGGCGCACGTTCTGGCGTCGCGGTACATGGACCGGCACGCGGCGTATGTGGGTCTGACGCGGCACCGGGCGGGTGTGGTGCTGCACTACGCGCGCGAGGAGTTTGCCGACTCGGCGGCGCTGGCGGAGTCGCTGGGGCGGGAGCGAGCGAAGGACACCAGCCTGGACTATGGCGACGGGGCCGAGGCGGAGGACCTGGTGGCGGCGTATGCGGCGCGGCGCGGGCTGGGGCCCGTGCCGCAGGCGAAGGCGCCGGCGCCGACCCGCAAGCCGGGCCTGTTCTCCGGGCTGCGGCTCGGCGCCGGTCTGGTAGCGACGGTGAAGGTGCCCCAGGCGCCTACGAGGCCGGCCGAGGCGGAGAGCACGTTGTCGCAGTCCGTGGGGCGGTTCGCGGCGGCCTGGGGGGATGCGGTGCGGATGGTGGAGCAGGACCTGCCGATCCTGCCGCACCAGCGTGCGGTGCTGGACGCGGCGCACCAGGCGATTGAGGCGGAGCGGCCTGGCTTTGCCAAGGCGGTGGCCAAGGCGCTGCAGGCTACCCCGGAGCTGGGCACGCGGGCGGTGGCGGGTCCGGCGGGGTGCCGGGCGCTGGTCGGGGTGGTGGAGGAGGCGGAGGTGCAGCGGCGGGACGCGGAGTTGCTTGAGCGGGTGCGCGAGGCGGAGGCGGTGCTGCGAGCGAAGCTGGACCCGATGCGGGCTCTGCTGCTGGAGGGGCGGCTTGCGGCGTGGCTGGAGGCGCAGGGCTCGCCTGCGAAGCGGCGCCAGGTACCGGCGGAGCAGGTGGAGCGGGCGCGGGCGGAGTTGTCGCGCGAGATCGAGGCGATGCCGAACGCGGAGCTGCGCCAGGCGGCTGCGGCGTGGCGGGAGCAGGAGCTGCGGCGCGAGCGTGCGGCGCCGCGGCAGCGTCCCAGCCAAAGCCCGGGGTGGTGAGCATGGACGCGGGATCTGTGGACTCCGGCGATGGCGATGGCGCGGAGCGGGCGTTCGAGGCGCTGCGCGAGGAGGTGGCGGGGCTGCGTCGTGGCATCGAGCAGGTGTCGCGCCAGCGCGGCACCGCGGCGGCCGGGGTGGCGGCGGTGGACTACAGCCCGACGCTAGGGGCGATGCAGAAGGCGCTTGGGGTGATTGCCGGGCGGCTGGAGGCGGTGGAGCGCCAGCCGGCGCTGCAGGTCACGGGGGCGAGCCTGGGGGCGGAGCTGAACGCCGCGGCACGAGATGCCACCGAGGCCCTGAGCGGGTCGGTGAGTGGCGTGGTGAGCGAGATGCGCAACGCGACCGCGACTCTGGGCGACCTGGTGGGCCGCATCCACGAGGAGCGCGAGCAGCGGATGCGGATGTGGGCGGCCGGCGCGGGCGGGGTGCTGGGGGGTGTCCTGCTGTGGTTCTTTCTGGCGGCGCTGCTGCCCTGGGGTGCGGGCGACTGGCTGGCGTCCTTGCCGATCAGTGGCGGGGCGCCTTGGGCGGCCGGGCAGGCGCTGCTGGCGCGCAACAGCCCGGAGAGCTGGGACAAGATGCGCCGGCTCTACAGGGCGTGCGGCAGCCAGACCACGGATCTCTGCGAGGCAGCCATCACGGTGCGGACCATCCCGGCCGGGCACGAGGAGGTGAAAGTGCCGCCTGCCGTCCAGCCACCCCGGCCGCTGCCTCGCAGCCGGACCGGTTAGCAAGCACAATAAGTATGATGAGCACCGCTGGGTCTTCTGGACGGACGCGCTCACGCTGGCTCGGGCCGGTCAACGGTTGTGATGGCCGCCTCCGGTTCCCAGGAATGCCCGTCCGTCAAACGATCCATGACCGGCCACACCCGATATGTCCGCCAACCCTGGCACATGCGCGGGAAAACGGACACACTCGCTGCCGGACGGGAAAACGGACAGGTAGGCTGTGGCGAACGTCGGCTACGCGCGGGTCAGCACGCTGGACCAGGACCTGTCGCTTCAGCTCGACGCCCTGGCGGCGGCCGGGTGCGACAAGGTCTTCGAGGACCACGCCTCCGGCGCACGCGCCGACCGCGAGGGCCTGCGGGCCGCGCTCGACTACGTGCGGAACAGCGAGGTGCTGGTCGTGTGGAAGCTGGACCGGCTCGGGCGCTCGCTGCCCCACCTGATCGAGACCGTCACGGGGTCACGCTAAAGGATGGGGGCTGAACTCACGCTTAGCGGACAGGGCGTGAA
>CAXSHI010000465.1:0-2354 GCA_964236755.1 uncultured Acetobacteraceae bacterium
GACATCCCCAGCCCGATCATGGGCGTCTATTCCGCGTCCAAGTTCGCGGTGAAGGCGTATATGGAAATCCTTCGCATCGAGCTGGGCAAGGCGGGGCTGCCGATCTCGGTCTCGATCGTCAAGCCATCGGGGATCGACACCCCGATCGGGCAGCACGCGGCCGTCCATGCCGAGGGCGAGGCCCAGGTGCCGCCGGTGATCTACGCGCCGGAGCTGGTCGCCGACGCGATCCTGCACTGCGCCACGCACCCAAAGCGCGAGATCACCGTCGGTGGTTTCGGGCGGCTGGCGGTGCTGTTCGGCCAGCATTTCAAGCCGCTCTACCAGCTGATCTCGCCGACCGACCCTACCCGGCTGACCGACAAGAGCAAGCGCCAGCCGACGCCGAGCAACCTATTCGCGGGCGTGCGGGCGGGTGAGGAGCGGTCGGGCGAGCACATCGCCAAACCGTTCAGCCTCTATACCGCCGCCGCCAAGCACCCCGGTGTAGCGATGGGCTTCGGCGCGGTCGTCGCGGGCGCGTCGTTGCTGCTGTTCCGGGGTGGGGAGAAGCGGCGACCCGAACCCGCGCCACTCTCGCCGCTCGACCCGGAAAACGACGCGATCGTCGAGATACGCGTGGTGGAGGAACTGGTCGAGCTGAGCTGAGCGCGTTGCCGTCTAGGACGGCAAGACCGGCGCAAGCACGGCTATAAGATCATACATTGTGCTTACCGTCATTCCAGAGTATGTCTCGCCCATGCAAACGGCCTTGCGAAAGATGGGAAACTCGGTCGGGATGATCGTCCCGAAGCCCCTGTTGAAGGAACTGGGCGCGACGGCGGGTACGCCGATGGACGTGCGCGTGGAAGAAGGGCGCGTAATCGCGACCCCGCTCCGCCGCGTCCGCGAAGGATGGGAAGAGGACGCCAAGCGGATCGGTGCCGAGCCGCTGACGGAAGAAGAGCGCGACTGGATGGCGTTCGGCAACGAGGGTGACGACGAGCTCATATGGTAGCACGGGGCGAAGTCTGGCTCTGCACGCTTGACCCAACGTTCGGTAGTGAAATCAGAAAGACGCGGCCCTGCCTGGTGGTCTCACCCGACGGTATGAATAACGGGCTCCGCACGGTGCTGGTCGCGCCATTGACCAGCAGCGGGCGGCCGACCCGCTTTCGCGTACCGGTCACGCTTCGCGACAAGCCGGGCCTGATCCTGCCCGATCAGATGCGCGCGCTGGACAAGACGCGGCTGGTGAAGGCAATGGGGCGGGTGGATGATGCCGTGCTGACGGCGGTGCTGGAAGTGCTCGGGCAGATGTTCGCGGAGTGACGCTAGTTTAGGGATAAGCGACGAAAGGCCATAGGAGCGGTGAATGAGTTTGGCGGCGCGTATAGCAACTTGTTCCTGCGGTGGCGTCCGGTGCGAGGGTATTGGCGATCCGATCGTGAGCACGGTCTGCTACTGTAGCGATTGCCAAGCCGGAGGGCACCAAATCGAAGCCTTGGCGGGTGCGGCCAGGATGCTCGATCTGGACGGCGGAACACCGTACCTTACCTATCGCGATGATCGTTTTGCTTGTGTCAAAGGTGCTGAACTGCTCGTCGGCTACAAGCTGAAGCCGGATGCACCGACACAGCGTTTCGTGGCTTCCTGCTGCAATACGGGCATGTTCCTGAAATTCGCTCCCGGGCATTGGACATCCGCCTGTCGTTCACGGTTCGACGTTCCATTGCCCCCGATCGAAATGCGGACGAAAGTCGCTAGGCGTCGGTCCGATTTGCCCATTCCACAAGATGCTCCGGCGTATAGCTCCTTTCCCGTAAAACTTTTCCGCCGCTTGCTTGCCGCCCGTGTCGCTATGCTGTTTTGGCCAACCTCGGCCGGTCAACCATAGGCTTTGGAGCCCACACTGGAACGACCGAAGTTGGGCAAGAGCAAGCGTAATCAGTTGTCAGAACACAAACTGCAGCGACGGCAAAGCCGCCACCGTGACGTCGAACGGGATTGCCCGCTAAATCAGGCAACCCGCCGGCCGTGCCGGGCCGTGCGCTTCGCGCACCGGCACGGGCATGGCCGCGCCTCGTCCCGTCAATACACCCGCTTCTTCGGCTTGATATACTCCACGTCGTCCGTGAGCGTATAATCGTGCACCGGGCGGTACTCGATCGCCACCGCGCCGCCCTCGCCGCCCCAGCCCGTAAAGCCAGCCACCGTGTGCTTCATCCACTCACCGTCGTTGCGGTCGGGATAGTCCTCGTTGACGTGCGCGCCGCGCGATTCCGTTCGGTTGGCGGCGCTCTCCATCGTCACCACGGCCTGCGCGAGCAGGTTGTCGAGTTCCATCGTCTCGACCAGATCGGTGTTCCAGATCA
>CAXSHI010000466.1:0-2351 GCA_964236755.1 uncultured Acetobacteraceae bacterium
CGGCGATCTCGACCGGGTGGTGGCCGTAGTCGTCGATCACGGTGATGCCGCCCGATTCGCCCGTCTTAGTGAAGCGCCGCTTCACGCCGCGGAAGCCGGCGAAGGCGCTGCGGATCGTCGCCTCGTCCACGTCCATCTCGACGGCGATGGCGATGGCCGCCAGCGCGTTCTGCACGTTGTGCTGGCCCAGCATCGGCAGCCGGAACGGCCCCATGCGGCGGGAGCGGCCCTGTCCCCGCCCGGCCGCCACGACCTCGAACGTGGCACCCAGCTTGTCCATCAGCAGCCGCTCCGCCCGCACGTCCGCCTGGGGCGAGAACCCGTAGGTGATCACCCGGCGGTCCGACAGGCGCGGGATCATCTGCTGCACGCCCGGATGGTCGATGCACAGCACGGCGAAGCCGTAGAACGGCACGTTGGCGACGAACTGGTCGTATCCCGCCACCATGGCCTCGGCGGTGCCCCAATGATCCAGGTGCTCGGGGTCCATGTTGGTGACGACGGCGATCACGGCCGGCAGGCGCAGGAAGCTGCCGTCGCTCTCGTCGGCCTCCACCACCATCCACTCGCCCTTGCCGAGCCGGGTGTTGGAGTTGTAGGCGTTGATAATGCCGCCGTTGATCACCGTGGGGTCCATGCCCGCCGCCTCCAGCAGGCAGGCGACCAGGCTCGTGGTCGTCGTCTTGCCATGCGTGCCGCCGACGGCGATGGCCCATTTCAGCCGCATGAGTTCCGCCAGCATCTCCGCCCGGCGCACCACGGGCACCAGGCGGGCGCGGGCGGCGGCGACCTCGGGGTTGTCGCGCTTCACCGCCGTGCTGACCACGACGACCTGCGCGTTGGAAACGTTCGCCGCGTCGTGCCCGATTGCCACGGGTATGCCGGCGTCGCGCAGCCGCCGCACGTTGGCGTTGTCGCTGATGTCGCTGCCCTGCACGGCGTAGCCCAGCGTATGCAGCACCTCGGCGATGCCCGACATGCCGATGCCGCCGATGCCGACGAAGTGGATCGTGCCGATGCCGAGCGGCAGCGCCCTCATGCCCGTGCTCCTTCGCGGGGCGCGCACGCCATCAGCTCGACCAGGTCGGCGAGGCGGGCGGCGGCGTCGGGGATGCCGGCGCGGGCGACCTTGCGCGCCACGTCGGCCAGCCCGGCGGGCGACGACAGCCGGGCGGCGAGCGCGTCGGCCAGCACCTCCGGCGCCGCCTCGAACTCGGACTGCTCCAGCACGTCGGCGCCGGACGCGCGGGCGTTGGCGCGCTGGTGCCCGTCGATGGAGGCCGGCAGCGGCACCAGCAGCGCCGGGCGGCCCACGACGCACAGCTCCGCCACCGTGCTGGCGCCGGCGCGCGCCACGACGAAGTGCGCCGCCGCCAGCCGCGCCGCCATGTTGGGGAAGAACGCGGAAAGCTCGGCCTCGACGCCCTGCCCGCCATACGCGGCGCGCACGCGCACGACATCCTCGGGCCGGCATTGCTGCGCGATGCGGAGCCGGGCGCGCAAGATGGCGGGGAGCAGCGCCGTGGCCTGGGGCAGCGCGTCGCTGAACGCGCGGGCGCCCTGGCTGCCGCCGACGACCAACAGGCTGATCGGGCCGTCCGGCGCGGGCGGCGCGTAGTCCAGCCCGGCCAGGGCGCGGACCGCCGGGCGCACCGGGTTGCCGGTCACGGCCGTCTCGGCCCCGCGCGGCAGGCGCGCGGTCGCCGCCATGCCGAGCGCGAGCCGGTCCGCGAACCGCGCCAGCGCCCGGTTGGCCCGGCCCAGCACGGCGTTCTGCTCATGCAGCACGACCACCGGGCGTCGGCGCAGCAGGCGGCACGCCAGCACGGGCGCCACGCTGGGATAGCCGCCGAAGCCCACGACCGCGGCGGCTCCGAGCCTCGACAGGATGCCGCGCGCCTGCGCCGTCCCGGCCGCCAGCGCCAACGCCGCCTGGCCGGCCCGCAACGCGCCCCGCCCGGCGATCCCGGCGCCGCGCAGCACGAAGGTTTCCTGCCCGGCGAACACCTCGGACTTGAGGCCGCCGCTCCGCGCATCCGTCATCAGCGCCACGCGGTGGCCGCGCGCCAGCAGCTCGGACGCCAGCGCCTCGGCCGGGAAGAAGTGGCCGCCGGTGCCGCCGGCGGCGATCACGATGGGCTGGACGGGCCGGCCCCTCACGTCTTGACGCTCCACACCGGCTCGGTGCGGGCGCGGCGCCGGGTGAGCGCCAGCAGCATGCCGATGCCGAGCGCCACAGCCAGCACGGACGACCCGCCGTAGGATACGAAGGGCAGGGTCATGCCCTTGGTCGGGATCAGGTGCAGCGCGCTGCCCATGTTGACGAAGGCCTGCAGGCCGAAGCTGGTCAC
>CAXSHI010000467.1:0-2350 GCA_964236755.1 uncultured Acetobacteraceae bacterium
AGCGCCTGAATGGCATTCAGGAGGTCAGCGGTTCGACCCCGCTTGGCTCCACCACTTTTCTGCAAGAGACTAGGTCCAGAAGAGTGGTGTTCTGCCCGATGCGAAATCACACAGCGGACCCGCGGCCGACCTGATGAGTTCGCTGCCTCATGATCCAGGCTCGGCAGCCCTGATCATGCGGTTGAGCGCCGGGACGGCGGTGGCGGCATCTTCAACGGCAGCAGTCACCCCTCGTGCAGGGGCACAGATCGAGACTGGCCCAACAAGCATGGCTTGGCCTTGGCTCCAGACCGGCAGCATGCTGTCATTGCAGCAGTTGACAGCATAGGAGGCCAGCCATGGCGACCTTGACCGTGCGCAACCTTGACGAGGATCTGGTGAAGCGTCTTCGCGTCCGTGCAGCCGAGCACGGGCGCTCTGCGGAAGCGGAGCACCGCGAGATACTGCGCGCGAACCTGGCTGACGGCGAGGGTCATGCCGCCCGGGAACAGGCGGCCTCGCGCCTGGCCGAGTTCCGGCGCCGGACCGCAGGGCGTGGCTCGCCTCCGTCCGCCGATCTGCTCGAGGAGTCGCGCCATGGCCGGGTCGAGCACCTGGCCGACAAGGGCGCCTGACGCTGGCGCTCGTCGTCGATGCGTCGGTCGGTCTCAAATGGGTGCTGCAGGAACCGGACAGCCACCTTGCCGACAGGCTGGTCCGCAGCGGAGAGCATCTGCTTGTTCCCGACTTCTGGCTGAACGAGGCGACCAACGTCCTGTGGCTCCAGATCCGCCGAAAACTGCTCACCCCGGATGAGGCCAGGGAAGGCCTGGCACTCCTGCGGGCTCAGCTCGCGCCGACGCCGACCGCTGACATGGGCCTGCACGATGTCGCCCTGGACATCGGCCTGGCCGTCAGCCATTCCACCTATGACACACTGTATGTCGCGTTCGCGCTCGCGATAGGGGCCACAAAGCTTGTCGTTGCCGACGGGCCTTTCGCAAAGGCGATGGCGCGTCATCCCGACCTCGTGCTGGCCAGGATGCTCCTGCCGTTTGATGACTGGGCCAGGGCGTATGGGGCTTGAGCATCACCTGGCAGCAATGCCGAGTGGGATTCTCCTGGCGAGCCGCGGCTACGACACTCCAGGGATCGCGTCGGTGAAGTTCGGCCTGGCCGGGGATATCCGGCGTGCGTGCCGTCGCTCGCCTGGCGGTTCGCAGCGCCTGAATGGCATTCAGGAGGTCAGCGGTTCGACCCCGCTTGGCTCCACCACCCCGCCCCGCTAGACCAATCCTCCCGATCGACCCTGGCGTGGGTCCGGCACCGGCCCGGCCCGCGCCCGATCCAAGGAGCGGCCCATGCAGTTCACCGGCCTCCACCACCTCACCGCGATCACCGCCCACGCCTCGGCGAACCACGCCTTCTTCACCGGCGTGCTCGGGATGCGGCTGGTCAAGCGCACCGTGAACCAGGACGACGTGTCGGCGTACCACCTGTTCTACGCCGACGGCCTGGCCTCGCCCGGCAGCGACATCACCTTCTTCGACTGGCCCGCGGCCCCGGAGCGCCGCGGCACCGGCGCGATCGTGCGCACCGCCCTGCGCGTGGCCGGCGCCGACACCCTCGCCTGGTGGGCGCGACGCTTCGACGCGCACGGCGTCACCCACGCGGCACCCGCCGAACGCGACGGCCGCGCCACGCTCGACTTCGAGGACCCGGAGGGCCAGCGCCTCAGCCTGGTCGACGACGGCGGCGCCGGCGCAGCGCACCCCTGGGCGCGCAGCCCGGTCCCGTCAGGGCACCAGATCCGCGGCCTCGGCCCGGTCACGCTCAGCGTGGCGTCGCTCGACGCCACAGCCGCGATCCTGACCGGCGTGATGGGGATGCGCGCCGAGCGCCGCTACCGCCACGACGGCGCCGAGGTCCACGTGTTCGCCATGGGCGAGGGCGGCGCGAGCGCGGAGCTGCACGTCGCGGTGGAGCCGCACCTGCCGCGCGCGCAGCAGGGCGCGGGCGGGGTGCACCACGTCGCGTTCCGCACCCCCGACATCGAGCAGTACCGCGCCTGGAACGAGCGGCTACGCGAGATGCGCGTGGCCTCCAGCGGCCCGATCGACCGGCACTACTTCCGCAGCCTGTACTTCCGCGAGCCCGCCGGCATCCTGTTCGAGATCGCCACCGACGGGCCGGGCTTCGACACCGACGAGCCGATGGACAGCCTGGGCGAACGCCTCGCCCTGCCGCCGTTCCTCGAGGAGCGGCGCGGCGAGATCGAGGCGGGGCTGAAGCCGATCTGAGGCCTGACGCAAGGCAGGCGAAGCAAGCAAGGTTGAGGCTCTGCCTCAAACTCCGCCAAAGGCAGGCCTTT
>CAXSHI010000468.1:0-2348 GCA_964236755.1 uncultured Acetobacteraceae bacterium
CGCCAGCCTGCGCCTGGGCCTGACGCAGCCGCAGGCGCACGCCCATGCGGTCCACAGCATTGCGGTCCTGCCGCCCGCTCAGGCTGTGCCGGGGCCGGCGCCATCGGAACCCCCCTTTTTCAGCAGCGAACTCAGGTGCGAGGTGGAGATCGCAGCCCCGGTCTGCCGTTCGATCTCGGCCCGCAGCCGCAGCAGGGTCCAGTTGGTGCGGTCCTCAACGGGCTGGCGCAGCAACAGGCTCGCCACCACAAGCGCCCGCTCGCCCCGCTCCGGCGACGGACCTGCCGCCAGGGTGGACCGCAGCGCATCCACCCCGCGCTCGCTGAACCAGCCGCGCCAGTGCCGCACCGCGTCGGGCGTGACGCCGAACGCCTGGGCCACCTGCGGGCTGGTCCAGCCCTCCAGGGTCAGCAGGATCGCACGCGCCCGGTCGGCCTCCCCGCGCACGTCAGACCGCGACAGCTCCTGCAACGCCGCCTTCTGCTCAGCCGTCGCAACCAGAGAGGACCGACCCGCCATGACAATCACCCGCCGCAAACCAACAATGGGTTCTCCCGCACTTGCCGTGCTGTTGGATGCGGTTGAGGGGCAGGGTGAGCACATAGGAGGAATACCGCCCTTCTTTGAAAGCCGAACGTGCCCAAGCGCATCATGCCTTTGATCCCGGTCGGGCTGCTGGTCCAACAGGTTCTGCCGGCCCCTGACCGCATCACCATCGTGGCCACCCCTCGCCAGGACGCGGCAGCCTGCCCCGGCTGTGCCGTCTGCTCGTCACGGGTCCACAGCCGCCATAATCGCGTGCTGAGTGACCTGCCGTGGCAAGGGCGGCCTGTGACGCTGCAAGTCCAGGTGCGCCGGTTCCGCTGCCTGAACCCGATCTGCATCCGCCAGACCTTTGCCGAATGCCTACCCGGCGTCGCCGCGGCTGCGGCACGGCGGACGGAACGGCTGTGCAAACTGCAAGGCTGTCTCGGCGCGGCACTCGGCGGCGAGGCCGGCGCGCGGCTGGCTGCAAGGCTGGCCATGGCCACCAGCCCGGACACGCTGCTCCGGATGGTGCAGACATCCAGCAAAGGGAGCGACACCCCGCCGACCCCGCGCGTGCTGGGCGTCGATGACTGGTCGTGGCGCCGCGGCCACCGCTACGGGACGGTGCTGGTGGACTTGGAGCGCAACAAGGTTGTGGACCTGCTGCCGGACCGGCAGGCCGGCACGTTGGCGGCGTGGCTGAAGGGGCACCCCGGCGTCGAGATCATCGCGCGCGACCGCGCCGGCGCCTATGCGGACGGCGCACGCCAGGGTGCGCCCGACGCCGTGCAGGTGGCTGACCGCTGGCACATGCTGCGCAACCTCGGCGACGCCGTGCATGCCCTTGCCGAGGCTCACAGCGGCGCCATCCGGCGTGCGGCAAAGGCGGTAGCGGAGGCATGTGAGGCAACAGCCATGGCGGCCGCAGTCCCGGAGCCGGCGCCTTGCACACTGACTGCGTCGCAGCGGGCCAGCCACGCCTCCTTGACCCGCAGGCAGGCGCGCTATGAGGAGGTGGCCAGCCTGCACGGCAAGGGCGTGTCGATCAGCCGCATCGCCGCGCTGCTCGGCGCCGACCGCAAGACCGTCCGGAGCTGGCTTCGGCTGGGACGCGCGCCATCTTGGAGCAAGCCAAGGCGCGGCAGCCACCTTGACCCGTTCGTGCCCACGCTGGAGCGGCGCTGGGCCGAGGGGTGCCACAACGCCACCAGGCTCTGGCGCGAGGTGGCCGGCGAAGGCTATGCCGGGCGGCCCGGCACCGTCCGCACCTGGGCCACGCGGCGGCGCAAGGCTCAGCCCGGGCCAGGACTGCCGCACACAGCACCAGGTACGCCCGCGTGGCAGCCGCCCACGGGCCGTCGTGTCGCGCGGTTGCTGATGATCGATCCAGAAGAGCTGACCGACACCAAACGGGTGTTCATCACGCGGCTGCTGGCGGACACGCCCAAGCTGGCCGAGGCCGTGTCGGTGGCGAAGCGGTTCCATCAGGTTCTGCGGCGCGAAGAAGGCGAGACATTGCAGGACGTGCTTGCCGCCGCGAGCACGACGCTGCTCGCCAACTTCGCCGCAAGCCTCGGCCGTGACAGCGATGCCGTGCAAGCGGCGCTGGACCTGCCTTGGACCACAAGCCCCGTCGAAGGGCAGGTGAACCGCATCAAGACCATCAAGCGGACCATGTACGGCCGCGCAGGCTTCGACCTTCTCCGCGCCCGCGTCCTGCAAGCCGCATGACCACGCAACGACAGCACGGCAAGTGCGGGAGAACCCGGAAACTGGCCCCAAGCGCGACGCCTATGTCGTCCAGGTTGGCACCGACGGCT
>CAXSHI010000469.1:0-2342 GCA_964236755.1 uncultured Acetobacteraceae bacterium
CTACGAACCGGAGACTACGCCACCACCCGATTCCACCACCTACGCGACACCACCGGGGACAGCCGCAATGCCGGGCTGCTGCACAAGGCGATCATCGAGAGCGGGTCGCTCCATGGCGCCCCGGGCTTCCCGGAGGTCGCCACCGCTGCCGCCTACGCGGAGGCCCTGGCCAGGCGGCTTGACACCGACGTGCCGGGGCTGCGGCGATTGCCGGCGACGGCCCTGCACGTGGCGGAGCTGCAACTGGCCCGTGACCCGGCCATGGTGCGGAGCCAGGGACGGCCTCCCGTGCTGCCGGTGCTGGACGGCACGGTGCTGCGAACCTGGCCGCGCGATGCCGCCCTGCCCGCGATCCCCCTCCTGATCGGCACCACCCGGACAGAGGCGACGTTCTGGTATGACCTGGTCGGCCCGGACAGCAAGCCCATCCCCGGCCTGCAGCCGCCGGCCGACCAGACTCAGCTCGTCGGCATGGTCCGCGACCTCACGGCCATTTACCGCCCCGAAGCGGCCGGGCTGGCGCCGGAGCGCATTGTGGACGCCTATGCCGACGCAGCACGGAGCCGTGGCGATGCAGCCGCACCGCTCGACCTTTGGATAGCGGCCTACACCGACATCGTGTTCCGCCTGCGTGCCCGCGCCGCGGCGGCGCGCCAAGCGGCGTCAGGTCATCCCGTCTACCTCTATGAGTTTGCGCATCCCTTGGCGGCGCCAGCGCACGGCGTGCCGCACAACTCGGAAATCCCCTTCGTATTCGGCACCCACCGCGACCCGTTCTTTGCCGCAAAGGTGGGTTCCGGTCCTGAGGCGACGGCATTGTCCGCCTTCATGCGTGGCGCTTGGGCCAAGTTCGCCCACCTGGGCATGCCCGGCCCGGGATGGAAGGGGGCAACATTTCCGGCGCTGCCGGTCAGCGTCCTGGGCGGTCCAGGGAACCTTCACACCGTGGACGCAAGCTGGCGAGTGGACGAGCTGACGGCCTGGACCGCCGGATAAGGTGTTGCGGCAGCAGGCGCGCTTCGGCGCCGTTGTAGAAACCATAGCAATACAATCGGTAACGGGCTGCGCTGGCGCATCGACGAGCGTCGTGCGACCGAGGTGAACGTTGCCGTCCATGCGCCCAACCACATGCCGCGGCTGGGACAGCTGCGCCCATTCGTCTGATCCATGCACCATGGCCGCGCTGGACCAAGGTGGGGACTGTGAAATGCTCTTCGAGGGTGAGGATGCGCATACGCGGGCTCTCAAAGCGACCTGTGTTCCACCCCTAGATCGGCCGCACGCTCCCCCTTACACGAGCACGCTGCCGCCATCCACCACCACCGTTTGCACCGTGCTATAGCTCTGGCGCATGAAAATAGCGATACGCCTTGGCGACCTCCCCCGGCTCGCCCACATGACCAACAGGCAGGGAACTAGTCCCCTTCTGATACTTAGCCTCCTGATTGTCATCGGCCATGCAGACCGACAACGGAGTTGTCACGAATCCCGGCACTACAAGGTTGACCCGGGTGGCTGCCGGCTCCGCTGCCAGTGCGCGCGTTAGCCCGTCCATCGCCATGCATATGCTGACCCCAAATGTTCAGCATCAAGGAACGGAACTATGGCTGTCGGCGGGGACGCTCAGAAGGTACGCGGAATGGGGCCACAATTCCATGGCGCTCAGCCCATTCCTCGACAGCTTCCATGATGAGGTCGTGAACCTTCACCTTCGAACCTCGGGCAAGCGCATACCGCTTCAACTCATATTTTCCGTCTGGATGTAGATAAAGAACCGTCGGATCAGACTTGCTCTCCATTGGCCTGCGGCGCCCAGCAAGCACTTCTTGCGGTGCTGCAGGTGACTCGGGTCGCATGGCTGGTTCAACCCGCTGTGTGAGCCTCTCAGGGGTTTCCCTGGCCGGCTCGGCTGGCGGAAGCGTCAGTTTGACGGTGCTTCCATAGCTGATAGGCGGCTTTGTCATATTATCCTATCTCCGCTTGATCAAATTTTCATAGCACCATAGCAGACAATTTCCATATTGCCATATGGCGTTAGCGTCTACTCGGCACATGGATGCTCGACGTAGCCAGCTCCGCACCTTTGCCATCTCGACCTTTGCCTTGCTGGTGTACTCGCCTTCCCATATGGCCAGCCTCCCTGGCCGGCTCGGCTGGCAGAGGTGGCTGTTCGACGGCGGTTACGCAGCTGATGGGCCGCTTTACCAGACTATTCTATGCTCTATTAGGTCAATTCACCATATTATCATATGGCACTATAAAGATAGTGTGGCTTTCGCGTAAGGGTGTCCGATGTAGCCAGTTATACCGCCCCGCCGAAGTGTTGACTCGGATGTGATTTG
>CAXSHI010000470.1:0-2329 GCA_964236755.1 uncultured Acetobacteraceae bacterium
CGCGACATGTTCCTGTACTGCAACGCCGTCATGGAGCCGTGGGACGGCCCGGCGGCGATCACCGCCACCGATGGGCGCTGGGTGATCGCGGGCCTCGACCGCAACGGGCTGCGTCCGTTGCGCTACACCGTCACCGACAGCAAGCTGCTGGTGGTCGGCAGCGAGACCGGCATGGTGAAGTTCCCCGAAAGCGAGATCGTCGCCAAGGGCCGGGTCGGGCCGGGCCAGACGGTCGGCGTCGATCTGGAAACGGCGCGGTTCTACCTCGACGACGAGCTGAAAGACCTGCTCTCCGCCCGCCAGCCGTTCGGCGAGTGGACGCGCGGGATCACCAAGCTCGACCGCATCATCAAGACCGACGCACCGGAGACCGTGCTCTACTCGGCCGAGGAGCTGCGGCGGCGGCAGCTCGCGGTGGGCACGACGATGGAGGAGCTGGAGATGATCCTGCACCCCATGGTGGAGGACAGCGCCGAGGCCATCGGCAGCATGGGCGACGACACGCCCATCGCCGTCTTGAGCGAACGCTACCGCGGCCTGCACCACTACTTCCGCCAGGGCTTCAGCCAGGTCACCAACCCGCCCATCGACAGCCTGCGGGAAACCCGGGTGATGACGCTCAAGACCCGGCTCGGCAACCTCGGCAACGTGCTCGACGAGGACAGCAGCCAGTGCGACCTTTTGCAGCTCGAAAGCCCCGTCCTGAGCAACGCCGAGTTCCTGGCGATGACGGCGGGCATGGGGGAGGGGGCGTGCCGGGTCGATTGCACCTTCGCGGTGGCCGACGGGGAGACAGGCCTGCGCCTGGGCCTCGACCGCATCCGGCGGGAGGCGGAAGAGGCGGTGCGCGCCGGCTGCGCCCATGTCGTGCTGACGGACGAGGCGCAGGGCGAGGACCGCGCGCCGATGCCGATGATCCTGGCCGCGGGCGCAGTGCACACGTACCTGGTGCGGCAGTCGCTCCGCACCTTCACCAGCCTCAACGTGCGCAGCGCGGAGTGCATCGACACCCATTACTTCGCCGTGCTGATCGGGGTGGGGGCCACGACGGTCAACGCCTACCTGGCGCAGGAAAGCATCGCCGACCGGCACCGGCGCGGCCTGTTCGGGCCGATGACGCTGAAGGAGGCGGTGGGACGGTATAAAAAGGCCGTCGATAAGGGGCTGCTGAAGATCATGTCCAAAATGGGCATCTCGGTCGTCAGCTCCTACCGCGGCGGCTACAACTTCGAGGCCATCGGGCTGTCGCGCGCCCTGGTGGGCGAGTTCTTCCCCGGCATGCAGTCGCGCATCTCCGGCATCGGCCTCACCGGCATCGCGCGCAAGGTGCTGGGCCTGCACGAGGCCGCGTGGGACGGCGAGGCGGCGACCTTGCCGGTGGGCGGCGTGTACAAGCTGCGCCGCAAGGGCGAGGTGCACGCCTTTGACGGCGGGCTGATCCACACCTTGCAGACGGCGGTGGCG
Source organism: uncultured Acetobacteraceae bacterium (assembly GCA_964236755.1). Classification (GTDB taxonomy): domain Bacteria; phylum Pseudomonadota; class Alphaproteobacteria; order Acetobacterales; family Acetobacteraceae; genus CAHJXG01. The sequence continues at coordinate 1,465 of CAXSHI010000470.1, forward strand.
ACCGACAGTTTTGAAACCTATCGCCGCTACGCCGACGGGGTGCGGCGGCAGAAGCCGGTGGCGCTGCGCGACCTGCTCGACTTCCGCACGGATGCGGTGCGGCCCATCTCGGTCGATGACGTGGAGAGCATCACCGAGATCCGGAAGCGCCTGGTGGCGCCGGGCATCTCCTTGGGGGCGCTCAGCCCGGAGGCGCACGAGACGCTGAGCATCGCCATGAACCGCATCGGTGCCAGGAGCGACAGCGGGGAGGGCGGCGAGGACCCGGCCCGCGCGACGCCGCGACCGAACGGCGACAATGCGTCGTCCGCGATCAAGCAGGTGGGGTCCGGGCGGTTCGGCGTCACCGCCGAGTACCTGAACGCCTGCCGCGAGATCGAGATCAAGATGGCCCAGGGCGCCAAGCCCGGGGAAGGCGGGCAGCTGCCGGGGTTCAAGGTGTCGCCGCTCATCGCCAAGCTTCGGCACTCGACGCCGGGCGTCACGCTGATCAGCCCGCCGCCGCACCACGACATCTACTCCATCGAGGACCTGGCGCAGCTCATCTACGACCTGAAGCAGATCAACCCGGACGCCGGGGTGTGCGTGAAGCTGGTGTCGCGCTCCGGCATCGGCACCATCGCGGCGGGCGTCGCCAAGGCGAAGGCGGACACGATCCTCATCAGCGGCCACAGCGGCGGCACCGGGGCCAGCCCGCAGACCTCGGTGAAGTACGCCGGGCTTCCCTGGGAGATGGGGTTGTCTGAGGCGCACCAGGTGCTGACGCTGAACCGCCTGCGCCACCGGGTGCGGCTGCGGACGGACGGCGGCATCAAGACCGGGCGCGACGTGGTGATCGCGGCCATGCTGGGGGCGGAGGAGTTCG
>CAXSHI010000471.1:0-2328 GCA_964236755.1 uncultured Acetobacteraceae bacterium
AGCTCCCGGCCGTCCGGCTGGGTGCGCTGCGGCGCCCAAAGGTCCGACTCGTCCAGGACTAGGTGCAGCGGCTCGGTGTTCGCGGCGTAGAGCGCCTTGGTAAACGCCGTCATGAACCCCCGTCGCGCTGCGGCGCTACCGAAGTCGGACACGTCCACCACACAGGCCATCGCCTGCGTCCCGACCAGGCGCCCCAGGGCGGCGCCCATGCCAGGGTCAAGCGGCACGTCGGCGTGCGTGCCGCCGAACACGGCTACCGGGAAGGGCGGCGCAGCGCCGTCCGCGCCCCTGCCCAGCCCCCACCACACCCCGAGCGGGTCCACGACGCAGACCCTGCCCCCGCCCGCCATCACTCGCTCGATCAGGCCCTTCGCAGCATAGGTCTTGCCCGACCCGGAGGTGCCCACGACGGCCAAGCGCCCGTCCAGGGCGGACAGGGGCAGCACGCCCACGATCCGGTCCGCGCCTACCCCGTCGCCTCCCGCAGGCCCGCCCTGCGCCGGTGCCGCCCCGCCCGCCCGCCAGGCCGCCAGCAGCCTGCTGATCGTGGCGGGGTTGACGTGGTAGTGCCTGGCCATGTCAGCGGCCGTGCGCCGACCTGACAGGACGCTCTCAGCGACATCCAACTGCTGGCCGGGCGACAGCTTGGGTGGGCGGCCCCCTGCGCTGCGCCCGTGGCTGCCTGCTCCCTGGCCGCCGCCCGGCCCGTGCGCGGCGGCCATGTCGGCGGGCCGGGAAGGTGCCGGGGCGTCGAACGGCTTGGCCAGGCTCCGCAGCCCGACGCTGGCCGCTGCGAGCTGGTGGATGCGCTGCGCCACCCCAGGCAGGGAACGGGCCAGGCTGTCCAGGTGCGGGACCACCAGGAGGTCGCCGTCCCCGAGGCGCGCGAGCAGGTCGCGCAGGCCGGGCTGCTCGTCCCCGCCTTCGGCGCCGGGCCGCTCCTCCACGACCTGTTCGCATCCTGCTTCAGCCAGCGCGCGGCGCTGTGCCTCGGCAGGGACGCCGCCAGGGCGGTCCCAGAGATAGCCTATCAGCACGGGGCGGCGCTGCCTAACGGAGCCATATCCTCGCCGGGACCGCCGTGCCGCCCGGCACGGCGGCACGGCGGTCCCACGGCCCGGCGTCACGGTGAAGCGCAGGCCGGCTTTGTTGCATAACGCTGATTTGCGAAACTTGGACACGTCCAAACCTAAGCTACTGATGACTAGCATCTTTGCAGTTGCATAATTTGAGCGCAAGATGCATGGTTTCGCAACTCCGAGATAGTGGCTTGGTTACAAGAAGTGCGTGCTGCGGCCTTTCCTAGCGTCGGAGCGTGGGCCAAGCAGCCGCTTGGCCGCGAGGTAAGCGAGCCGCCCTGCCCGGTCTCCCGCCCCCGTCTTACGCTTGATAATAACACTTATCGGGCGCTAAGGTCCAACCATGACGAGAGAGTGGACATGACGGACGAACTGGTGAAGGCGGACAGTGGCGGGCTGCATCCCGCTGACACCCTGGCGCGGTATGCTGCCGCAGCGCACGGAGCGTTTGCAAGCAACACCGAACGCGCCATCCGGGCCGACACGGCGATCTTCACCGCCTGGTGCGGCGCGCGCAACCTGGTGGCCCTGCCGGCAGCGCCGCAGACCGTCGCTGACTTCATCGACGCGATGCGGGACAAGGGCCATGGCAAGCCCAGGAAGCCCGCCACCATCCGACGCTACGTGTCCAGCATCTCGCACCTGCACCGTGCGGCCGAGCTGCCCAACCCAGCAGATGGCAACGCCGTGAAGCTGGCGCTGCGCCGCATGGCGGTGCAGGACGGGGTAGCCCAGCAGCAGGCGGACGGCATCAACCGTCGCCTGGCCGACAGGCTGCTCGACGCCGGCGGCAGAACCCTCCGAGATCTTCGCAACCGTGCGCTCCTGGGCGTGGCCTACGACACCCTATGCCGCAGGTCAGAACTCGTGGCGCTTCTCAGGAAGGACCTGCACCACGGCCCGCACGGCGACGGGACAGTTGAGGTCCGCCGTAGCAAAACCGACCAGGAAGGCGCAGGCATGACCCGCTACCTGGCGCCGGACACCATGCGACTGGTGCTGCAATGGGTGGACGCGGCCGGCATTTCAGACGATGAGCTATTCCGTGCTGTTTTGAAGGGAGGTCATGTCGGCGGTCCACTGGACCCGGGAACCGTCGCGCGGGTATTCAAGGAGCTGGCCCGCGCTGCCGGCGTCTCGACGGAAGAGGTGGCGCGGATTTCCGCCCACAGCAGCCGCGTCGGCGCAACGCAGGACATGGCCGCCAGCGACCGCATCTCAACGGCCGCGATCATGCAGGCCGGCGGGT
>CAXSHI010000472.1:0-2326 GCA_964236755.1 uncultured Acetobacteraceae bacterium
TGGGCGAGGAGGCGCTGCTGGCGCCGCTGCACGCGATCGTGGCGGGAGGGCCGACGCAGGCGGAGCACTGGCTGGCGCGGTATCACGGCGCCTGGGGGGGCGACGTGCGGCGGGTGTTCGACGAGGCGGAGGTCTAAGGGGCAGGGAGCAAGGAAGGTTGAGGCTCTGCCTCAAACTCCGCCAAAGGCTCGCCTTTGGAATCCACTTGTCTAAAAGCCTGTCTGATTATGCGATGCGGTATTCGGGCGGGTGATAGGCGCGCAGCAGGCGATGGCAGTTGGCGATGCTGACCGCGTCCTCGGCAGCGGCCGGGCTTTGTTCCAGGTTGCGGGTGAGGCGATGCCAGCGGTTGCTCAGCGTGCCGAACGTCGCCTCGATGCGCCAGCGCAGCGGCAGCAGCTTGAAGCCTCTGATACCGCTGAGCGTAGCGATTGATCTGTTGGATGTAGGGGTAGCTGCACAGCGAGCGGAGGCGCTCTGGCGTGAGCCTGTTCCAGTCGGCGCAACAGGCGTCGACGATGGCGTCGCAGTCGTCGAGCAGTCGGTGTGAGGGGAAACGCTCGCGCAGATACAGCCAGACGCGCTCGACCGGGTTCAGCTCGGGTGCGTGGGGCGGCAGCGGCACCAGCGTGACGTTGCCGGGGATCTGCAGCGCACGGGCGCCGTGCCATCCGGCCTGGTCCAGCACCATCACGGCGTGCTCGTCAGCCTGGCGCTCGGCGGAGAAGCGCTTCAGAAACAGGCTCATTGTCTCGGTCGAGACTTCCGGCAGCACGAGCGCGGTACTCTCGCCGGTGGCGGGCTGGATGGCGGCGAAGATATGCGTCCAGGTGAAGCGCCGGTCGCACAGCCCTGGCGGACGCTGCCCCTTCAGCCACCAGCGATGGCAGGTGCGGCCTTTCTGGCCGACCCTGGCCTCGTCCTGGAACCACCGCGTGATCTGCTTGCCAGGGTTCGCGGCCGCCGCGTCTCACGCCGGGCCAAGGGGGCGCGCCCGTAGTCGCGAAACTCCTAAGTTCCGCGACACACGCTCCGCAACGTCACGCGACCGCGCTTACGTAGGTTTTACGTTCCGCTGCTACCGGACCCCCTAGGTTGCTGGGGCGGTGCCTGCGGCGCCGCAGAAAAAGCGGGCGCGCGAAGCCGCGCACCCTGCCCTTCCGCCTCTTCATCGTTCATGTTCCGATGTCATGCGCTACTAGGCCCCACCATTCACCGCCGCCTTGTTCGCGCAGCTCGGTCTCGGCGTTCGGGACAAGGCTGTCCCGCGCGACTTGACCTCGAGCGACGACCAGGCTCACGTCGGCTTGTTCGCAGTGATCGGGCCTTTCACGGTGACGAGCTTCGACTCTGCCCTGCAGCACGCTTGGGACGTGGACACCGCGGGGGACGAAACAGAAAAGCGCAGGATCAACCCGCGTCTGGTGCTGGCGCAGGCCTGGCACCCTGAGAAGCTCCAGGCCGCGCAAAGACAGCTCGCCGTGGGTGAACCCATCCACCCGATCGACGTCACCGGGCTGCGGGTGCCTGGCCTGCCGGAGCTGTTCACCGTTACCGATGGGATGCACCGGACCGTCGCGGCCCGCCTCGCCGACCACGACGAGATCCGCGCGACCGTGTGTGGGTATTGACATTGCGAGCTGTATGGTCTGTCCATCAAAGGGCGGCACATCGCGCCGCGCCTTGGCTCGCCACAACCAGCGAGCCGGTCCGATCGCCACATCCTGCGGCAGCTCGGCGTCGAGGATAGCACGCCGCCAGCTGGCCGGTTGGCCGCTGCCGGCATTGACCTTCTGGCGCACCTTGTCACGTTCGCGCCCAGGCCGCTTCGGCGGGTGCTATCGCCACTGACAGACAACGGCGCTGTTGATCCTATAACCTTTCTTGATGCAGGAGGCTGACAATGCCAAAGCCAATTCTTTTTGCGGTGCTAATGGCACCTGCTATGATCGGTGCAGCTTACACGGTACAACGTGTGTCGCCTATCAAGACGGCTTCTGCGGAACAGAATATGTCATACTATGTTCCCGAGGCAAAATAGGAGGTGAACACGACACCGCTCAATACTCTTCTTGATAATGGCTGGTTTATTCATACAACGGACGGCATGGAAGGCTAGGTGATTACCTTGTTCAAGGGTAAAAAGTTCATGCAGTGTAGTTTGATTGAACCCAATAATTCTAACATACGTGTCGATATGGAAGAGAAGACCTTCTCGTTTTGTCACAAACTTAACTAATACCAACGGCCCTTTTTGATGACCGGTGAAGTAAGAAAGGTTGAGGCTCTGCCTCAAACTCCGCCAAAGGCAGGCCTTTGGAGTCCA
>CAXSHI010000473.1:0-2322 GCA_964236755.1 uncultured Acetobacteraceae bacterium
GCCAGCACCACCACATCAGCGGCAAGTACCTGCTGGCCTACGCCGTCGAGATGGCCTGGCGCGAGGACGGGCGCCGGATGCCGAACGGGGCGCTGCATCAGGCCGCGACGGCTGCGGCGCTGGCGCATCCGGTCAGCCGGCAATGGAAGGGGTATTGGCAGAACCGACGCGCGCTAGTCTTGTAAGCTCTTCAGCGGTGGCTGGCCGGGTGCCTGAAGGATCACAAACAGACATGTCTTCCGGTTTCCACTTTTTAGTGACCTTACGCAATTGTTCGCCCGATGCTCCAGACAGATTGTAATGGCAATGGTCGTTGTTTTCTGTTTTCTGATCTATGCGGCTGCCGGCAGGCGTGTCTTGTTGTTCAAACGTCCAGAAGACAGCGGGTTCTGAAGATAGTTGCTTATAGAATTGTTCGATGTGTTGGCATGGTCCTCCGCTGGAAGCGATGGAACATTGAAGGTCGAAACAGGAAAGTCCCTTTGTGCCATCGGCGGCCTGTTGATAGCGAAATGCCAAGTCTTTGAACCCTGGCTTATCGGGGTCCCAATGGTGTCGCGGATTGATGACACGGACGAACGCCATTCTGCTTGACTTGCCCTATTTACAGCAAATGCCAGTTCGCTTATCAGAGACAAGTTAGACAAACCTTCCTTGTAAAGGATGGTCTCATCGCCTTTCTCATGCACAAATCGCAACTTGCCATCAGTTTCAATGAGTATTTCTAGATATAGGTCATCAGCATAAGCTGTAACCATAACTTCACCATCAATCCCTGGAAAAGCATTAGTGCGCGAAAACCCATATAAATTGAACAGGTGACTGTAAAACACGCCACGTTCAATGTTTTCAGCACTCGGACTCTTTCCAGAGCCGTAATGCCAGCCATTAGGTAAATTTGCAAAGTCTCGTATTTTTCGTTCAGTTTCTGTCATGGAAGCGGCTTAGGAATGACGTTTGCGATTTCTGCCAAGGAAAGCACCGGTTGACCAACAAGGTCTTCATAGTCTCGAACGCGAGCCATGAGGGCCTCAGCGAGCGTTTTGGCCATTGTAGGGCTTACTATGAAGAGAGCGAGAGGTCGCTGACCAAAACTTACGACACACTGGATTTCAGTTGCCGTGGTCCGTGTGATTGCTGAGTTGAATGTAAGTTGGGCAATCGGACTGCCAGTGATCTCCTCGATCACCGTTTCCGCCTGCTCTCGGTCGCTATCGATTGGCAGGCTAGGCATTCACGTTCCCCTTTAAGACCTTCGGACTTTTTATCATACATGGCAACCCTTGCGAGTTCCTTCGAGAGGGTTGGCTCACTTTCCCACAAAAATTACCCTACCACCTCCCACAACGTCACTGGCCCCGCCCCCTGGATCGCCCGCACCGTCCCGTTTGCCTTCTGCCGGCTGAACGCCATCCCAACACGCTTCATCGTGTTCTTCACCAGCCGCCGATCCCCCACGTCCTGCCCACGCTCAGCCATCAGCCGCCGCACCACGTCATGCGTCGCCACTGGCTCAGTAGCCTCCCGCAGCACTTTCATGATGAAGCGGCTCATGTCGCCGCGCCCCGCCGCATCCTGCGTGCGCGGACGCTTGGGCCGGATGCTGCCCAGGTCGTAATCCGGGTCAAACTGGCGGATCACGGCGTCAAGGTGGCCCGTGTCGGTCGCGATCTGCGCCAGCCGGGCGCGGAACGTTTCAGCCTCGCCCGCCAGCTCGGCGCGGCGCTTTGTGAGGCCCGCGAGAACGTAGTCGGTCATAGGGTTGCCCTTGTCTGTGAAGGGCAATCATTGTAGTCTAATCAATAGGTTATCGGGAGCAGGCGCTTGGTGTGGTTGCTACCTAATGGCGGATTGTTCCTCAAGCGCACGAACCGCAAGATCGACGCTGGCATGGCCCATGATAACCGGATACTCGGTCGCGAAGCCGAGCACCTGGCCCTCCTTGACGAGCTTGATCATCGTCTGGTTCTCATAGGACGACATGATTGCGACATCTTCGCGCCCGGCGTCCACCATCGCGCTGACTGCCGCCTCCGCTGCGGCCGTGTCGCCCCAGATGACTTCCAGATTGGGGTGGGTCTGCAGCGCATCCTCAACGAGACGGAGGTCCTGTGGCACGCCCGGCTCGCCATGTTGTTCGGTCACGAGCTTGACGTTGCCGGCCTTGTGCGGTCGCGGAAGCCCACCGTGTCGCTCTCTGCCCGGCCCGAACCCTGAAGCTGCGGGAAGACGACCGCGACCTTCTGCTCTCCTGCAAAGTATCTCCTCAGATGGGGTGATTGGGGTGTCTCTGGTGATCCGGTGGCTGCTCCTTTTGGGATG
>CAXSHI010000474.1:0-2311 GCA_964236755.1 uncultured Acetobacteraceae bacterium
GCAAACAGGTCATGGACCGTGGGATCTCGACCAGTTGCGATGCAATCAACGAGTTCGTCCGCGACGAGTGGGCTAGTCGATGATGTCACGCACGTCCTCGCTTCCGGCCCTCCGGTACTCGGCTTTGGTGACGGCGGCGCGACAGGCGCGTTCGGTAGCACCAAAATCACGACCAACTCTTCGCGGCGCGTTGCGGATCGCCGTCGTCTGCCGGGAGATGCGCCGCAACTGTCCCGGCGGCCTTGGTCCCGATCACGACCTGGCCGTAAAAGTGAAGCACGCGCGTCCTCCCGGTTAAAGCTTGTCGTGCAAATCGGTCAGGGCGGCCACTGCTCGCTCGGCGATGCGGGAGAAGGATCGCAGGTCATCTCGCATCCTCAAGCGACCCAAACCATTCGGCATATCCGGTGGTCGCGGCCATGTGCCGGTTCAGGTCTGGTGCGCCACATCGCCCCACCACACGGGACCGCGCTCGCCGGGCGCGATTCTGGCGCAATCCACCTCGGCACGCGCGTTCGCCAACGCGACCGGGTCGTCGCTCCGTAGCGCGCCGCCGACCCTGCGCCTCGCCGCCATCAGCTCGGCCACCAGCGACGCCCGCCGCTCATTCGGAAGCGATGGATCGGAACGCCGCCAGAGTCGGCCTCGCACGACGAAATACCGGCCGTCGGGCGTAACGGGGTGCGTGGGATGGTCGACGCGCTCCGAAACCCTGCCGTATGACGAAGCTGCTTTGGTCCTGCTCACCGCATCACCGGGAGCGAGCACGTCCCGCCTTTGAAGAAGGCACGCAGCTCTGAGAGCCGCAGATCGAACTCAGCCCTCGATCTTCGGATTGTGTCCAATGAGACGTCATCAATGGCGATGATGTACGGACCGATCCTCGTCATGTCGTGCGTGCGAACGATCGGCCGAACACGGCGATCCAGACCGTCGTTGCAGCGCCGTCGCCCGCGCGCCTGCTGCGTGATCGCTATGGAGTCGCCCACCAGCATCATGTCCCAAGCGCCGGCCGCGATCGCCGGTTCGACGCCATGGCGTGGCGCCAGCCATTCGGCGACGTCGTCGCCCCCGCCCAGGTCGGGCCGGGGCAAAAGACTACCCTGGTCTCCATCGACCCCGGATTAGGTCGGCAACCCCCGTCGAAGTAGATCGTCAGGCCTTTGTGACCCACGGCATGGTCAGACGAACAGGTCGATCACCGTAGCGTCCGGCATGATCGCCTCGATCAGCAGCGAGCGGTGACAGCCGTGCGGGTCGCGTTCGAAGCACAGCAGCGCGGTGGCCCGCTCCGCCGCCATCTCGAGCAGCTGCGCGCCCTGAAGCATCGCCTCGGGAAGCTTGAGCTGGCCCGCATACACCGCGGCGAGCCGGGCGTGATCGCCGCGCCGGGCGGCTTCCCGCCCCTCCGGCGGTGTACCCAGCGCCTTGAGCCCGAGATAGTCGATGGCCGCCTCGCGCAGGCCGTTGGCAAGGACGTTCTTGGAGAAGCCGGGCCGACGCGACAGAGGAACCGCTCGGACGTCGACCAGCAACTCGACCCCTGCCGCCTTCAACGTCGCGACCACATCGGCCTGCGTGCTGCCCTCGTAGCCGATGGTGAAGATGCGCATCGGTCCAGATAGGTCACGAAGGGAGACGACAGCAATATCGGTTTTGATCGCAGGATCCGGGACGCCGGAGCAGCAACGCAGCAAGTTCACCGCCAGCAAAGTAGAAACGGCACTAGTGGCAAGCGTCGCCCCTTGATTTCTCCCCGTCTCCAGCTCGCATTCTTACGAACTTATCATGCCCTTCACATGCATTGGTATGAACAATGGCTTGGCGCGAGCGCTCGTTGCCCTGACCGGCTGGATGCGACCGCTTCCGCTTATTACCCCTGTGCCCGATTACATGGCGCGAGTTGGCGAGCTGCTCGCCCTGTTGGGCGACAGTCCCCCGCCGTCTGAGTTGCGCGAGCAACTCGACACTGTCATGCGTCAGAGAAACGGAGCGGCGATGTCTGTCTTTGCGCTTTTCCTGATTGCGGCAGTAATTGCTGGCGCAGTGGTGCTCGTCCTGCTGGTCCGCGCCCGGCGGCGTGCGGAGCAGTTGAAGGCGCGCAGTGCTCGCCGTAAGCAACGGGAGCGGCGATGGCGAGAAAGGACCGTAAACCGCACCTTGGGCAACTGGGAACCGTGAATGGCCGTCACGCGGCTAGCCCGGGAGGCACCGTATCTCGCGACACCGTGACCCGCGCTAACAGCTTCTGCGCGCGACATGGGGCGGCGCAGATGACCTTCGACTACGCTACGCTCGCGCATCCGGCCGT
>CAXSHI010000475.1:0-2309 GCA_964236755.1 uncultured Acetobacteraceae bacterium
GCGCGGGTGCGGCTCAGGAGTTTGACTGAAAACCGGGTCGCAACCAAGCCCGTTCGTCCAGTGCCAGCTCCGGCGAAAACGCGCGAGCGCCGAAACTGGAAAGGCGTGATGATAGGGTAATCAACGGACGCGGCTATCCGAGCGGTATCTTATCGGCTTGGACCCGAAACGAGCACAAGGAGCTACGGACACAAGAAGGCCGCCAGCCGAAAGGCTGGCGGCCTGAAGAGCTTCGCGCTGTTACGCGAACGAGTGTTGCGCGACTGTCGTCTTGCGTTTGCGAACGGCGTAACCAATCGCGCCGAAGCCGAGGATGAACATCGCCCAGGTGGCGGGTTCGGGAACCGCGCCGACGCCCGCGGGCGGAATCGACAGCGTCGCGGCCGACGAGAATGGAGACACGCCGGTGTTATTGAAGCTCAGCGTCAGCGAGGTCGGCGTCGGATCGAACCCGCGCGCTGCATCGGAGGTGTTGCCGAGCAGGTACAGCGAGATGCTGGAGGTCACGCCGGGAGTGACGTTGTAGGTCCGGGTGGTCACGCTGGTGGGCGTAAAGCTGAAACTGCTGCCCAGGCCGTCCGCGAACGTGAAGAAGTTGTTCACGGTCTGGTTGATCGTGGTACCGACGACATTCGAGAAAGAGAGCGTGCCATTTTCGACGCCGTTGAGTCCGGTCACGCCGGTAAAGGCACCGGTGCCCAGCACCTCGAAGGTGGTGCCGGACGAGGCGGTGTAGGTCGAGGCGGTCAGGTTAACCGACGGGACAAAGAGGTCCGCCACGGTGACGGTGCCGTTGCCGACCGGAGCCGCCAGGGCCGGTGCGGAAATCGTCGCCGCGCCGAGCAGGGCAGCGGTGGTCAAAAGCCAAGGGTGGAGTTTCATATGTAGGTCCCCGTTACTGTTGAAGTGAAAGTATTAACGAATCTTAACTAGCACAGCTTGAGCCATTAACACAAACTTAAATCAGGGTAGGATGTGTCTCAAAAATGACCAATGCCGCCCGGCGCTGATCGTGACCTCGCAAAGGATATGAGCAGGCCTATCCACAAGCGTAACCGTCGGATCAGGCGTGAAGCGGGACAGTTGCCCCAGGATAGTCTGGCGCGACGATCCCATTTTGGCATGTTGAGACCGTCTCTCAACCCATAAACAGGTTAGTTCAGCTCACCTAAACGAGGCGCATGGGAGCCGAAGACCGGAAACACGTTCCGGAGATTGGCGGCCGAAGGTCCTCTCCGCCGTCATTCGCTAACGGCTAGTTCGGCCACAGGGGGCGTGTCTGAGCGTAATATGCTGCGTATGCTACTTTGCCTCGTGGCCGTCGTCTGGCTTGGCCCTGTTGTGCTCGGCATGGTGATTGCCACCGCTTGCGCGCTGTCGGCGCGAGTAAGGGTACGCTGGAAAACTGTGATGTTTGGGAGCTCCCCTCAAATGGGGGTTTCGTCTGATCTTGCTTCACGATCAGAGGCGATCGACAGCGACGCCGGAGCGATCGACGGAGCACTTGATTAATCCATGCAGCGGCCCGTTGCGAAACCGTCGGGTAGCCCGAGCGAGCTATCCGGATGACGGGGTGCTGGACGCCAGCGCAGGCGAGGACGAGGCGTTGAGCCAGTGCCCCGCGATCGGCACCAACGCCGACCCACAGATTACCGCGAAAAAATGGCGCAGCAGTTCGGCACCACGGTATATACCGAGTTGGCGCAGCTCGTTACACGAGCAGGCAGGCTGATAGTTTGGAAACTGCAGCAGCCGAGTCCGCTTCTGCCTCGCGGGGCCCTGGCCGGAGAGCAAGAAAGCGACCGCTGAGATGGCCGTCTCGACGGGCAAGCTGGCGACTTGTCCGAAGAACGGTGAGCAGGCAGGTACATTGTGAACTGATGCAGAAAGGGCAGGCGCGCCTCGACTGGCGCGCCTGCCCTTCACGACGACGATTGGGTCAGCTTAGACCCGCGACGTCTCGCGATCATACAGCGAGCGCTCACGCTGGATCTGGTCGGCGGTGTAGGCCGGTGCTTTGTCGTCGAACGACGACCAGCCGCTCTGGCGATAAGCCTGACCGCGAGCGGTCGAGTCGACCGACTTGTTGCGATGAAGCACGGACTCGGCTTCGGCCACGAGGCTGTCCGGCACCTTGGCACTGACCAGCGATCCGCCGCGGCGGACGCCTTCGGAATAGAAGTGCGCCTCCTCGTCGGTGTGGCCCGCATTTTTGAGCGCGCCGACGATGCTGCCGGTGGCCGCGCCTCCTGCCGCGCCGATCCCCGCGCCCGCCGCGGTCGCCGCAAGCCAGCCGGCGGCGACGATCG
>CAXSHI010000476.1:0-2306 GCA_964236755.1 uncultured Acetobacteraceae bacterium
CCGTGCAGCTATCCCTACATCCAACAAGTCAACTGCTAAGCTCAGCGGTATTACATCACCGCACCGCATCGGCCTCGTACGTAGGCAACCGCTTTCGTCCGGTTCTGCTAAAGTAAACAGCGATGGTCTTCTGAGCGGGCCGTCCTGTCGCTTCAGGGCGCAAACCAGGTCAGGGACGCGTTAATGTCGATCAGCCGCTGCTTGCCATCGACAGCGTGCAACCGGATGACCGCCATCGTCCAGGTCTCGGTGTATGTCGACGACTCCATTTTCTTCGACGCGTCCATCAGCCGCTCCCCCCTGGGCCCAGTCGGTGGAAGAACCTTGAACCCTGCCGCCTGCAGCGTCCTGACGACTTCCTGTTCCGGCATGCCCTTCGGCATCGTGGCCGCGAATGCATCGCTGACGTCGACACCGGGGCCATTGCCCATGCCAAGACCATGCGGGTCCCGGTGTCGGCGGGCCAGCTCTCCCTGCAGCGACTCCGCAAGGGCTTGCCCTCGCTGTGCGGTGGTGTGCGACGACGACATGGCGCCTTTCTCGGCGGCGGTGGCGGCGGCCCTGGGCATGGTCGCCGAGGCTGCCAACGATGCGAGCACGAAGGCAGTCAGCCGCGCTGCATCCTTGGTCCTGGTTCCAGGGATCTTGTTCCGTGTCATCCCCTTGATCCCTGCATCACCGCTCTGGGTTGGTCCGCCGTCCGTGCCGTCGCGCGTGCGAAGGCGATCGCTTCCGCGATGGCCCCGAAGCGGGCGAGGTCGTTGTGTCCTCCTTGCGGGGCCGACCACAGGCGCTTGGGCTGGTTCGCCGCCTCGAACACGGCCCTGCCCATGTCGGGCGGCACCAGCTGGTCCCTGGCTCCTTGCAGCAGCAGCAGCGGCGCCTGCACGCGTGCAACCAGCGACAGCTGCTCGAAGCGGTCCGTGAGCAGCAGGTCCACGGGCAGCCAGGGCACCGCCCGCTGGGCGAGGTCGCGGATGCTCGTGTAGGGCGACTCCAGGATCAGGCCGCCGACCTCGTGCTCGGTTGCGAGCCTGGTGGCGACGCCGGTTCCGATCGACTCTCCGTAGAGCACGATGTGGCGGGGCCGGACGCCTTCGGCGTCGAGGAAGCCGAGCGCACGGCGACCCGCCTCGAGCAGGCCGGTTTCGCTCGGCGTGCCCGGTTCGCCACCATAGCCGGGATACTCGACCATCAGGATCCCGACGCCCGCTCGCGCGAAGGCCTGCATCCTGCCTTCACGGTCACCGATGTTACCGGCGTTTCCGTGCAGGTATGCGATCGTCGGTAATCCATGGGCGGCGGGAACATACCAGGCGGTGGAGTGTGGGCTGTTTGGACCGCCCGTGGAGAGCACCCAAAGTCCGGCGATCCCCAGTGCGGGTGTCGGCTGGCGCGCATCGGGGTGGAACACGAGCCGCCGCTGGAACGCCCAGGCCGCGCACGCCGTCGCGGCATACAGGGCGGCCACCACGATGCAGGCGAGGGTGAACAGCCGCATGCGGCGTTTCCTTTGCAAGCTGGGAGCGATGGCGCGAGGAGGCGGCAGCTCCCGGGGCCTCGGCTCGCCGGAAGCGCCATTGTTCCACGCGACTATGTTCCTCGCCATCTGATCATGGGTTGCCGGGGGGGGCCTGGCCTTCTGCGAGAAGGAACGATCCCGTCGCGCCCTCTCGTGACCCCGCTGGTGCAGTTAAAATGCCCGTCGGTCGCGACGCGGTGCCGTGCCACTGGCCGAGCATTTCTGCCGTCGTCACACTGGCAGACGACGCTGCACCCCGGATCGGCTTTGCTTCTCGGTCTAGATGTCTGGTCTCGGGATGAGGCGGTGCGGGTTGATCTTGAACGGGGCGGGATCGGCTCTGCAGGCATCGCAGATGGTCTGGAAGGTTGTTCGCCATCGAAGCAAGGTGCATCGCCTGATCTCGACAATGGTGGCTTCCTCGGTTTTGCTGAGCACGGTGCTGCGGGCCTCGGCTCCCGTCACCAAGGCTGGTGGCACGGCGGCCTTGGCGCGACCAGCACAGACTGTGGCGCTCCTTGCCACCAGAGCCGCCAGCGGTCCGACCAGCAGACGCCTCTGTCGCGATTTGGCCTTCCGATCGTGCGCGGTCGCCGTCATCTCCACGGATTTCTCTTGTAGGCCAGTCGGTCCATGAACTTGGCGTGGCTCTCGTAAGAACCATCCCAATACCGAGCCCAAAGAGCCGCGCACCTGTCGAGATACGGTTCCTCGTCGACCAGCGCTACCCCGGTGCTGTACTCGCAGAGCGCGCCCCTGCGATACAGAAGCATCGCAGCCTTGG
>CAXSHI010000477.1:0-2296 GCA_964236755.1 uncultured Acetobacteraceae bacterium
TAGCCGGACGGTCCCGCCCCGCGGAACAAAGGCGTGGTGGCAACTGCTACATGATGCCGGACATGTAGAAAGTGGTCACAGGGCCGATGGCTGCTACGGTGCTCCAGCCAACAGTGCCGCGGCAGCATCCCGCGCGTCCTTCACGACGCAAGCGTTGCCGGCGACGAGCGCACGGGCAATCGCACCTTCCCACAATGTCATGAGATAGCCGGCGACGCTTTCCGGCCGGGGCACATTCCCTCGCAGCAGCAAGCCCTCGAACCAAGCCCGCCGGTCTTCCTTGTAGCGCACCGCGAGCGCGGTCGCAGGATGGGCGCGGTCGTTCAGCTCGGCGACCGCGTTGACGAACGGGCAGCCGCGGAACGCCTCGTGCGACACCGCGCGCTCCAGGTCGGCGAACGCGCGCAGGATGCGGGCTTTCGCGGCTTCGTTCGGGTCATCCGCCATGGCGTGCCGCGCCTCCGCGAGACGGCGTTCGAGGTAGGCGGCGATCAGCACGTCCTTGGACGCGAAGTGGTAGTAGAGCGTGCGCTTGGTCAGCCCGGCCGCGGCGGCGACATCGTCCATGCTGACCACGCGCAGGCCCTGCCGGTAGAACAAGCGGTCGGCGGCAGCCAGCAGGCGCTCCTTCGTCGATTGCTCTTGCATCCACATCCTCGGCGTGTATCCTACCCGGTAAATATACGTAGCTGATCCCGGCTCGGCAACCTTCCAGGGAGAACACCATGCGCCTGATCTCGCGCGACCACCGCGCGTCCAGCATTGCAATGATCGCGATGGGCCTCGCCTACGCGGTCTTCTACCCGAAGGCGCTGCTGCTTAGCCAAGCCGGCTGGGTGTGGGACTATCCCGGACGCAACGTCGCGTTCGAGCACATGTTCATCGCCGTCTACGTCACCCTGGGCCTGTTCCTGGTCTGGGGCGCGCGGGACCCGGTGCGCTTCCTGCCGCTGATCGACTTCACCATCGTCTCCGGCGCGTTCCACGCGACTGCCATGCTGATCGACGCGCTGCACACGCCGGGCATGGGGGACCATCTCGGCATCGCCGGCGATGTTCCGGGAACCTACCTTGCGCCGATTGTCCTGCTGGTCTTCCATCCCCGGCGCTTCTACCTGGGCGCGCTGCTGCCCCGAGGCCGTCAGCCAGGATGAGCGCCGTGCCGGCCCGCCCGTCGGATGCGCCCCAACGCCTCCATGCCTGGGCGGTCGTGTTGCACAGATCAGAGGTATGGGCGCGATTACCCCAGCCCCGGTTGTTTTCAGGCGATGCGGACGGAGATCGGGCGTCCGAACGCCAGCATGCGGTTGAGCGCCTGGACGGCGACGTCCACCTCGGTTGCCCGACGCTCGTCTGTGCGTGAGCGCAGCCCGTTGCCGATCACCTGCTTGAACCTGCCGATGGCCGCCTCAGCTCGGGCACGGATGGTATACCCGGACGCCTTTTGCCAGGACGCTCGCCCGTGCTTGGCGATGAACTGCAGAGGGCGGTCCCGCTGCGTGGGGCCGGTCTCGGCCGTGTCGCTCGGCACCGCCGTGGACCGCGGCGGCACGATGATCGCCGCGTCGGGATGACGTTGGGCGACAGTGTTGGACACGCTGTCCTGGTTGTAAGCGCCGTCGGCGGTGAACGAGGCCACGGATGCCGCCACCTGGTCGAGCAAGGGACCCACTTGGGAGCCGTCATGGACCTCCTTCCGGGTCAGCGCCACTGCCACGATCTGGCCGGTTCCGGCGTCCACGCCGATGTGCAGCGTGCGCCGGGATCGCCGTGTTGTCGTGCCGTGTTTCTCGACCAGTGGCACCTCCAACGTCGCGGCCCGGCGGCTAAGCGTGCTGTGGTCGGGCACGGCCAGATCGAGCCCGAGCAGGCCGATGGTGGAGCCGATCAGGCCTTCGGTCTGGCGCAGCGCCACGTGGAACACGGCCCGCAGCGTCAGCGCCGTCAGGATTGCCAAAGGAAAATACCAGGGCTGGCCGCCTGCGGTCGTGCGTGGCGAGGCCTTCCACGCCGCGACCGCCTTGTCGGTGAACCAGATCGTCAAACTGCCGCGCTGGCGCAGGGCCGCATCGTAGGCGGCCGAGTTCGTGACCCGGCGCTTCTGCTTGGAAATGTGGTGACGGCGGTCCTGGTTGAGCTTGAGCGGCAAACCGAGCATCCAGGGATCAGTGAACGGGCAAGCCTGTTACGTCGGCCCAGCCCGCGTTATCGGCCCGGTCCGTGCAACAGCGTCAGGCAGGGCGGGCATAATCGAAATCGGTCGGGATCATGCGGCGCCCCCAGCAAACCTGCTTCT
>CAXSHI010000478.1:0-2292 GCA_964236755.1 uncultured Acetobacteraceae bacterium
CCCCCAGGCGCCCCTCCTGCCCAGGCCGGCACCACCAAGGCCTGGGCCGTCAGCAGCATGACGGCCGACACACGAAGGGGGATACGCATGCTGGTCAACCTTCCATGCTTTGACGAGAGCCCGGCCTTGCCTGCCGCATGACGACGTGGGTGGGTTCGCAACCGGCCCACTGCCGTCCATTGTTCCGGCGTGACGGTCCGGATGCGGGAGAGGCCGGGGATCGCGCCCCCGGCCCCTCCTTCGGAATGGTTTCCAAAGGGCGAGCCCTTTGGCGGGTCTGGGCAGAGCCCAGCCTTGCTTGCCTACTTGCCGAGAGCCTGGACGATCTCCTCGGTGACCTTCTTGGCGTCGCCGAACAGCATCATGGTATTGGGCCGGAAGAACAGCTCGTTGTCCACGCCGGCGTATCCCGACGCCATGGAGCGCTTGATGAACAGCACGGTGCCGGCCTTTTCTACCTCCAGGATGGGCATGCCGTAGATGGCGGAGGTCTTGTCGGTCTTGGCGGCGGGGTTGGTGACGTCGTTGGCGCCGATGACGAAGGCGACGTCGGCGGAGGCGAACTCGGAGTTGATCTGCTCCAGCTCGAAGACGTCGTCGTAGGGCACGTTGGACTCGGCGAGCAGCACGTTCATGTGGCCGGGCATGCGGCCGGCGACGGGGTGGATGGCGTATTTCACGTCCACGCCCTCCGCCTTGAGGACGTCGCCCATCTCGCGCAGCGCGTGCTGGGCCTGCGCCACGGCCATGCCGTAGCCGGGGACCACGATGACTTTGCTCGCGTTCTTCATGATGAAGGCGGCGTCGTCGGCGTTGCCGGAGCGCACGGAACGCTCGCCCTGGGCGCCGGCGGGACCGGCGGCGGCGCCACCGCCGGTGGTGCCGAAGCCGCCGAGCAGCACGTTGAAGATCGAGCGGTTCATGCCCTTGCACATGACGTAGGACAGGATCGCGCCCGATGCGCCGACCAGGGCGCCGGTGATGATGAGCGCGAGGTTCTCGATGGTGAAGCCGATGCCGCAGGCGGCCCAGCCGGAGTAGCTGTTCAGCATGGAGACGACGACGGGCATGTCCGCGCCGCCGATCGGCAGGATCAGCAGGAAGCCCAGCGCCAGGGCGACCAGGGCGACGAGCCAGAAGGCGACCTGGCTGGAGGTGAGCACGAACACCACGATCAGGACGACCGCGAGCGCGCCGAGGCCCGCGTTGAGGATGTGCTGGCCCTTGAAGGTCAGCGGGTTGCCCTTGACGAGCCCCTGGAGCTTGGCGAACGCGACGAGGGAGCCGGTGAAGGTGATCGCGCCGATCGCCAGGCCGATCGACATCTCGACCAGGCTCTCGGTGTGGATGTGGCGGGGGATGCCGATGCCAAAGGCGACGGGGGCGTTCAGCGCCGCTGCGGCGACGAAGACCGCGGCGAGGCCGACCAGGGAGTGGAAGGCGGCGACGAGCTGTGGCAGGGCGGTCATCTTGATGCGGCGCGCGACGACGACGCCGATGGCGCCGCCGATGGCGATGCCGGCGATGATCAGGACGTAGCCCTGGCCGGAGATGCCGTTGCGCAGCAGGGTGGCGACGATGGCCACCGCCATGCCGGCGATGCCGAAGCGGTTGCCGGTGCGCGAGGTGGAGGGGTGGGAGAGGCCGCGGAGTGCGAGGATGAACAGGACGGCGGCGACGAGGTAGGCGAGCGCGGTCAGGCTGGGGGACATGCTCTGTGTCTACTTTCGCGCGCGGAACATGGACAGCATGCGCTGCGTCACGGTGAAGCCGCCGAAGATGTTGATGCTGGCCAGCACCACGGCCAGGAAGCCGAACAGCGGGGCGGCGATGCCGTGGCCGAGGCCGGTGGCGAGCATGGCGCCGACGATGATCACCGAGGAGATTGCGTTGGTCACCGCCATCAGCGGCGAGTGCAGCGCCGGGGTGACGTTCCAGACCACGTAGTAGCCGACGAAGCAGGCCATCAGGAACACGGCGAGCAGGAACACGAACGGCTCGACTGCGGCGCCGAGCGGGGCCAGGGCGGGGCCGCTGGCGACGGCCGAGCTGGTCATCAGGCGGAGCTGCTCGGCGAGGTGGGCGGCCTGGGCGGAGAGGCTGTCGGCCTGCTGCGAGAGGGTGGCGGGGTTCACGCGCGGCTCTCCGCGGAGGTCTCGGACGGCATGGGCGGCGGGGCGAAGCTGCCGCCGTCGGTGGCGGGGGCGTCGTCGGCCTCCAGCACCTCGCCGGCGGGGACGTCGGGCAGCGGCAGCGGCGGCACGCCGGGCGGGGTGAAGCTCAGGCCCTCGG
>CAXSHI010000479.1:0-2289 GCA_964236755.1 uncultured Acetobacteraceae bacterium
CCGGCGTGAGGCCGGCGCGCACCCTTCGCGGCCCCGCGTGACGCCGGCCCGCCACCCGACGATGCCACCAACGACGATGCCGCCAACGACTCCACCAACGATGCTACCAACGATGCCATCCCTGGGGGACCTCCTGAATGACGCTGAACCTGACGATCCCGCAAACCGTGCACACCGACTTCACCCCGCGGATCACGGTGATCGGCGTGGGCGGGGGCGGCACCAACGCGGTCGACAACATGATCGCGCTCGATCTGCAGGGCGTGGACTTCGTGGTCGCCAACACCGATGCCCAGCAGCTCACCCATAGCCGCGCCGACCGACGCATCCAGCTCGGCCCGCACCTGACGCAGGGCCTCGGCGCCGGTGCCAAGCCCGAGATCGGCCGCGCCGCCGCCGAAGAGGCGTCCGAGGAGCTGGCGCGCCACCTGGAGGGCGCGCACATGGTGTTCATCACCGCCGGCATGGGCGGCGGCACCGGCACCGGCGCCGCGCCGGTGATCGCGCGCATGGCCAGGGAGCGCGGCATCCTCACCGTCGGCGTGGTGACCAAGCCGTTCACCTTCGAGGGCGGCCGGCGGGCCAAGGCCGCCGAGGCCGGGCTGGTCGAGCTGCAGAGCTACGTCGACACCCTGATCGTGATCCCCAACCAGAACCTGTTCCGGCTTGCCAACGAGCGCACCGGCTGGAAGGAGGCGTTCAAGATGGCCGACCACGTCCTCTACATGGGCGTGCGCGGCGTCACCGACCTGATGGTGGCACCCGGGCTGGTGAACCTCGACTTCGCCGACATCCGCACCGTGATGGCGGAGATGGGCAAGGCGATGATGGGCACCGGCGAGTCCGAGGGCGAGAACCGCGCGATCCGCGCCGCCGAGGCCGCGATCAGCAACCCGCTGCTGGAGGACACCTCGATGGCGGGCGCGCGCGGGCTGCTGATCAACATCACCGGCGGCGAGGACATGACACTGTTCGAGGTGGACCAGGCGGCCAACCGCATCCGCGAGGAGGTCGCCGACGACGCCAACATCATCTTCGGCTCCGCGATCGACGAGCACCTGACCGGGCGCATCCGCGTCTCCGTGGTCGCGACCGGCATCGAGAGCCCGGCGCAGGCCGCGCTCGATGCGCAGCGTCCACGGCTGGTGGCGGTGGGCGGTGGCGCGCCGGTGCCGATGCCGCCGATGGCGCTGCCGCAGGGCGGCAACTCCACGCAGTTCGCGCAGGCGGGCGGTGGGTCGACGGTTGCCACGACGCTCCCGGCGCAGACCCAGTCTGCGCCATCAGGGGCGGTGCCGCTGATGGGCGCGCCGGTGGCGCCGCCGAGCCAGAGCCAGCCGGGTCAGTCCGCCCCGGCGAACGCGGGCAGCCCCTCCCGCCCGGTGTCGATGGACCCGGAGGCGCGGCAGGCGGCGCGTCCTGCCGCCTCGGCGGTGCTGTCGACACGGGCGGTTCCGCGCAGCCCGCTGTTCAACGAGGCGCCGGCCAGCCCGCCCCCGGCACCCGCGCCGCGCAGCAGCCTGTTCGGGATCGTGACCGGGGCGATCCGGCGCAGCATGCCGCTCTCCGCTCCGGAGCAGGCGCGCTCGCAGCCTGCCGCGCCTGTGACGCCCGCGCCGGCCGCCTCGGTGCAGCCGACTGTGACCGACGAGATGGGACTCGACATCCCGGCGTTCCTGCGCCGCCAGACCTCCTGAGCAGCGCGATGGTGTGCTGCAAAAAGAGGTTGAGATACAATGGGTTGCAGAGAAATATTCGGAAATAAACCTTGACTGGCGGCGCGGCAGGCGACGCCATAGCGTTCTCCTGTCGCGGTATGCCGCGCCGCCGGCTGAAGTGCAGCGCCGGCGCGGGACTGCACGGGGAGGCGGCGCGGAATGGACGGGATGACCGAGGCGGCCCTGGGGTCGATGCTGCGTCCGGACATTTCCGATGCCGGCCCGGCCTTCGAGCATACGCTGCGTCAGCCCATCCATTGCAGGGGCGTCGGGCTGCACGGGGGGCAAGAGGTTAGCTTGTCGCTGCTGTCCGCGCCGGCCGGCACCGGCGTCGTGTTCCGCCGTGTCGATCTCGGCCTCGATCTCCCGGCACGGCACGATCGGGTCGGTGACACGCGGCTGTGCACCCTTCTGGTTGATCCGGCGCGACCTGAGCTACGGGTCGGCACCGTGGAGCATCTGCTTGCGGCGCTGGCGGCTTGCGATGTGGACAACGTCGTGGTGGAACTCGACGGGCCCGAGGTGCCGGTGCTGGACGGGTCCGCGGCGCCGTTCGTGTTCCTGGTCGACT
>CAXSHI010000480.1:0-2279 GCA_964236755.1 uncultured Acetobacteraceae bacterium
GTCCGCAGGAACTGGTGGACGCCCTCGAACGAGAGCGGCTTCTTGGTTGGCATCGTCCAGCCCCATGCATCAGATCACAGGGCCTGGAACCGCATCCCGGCCCGGCTTGCAAGGACGCTCAGCCGCTTGTCACGACCCGTCCGTCAGGCGATCCAACTCAAACCGTCGCGGCCCCCCAACCACCTCCGTCACTGAAGCGAAATGAGGGGAGGCATGAGGTCCGCCGGTCCATTCGTATCCGAATGCCTCATCTGGACCAGCCGGCTCAGGGTGGCCCTGACGGTTTTGGAAGGCGAGCGCACCGGGGTCATGCGATGGTTCCGCACTGCGCGGTGAACAAGCGCCGAACCGGGATCCCCCCAAAACGGCTACAACACGTTGGCTTTGCTGCCAGAAACGGCGGACAGGTAGGGTCCCGATCGGCGCCGATCGGGACCCTGTCCCTGCAGCGCGTTTCTGAGTGCAATCAACGAGGTGGACCCCACTCCAGCGGGGTCCCGACTCAACGCTTGTTAACACTCAACGTGCATTCTTGCGATTAAGTGCAGCATGACACACTCCGGCGGTGCGCGCGGCCTACCTCGGCAGCGCTGCTCGTGCGAGCTGAGCCGGTCAGGACACCGAGAACGGCGCGTTGTACGGACGCCCGAACGGCACGCCCGCGGCGATCGTCTGCACGGGCCTCAGGAATGCCTGCCCCACGCGGGTATTCCGTCGAGTGTCGACGAAGGACACCGGCCTTTCCACCAGCTCCAGGACCGAGACGTCCCCGGGCGCGCCGACCTGCAAGGTCCCGAGCTTGTCGGCGCGGTTGATGACCCCGGCGGGGGCGGCTGTCGCCATCGCGATCACCTGCTCCAGCGTGAAGCCGAGTGCCAAGAACTTGCTCATCACCCAGGTGAGGTACGGCATTCCGGGCGAGGTGCCGGAGACAACGTGGATGTCGGAGGAGATCGTGTCCGGCGGGCAGCCCTGCTGGATCGCGGCTTCGCACATCGTGTAGTCGAAGCTGCCGCCGCCGTGGCCGGCGTCAAACACCACGCCGCGCGCCTTTGCGGCGAGTGCGGCGGGGAGGAGCTTCCCGTCCTGCACGATGTTCGTGAACCTGCCCTCGCCGGAGTAGGCTTGGGTGAGGACGTCGTCGGGCCGCAGCAGGTCGAGGATGCCGGTCATCAGCTTGACCGCCTCGACGCCGCCGACGTGGCACATGACCCTGGCGCCGGTCCCTGCCCGCTCGCACGCCATGATCGCGCGCCGGAGCGGCTCGGCGCCGTGCCTGGCGACCACGTTCTTCGACATGCGCACCTTCACGCCAAGCACGATGTCGGCGTTCTCTGCGACGGTCCGAGCGCAGGCGTCCACCTGGGTGAAGTCGATGTTGGCCAGCTCGGGCACCAGGAATGGCGGCACGAGGCCGGCGTTGTCGATGTGCACGAAGGCGTAAAGGCGAATGCTGGACTGCGCGGCGATGTGGCGGCGGAAGGCGGCGAAGTTGTTAGCGCCGGCGTCGCCCACCGACACACATGTGGTGCCCTGGTGGGCCACGAGCTCGTCGGCCGGGATGCCGATCGCCGAGCCGTAAGGACACACGTACGCGTGCAGGTCGATGAGACCCGGCGTCACCAGCGTGCCGGCCGCGTCGAGCAGCCGCGTCGCGCGCTCCGCCGGGATGTCCGCCTCCACCGCTGCGATCTTGCCGAAGCGGATGCCGACGTCGCGCTTGCCCCGCAGCGACTGGCTCGGGTCGAGCACGTCCCCGCCCTTGATCACGAGGTCAAATTTCTGGCCTACCCCGGCATCTGGTTGCGCGCCAGCCCCGGCGCCGGTCACGGCGGCGAGGGCGGTTGAGCCGGCGCCGATCAGGAAGTCGCGTCGCGAGGCATCTGACATGAAGTCTCCCCCAAATCATCGTATTGTCTGATGAACGCGCGCTCGCGGGTTCGGCTGTCACGCTGCACTTAACGGAGATGGCCCAACATCGTTGCTACCAGCCGCAAAGTAAGCCCGATGCCTGAGCCGGGCCGCTACGCCGCCTGCTTATGCGCCCCAAGCACGCGGTAGACGCTGGCGCGGCCGATGCCAAGACGACGTGCGATGGCAGCAGGCCCGAGCTTCTCCTCGTCGCGCAGGCGCCGCAGCTCAACCGGATCGATCGTGGGTTTGCGGCCCTTGTAAATATCACGGGCTTTCGCGGCCTTGATGCCTTCGAGCTGGCGCTCGCGGCGCAGGTTGGTCTCGAACTCGGCGAACACGCCCAGCATGTCGAGGAACGCCTTGCC
>CAXSHI010000481.1:0-2273 GCA_964236755.1 uncultured Acetobacteraceae bacterium
GTCTTCCGCAAGATGTTCGGTGCCGTTTGAAAATGAGGAGAGTCCTGAGGGGTCAACGCTCAGATCCACCGCTTGCTGCCTGGCAAAACGTTCCGCGCGTGCAAGCCGCGAAGTCTGCTACGCTCGATCCAGGGCCGCGGCAGGACGGCCCAGCCACAGGAGAGGCCCGATGAAAGTCACCGTCGAGATCGACTGCACCCCGGACGAGGCGCGCCAGTTCCTCGGCCTGCCTGACCTGAAGCCCATGCAGGCCGCGCTCTTGGCGCGCATGGAGGCGCAGATGGCCGAGGCCGCCGACCGCTTCTCGCCGGACGCCATGCTGCGGTCCTGGATGTCGTTGGTGCCGCAGACGCCAGACCAGCTCAAGGAGGTCGTCGGCAAGTTCTTCCGCCCGCCCACGGGCGGGACGTCGGGCAAGACCGGGGGCTGATGGCCTGGGCACGTCGGCTCCGGATCTCCCTATCCCAGCCGTGCTGGCGGCTGCGGCGGCGCGTGCTGCGCGTCGTCTTCGCGGTGCGGCGGCCGGATCGCGTCAGGATGCCGAACGGCCGCACGCTCCATCTGGACCGCGCCGACGCGCGCAGCTTTGCGCTCTGGGAGACGTCGGGCAACGTCAACCGGCGCAGCATGGCGCTGTGGCAGGCGGTGCTGCGGCTGCATCGCTGATCCTGGAGGTGGGGGGCGAACCACGGCGAGATGCTGCTGTGGCCGGAGCTGCCGCGGGACGCCCGGGTCTTTGCCTTTGAACCCAACCCCGACCTCGTGTCCCTGCTGCGGCGGTCGCTTGCGGAGAGCGGCATCGCGTCGGAGGTCGTCGAGGCCGCCTTGGGGGCCGTCGAGGGGCGCATCCCCATGCATTTCGACCGGCGCTGGTCCGGCACGTCCAGCCTGATTGCGGCCAACACGTCGGGCGACTACCGGACCGTCGAGGTGCCGATCATCCGGCTCGACAGTGTCCTCGCCAGGCTGGACGGGCCAGGCCTGGGCGGCAGCCTGCTGGTCAAGATCGACGTGGAGGGCCTGGAGGCCGAGGTGCTGGAGGGCCTGCGCCCCGCGCTGGGCCGCTGGGACCGCGTGGCGGTCATGGCGGAGGTGCATCGCCTTCCGCCCGACGCGCTGGGCGGCATCGCCTCGGATTTCGACATGCTCGCGCTGGATGCCGCCGGGGCGTTGCAGCTTCTTTCCCCTGCCATGTGCGAGGGGTTCGGCGGCATGGACGTGCTGCTGCTGCAGAGGGGCGACGCCGCGCGTTACGGCATCGGGCCGCGTACAGCGATGCTCAGCCCGGCTCGACCCGGCGGCGCAGCGCCCGCATCGCCAGCATCGCCGCCGCGATGGCGAGCAGCGACACCGCGGTCGTGACGCTGCCGAGCGCGTAGAGCACCGGCGAGGTCACGTTCGTCGTCATGCCGACGATCTCCAGCGGCAGGGTGTTGGTGCTGCCGGCCGTCAGCATGGTGCGGGCGAACTCGTCGTAGGACAGGCTGAAGCCGAACAGCGCGATGCCCACGACGCCGGGTGCTATGATCGGCAGCACGACATGACGGAACACCTGGCCCGGCGACGCGCCGAGGTCGCGCGCCGCCTCTTCCCAAGCGCGGTCGAAGCGGTTGAACACCGCGAACATGATCAGGAGGCCGAACGGCAGCGTCCAGGTGAGCTGCGCCCCGAACGCCGAGTTCCACCACGACGCATCCCAGCCCAGGAGGTTGAACAGCAGCCCGACGCCCAGGCTCACCAGCACGCCCGGCACGATCAGGCTGGCGACGGTCAGGGTGAACAGCGCGCCCGCGCCGCGGAACCGCCGGCGGAAGGCGACGGCGGCGGCAACCGAGACCACGGCGGTCGCCGCCATCACCATGGCCGCAAGCGTGAGTGACCGGGTGAACGCCGCGCCGAGGTCGCCCACCGCCTGCTGCTGGAACAGCCGGGCGAACCAGGCGGTCGAGACTCCGCGCATCGGGAAGGTCAGCCCGCCCTCCGGCCCCTGGAACGACAGCAGGACGATGGTGAGCGTCGGGCCGTACAGGAACAGCACGAACAGCGCGAAGAACCCGCCCAGCAGCCAGCGGCCCAGCCCGGTGATCACAGTTCCCGCCGGATATCGACGACGCGCAGCAGGGCCGTGATCATCAGCAGCACCAACGCCAGCAGCACCACGGCGTTAGCGCAGGCGGCGGGATACTGCAGGAGCGCGATCTGGTTCGAGATCATCAAGCCGACCGACGCCCGCTGCCCGCCGCCCATCAGCCGCACCGTCGTGAAGTCGCCCA
>CAXSHI010000482.1:0-2268 GCA_964236755.1 uncultured Acetobacteraceae bacterium
CCGGGCACGAGCACCCCGACGGCATGCCCGGCCTGCCGCGCTGGGACGCAGGCATGGCGCTCGACATGATGGACCAGCTCAACATCCGCGCCGCCATGTTGTCCATCTCCTCGCCGGGCGTGCATTTCGGCGATGACGCCGCGGCGCGCAAGCTCGCGCGGGAGGTGAACGAGGAAGGCGCCAAGGCCGCCTCCGACCACCCCGGCCGTTTCGGCTTGTTCGCCGCCCTGCCGCTGCCCGACATCGACGGCGCCCTGGCCGAGGCCACGTATGCGCTCGACACGCTCAAGGCCGACGGCGTCGCCGTGGAGTCGAACCACCACGGGATCTACATGGGCGACCGGCGGTTCGACCCGCTCTTCGCCGAGCTGAACCGGCGGCGCGCCGTCGTCTTCATGCACCCGACCTCGCCCACATGCCCGTGCTGCCAGGCGCTCTCGCTCGGCTTTCCGCGGCCGATGATTGAGTTCATGTTCGAGACGACCCGGGCAGTCACGAACATGCTGCTCACCGGCACGTTCGACCGCTTCCCGGACATCCGGCTGATCGTCCCGCACGCGGGCGCGGCCGTGCCGATCCTGGCCGACCGCATCGCCGGCCTCTCGCCCGCCCTGGGCTTGCCGGAGCCGCTCGACCCGGACCGCTTCTTCGCCACCTTGCGCAGCTTCTACTACGATCTCGCCGGCTACCCCCTGCCGCGCTTGGCGCCCGCGCTGCTGCAGATCGCCGATCCCGGCCGCATCTTCTACGGCAGCGATTGGCCGTTCACGCCCTTGCCCATCGTCGCCCGGCTCGCGGGCGAGATGGACGGGACGGCGCTGTTCGACGACGCCACCCGGACCCGCATCCTGCACGACAACGCGCTCGACCTGTTCCCGCGCCTGCGCGGATGAGCGCCCTCGCGCCCGTCCGGAGGCGCTGACCGGCGCGCAGCATTCCACCGAAGAAAGGCCAAGCGATGCTCAGAACCGCCGCCGTCGGACTGACGGCGCTCGCCCTTGCCTGCGCGCCGGGCACATCGCGAGGCCAACCGACCGCCGAGACAGCAAAGGGGCCCGCCATGTCCATGACGAACGTACTCGAGCACCGCGCGGCGCTGCTCGCCCAGTGCGCCCCGGCCCCGCCGCGCCTGCCCGAGGCGGAGGCCGCGAAGCTCCCCATCCACGTCACCGAGTGGGGGACGGCCGGGCCGGACGTGCTGGTCGTGCACGGCGGCGTGCAGGGCGGCCTGGGCGGAGGGCCCAGCACGTTCGCCAGGCAGGAGGCGCTCGCGGGGCGGGGCTGGCGGCTGCGGCTCGTTGACCGGCCGGGCTTCGGCCAGAGCCCGTCGCGCGGCGTGGACGACATGGAGGCGGACGCCGTCTGGATCGCGGACATGCTGGGCGGCGGCGCCAACCTGATCGGCCATTCCTGGGGCGGCGGCGAGGCGCTGCTGGCGGCCGCCCGCCGGCCCGGCGCCGTCCGGTCCCTCGTCCTCGTCGAGCCGGCGCTGCAGATGCTGCTGATAGGCGATCCAAGCGTCGAGGCGGACCCGGTCCTCAAGGCCGACGCGATGCGCTGGGGCGGGATGCTTGTGACCGCGCAGTCGCCGCGCGACTACGCGCTCGCGTTCGGCCGCAGCCTGGGCGCGGTGGAGCGGGGCGGCAACGCTTCGAGCACGGCGGTCGCTGCGCTCGAGGCAGACCCTGACCTCGCGACGCGGTTCGGATGCTCGCTGCTGCAGGCGCGCATGGCCCCGGTCCCGGCGCTGCGGCAGGCGGCCGAGACCGTCGCACGGGCGCGCATCCCGGTGCTGGTCGTCACCGGTGGCTGGAGCCCGTTCTTCGACGCGGTCGGCGCGTCCGCTGCCAAGCTGATGGGGGGCCGCCACGTGATCGTGCGCTCGCCCAACCACTTCGTGCAGCTCGCGGGCGCCGAGGAATTCAACGCCGTTGCGGACGCCTTCATGCGGGAAGCGGATCAGGCCCGTCCGCTGCCGGAAGCGGCCCGGTAAGGCCCGCCTCGGACCCGGCCCACAACGAGAGCGGCGCGGGACGCGCACCCCGACCAACCAATGGAGGAAAGCAGGAGTGCACCAGAAAACCTCGGCCGCGGCGCTGGTTCTCGCCCTCATGTCGCCGCTCGCAGCCGGCGCGGCCGAGCCTGCGTCCACCATGATCGCCCAGATCCCTTTCCGCGGGCCGGGCCAAAGCACCATTCCACCCAGTCCGACCGGTCCTGAGAGCCACCCCTTTCAAGGTCTTTGGATAAGCCCCAGGTGCTGCGTTC
>CAXSHI010000483.1:0-2266 GCA_964236755.1 uncultured Acetobacteraceae bacterium
GGCGCAGGCGGCGGGGCGGCGTGGGCGGCGGCTGGGCGGCGGCGTGGCGCTGGCAGCAATGCTCGGCGCCGTCGCCGTTCTGGCCGGCATCGGCGCGGCGCCCGCGGCGCCCATCCAGGCCGCGGCCGAAGGCGCGGAGCAGTTCTCCGCCGCCCGGCTTGCCGCATTGCGGGACGAGGGGCGCCCGGTGTTCGTGAACATGACCGCCGCCTGGTGCGTGACCTGCCTGGTGAACGAGCGTGTCGCCCTTTCGCCGGCCAGCGTCCGCCGCGCCTTCGCCGAGCACCACGTGGCCTATCTCAAGGGCGACTGGACGCGCGCGGACCCGGAGATCACCGTGTTCCTGCGCGGGCACGCCCGGGACGGGGTGCCGCTGTATGTGCTCTACCCGCCGGGTCCTGCCGCCCCCTCGGTACTGCCGCAGATCCTGACAGAGGGCACGATGCTGGATCAGCTTGGCAAGCTTGGAGGCTGAACCGGGTCCGCCGATCATCGTCGGACAGGCCCCGACTCTCTTTTCGGCCTCGCCTTAAAAATGCCATGCACACCGCCCAGGTTATGAACTGTTGGGGTGTCAGGCCCCGTCCCGAACTTCAGGTGTTAGCATGACCCGCACCGGTCGCATCCTTACGGCACTTCCCATCCTCGCCACCATGGCGCTTGCGCCCGTCGCGGCGAATGCGCAGTATTACCGTGGCTATGGCGGGCATTACGGCGGCTACGGCTATGGCCACCGCGGCTTCGGCATCGGCCCCTTCATCGGCGGGACCGTGCTGGGCCTCGGCTTGGGCGCCGTGATCGCAGGCGCGCCCCGTTACTATGCGCCACCGCCGGTTGTTTACGCGCCACCGCCGGTTTACTATCCGGCGCCGGTCTATGCGGCGCCCGCCTACCCTGCACCGGGCTATTACGCGCCGGGCTACTACCCACGCTGAGCGAAACGGCCGGGCCCTTGGGGTCCGGCCGTTCCCATCAGGCGATGCGGACCCGCACGCCGCCGACGCCTTCCACCACCCCCTCCAGCAAATCGCCGCGTTGCACAGCCGCGACCCCTTCCGGCGTGCCGGTGAAGATCAGGTCGCCGGCTTCAAGCCGGACCAGCCTCGACAGATAGGCTATCGTCTCCGGGATGCTCCAGATGAGCTTTCCGATGTCGCTCGACTGCCGAACCGCACCGTTCACCCGTAGCTCGATGCGGCCCGGCGTCACACCCTCAGCCCGCACCATGTCGCCGATGGGTGCCGAGTGATCGAAGCCTTTCGCCATATCCCAGGGACGACGGGCTTTCTTCGCGGCGTCCTGCACGTCGCGCCGGGTCATGTCGAGGCCGGCCGCGTAGCCCCAAACGTGGCGCATCGCCT
This sequence comes from uncultured Acetobacteraceae bacterium, assembly GCA_964236755.1. Taxonomy (GTDB): domain Bacteria; phylum Pseudomonadota; class Alphaproteobacteria; order Acetobacterales; family Acetobacteraceae; genus CAHJXG01. The sequence continues at coordinate 1,362 of CAXSHI010000483.1, forward strand.
CGGCCTCCGCGATGTCCGCGCCGCCGGATGTCAGCGCCACGACCAGCTCCATCTCGTGATGCAGGTCCGCCGTCATGCTGGGATACGGCATGTCCGCGCCGCCCGTCAGCAGGGCGTCGGCAGGCTTGGTGAAGAAGAACGGCGGCTCGCGGTCCGGGTCGTGGCCCATTTCCCGCGCATGCTCTGCGTAGTTGCGGCCGACGCAGTAGATGCGCCGCACGGGAAAGCTGCCGCCGCCTGCGACGGGCACGGCGGCCTGGACAGGCGGAGGGATGACGTGATCGGGCATGGAGGGCATCCTGGCGTTGCGACGACGCAGCCTAGCTGCCTGGGCGGGTGTTAAAAAGGGTCGCCAACCCTGCACGCTTCCGGTATCGCCTGGACCAATAAAGGGAACGTCGCATGGTCGTCACAGGCTCAAAATCGCTTTACATCCAGGTCCTCGTGGCCGTGGCCGCCGGCGTCGCGCTGGGACACTTCTACCCCCAGCTTGCGGTGCAGATGCAGCCTTTGGGCGACGCCTTCGTCCGGCTGGTCCGGATGCTGATCGCGCCGATCATCTTCCTCACCGTCGTCGTCGGCATCGCCAAGCTGACCAACACCGCAGGCGTCGGGCGCATCGGCCTCAAGGCGATCCTCTACTTCGAGGTGCTGACGACGGTTGCCATGCTGATCGGCCTGCTGGTCGGGCATTTCGTGGCACCAGGCGCCGGCGTGAACGCCGATCCCAAGAGCCTCAGCGCCGGCTCGGTCGCCCGCTACATCGACCCCAAGGCCAGCCCGACCACCACCGAGTTCCTGATCAACATCATCCCGGACCAGATCTTCAACGCCTTCGCCAAGGGCGACATCCTGCCGGTGCTGTTCTTCGCCGTGCTGTTCGGCGTGGCGCTCGCCAAGGTGGG
>CAXSHI010000484.1:0-2262 GCA_964236755.1 uncultured Acetobacteraceae bacterium
TGCCTTCCCCCCACTTTGCCACGCCACCGCGCAGGTCCATATCGCCAGGCGTGACCCAGGGCACCCTCCGACGCGGCTGGACCACCGGCGCCTGCGCCGCCGCCGCCGCTAAGGCCGCGTTCGCTGCCCTGCACACGGGCGCGTTCCCCGACCCGGTCGAGATCCCCATGCCCGGCGGGGCCCGCGCCGCCTTCGCCCTGGCCGAGGCCCGCGCGGCCCCCGCCAGCGCCACGGCCGCCGTGGTCAAGGACGCCGGCGACGACCCCGACGTCACCCACGGCGCCCTGGTCCGCGTCACGATCCGCGCCCGCGCGTCCGGCGCCGGCCTGCGCTTCCTGGCCGGCGAGGGCGTCGGCACCGTGACCCTGCCCGGCCTGCCGCTGCCGCCGGGCGAGCCGGCGATCAACCCCGGCCCGCGCGCCATGATCCTCGCCGCCCTGTGCGAGGTCGCCCCGGACCCCGCGCTCGACGTGGAGATCGCCATCCCGGGCGGCGAGCGGATCGCGCTCGGCACGATGAACACCCGCCTCGGCATCCTGGGCGGCCTGTCTGTGCTCGGCACCACCGGAGTCGTGGTGCCGTATTCCTGCGCGTCGTGGATCCACTCGATTCACCGCGGCGTCGATGTCGCGCGCGCCGCCGGCCTGGACCACCTGGCCGGCGCCACCGGCAGCACCTCGGAGGCCGCCGTCGCGCGGCTGCACGGCCTGCCGGAGCGGGCGCTGATCGACATGGGCGACTTCGTGGGCGGGATGCTCAAGTACCTGCGCGCCCACCCGGTCGCGCGCGTCACCGTGGCGGGCGGGCTGGCCAAGATGACCAAGCTGGCGCAGGGCCGCCTCGACCTGCACTCCCGGCGCGGCCCGGCGGACCTCTCCACCCTGGCCGCGTTGTGTCGCGAGGGCGGCGGCTCCGGGGCGCTGGCGGCCAGGGTCGCGGCGTCGAACACCGTGCTGGAGGCGTTCGGCCACGCCGCCGCAGAGGGCCGCCCGCTCGGCGAGGCGGTGGCGCGCGCGGCGACCGCGGTCGTGCGCGAGGTGCTGGGCGCGGGCACCCGGGCGGACGTCGCCGTGTTCGACCGCGAGGGCGGCCTGCTGGCGAGCACCGGCTGAGGCCCTCCTCTTAAAAAATGCCGGTCCAGGGCGGCTCGCCCTGGCGGGTCCAGGGCAGAGCCCTGGCCTTCCTTTCCTCACGCCCCACCCCCCGGCCTGAACCGCCGCCGATACCCCGGGTCGTACAGCGCGCTTTCCCGCGCCAGCTCGCCGCTGAGCACGCGCCCCACGATCACCAGCGCGGTGCGTTCCATCCCGGCCGCCGCGACCTTGGCTGCGATGTCGCCAAGCACGCCGCGCACCACCCGCTCGTCCGCCCAGCTCGCGCGCTCCACCACCGCGACCGGGCAGTCCTCGCCCAGCACCGGCGCCAGCTCCGCCACGATCCGCGGCACGGCGTGCACGGCGAGGTGCACCGCGAGCGTCGCCCCGGTGGCCGCGAACGCCGCGAGCGACTCGCCGGCCGGCATCGCGGAGGCCCTCCCGGATAGGCGCGTCAGCACCACGCTCTGCGCGACCTCGGGCAGGGTCAGCTCGCGCCCCAGCAGCGAGGCGGCGGCGGCAAAGGCGGGCACGCCCGGCGTCATCGTCACCGCGATCCCGCGCGCGCGCAGGCGGCGGGCCTGCTCGCCGACCGCGCTGTAGATCGACAGGTCGCCGGAGTGCAGCCGCGCCACGTCCTGGCCCAGCGCGTCGGCGGCGGCGCACTCCGCCTCGATCTCGTCCAGGCTCAGGGCCGCCGTGTCGACCAAACGCGCCCCCGCGCCGCAGTGCGCCAGCATCTCGCGCGGCACGATCGAGCCGGCGTAGAGGCACACCGGGCAGCGCGCCAGCAGGTCGCGGCCGCGCAGCGTCAGCAGGTCCGCGGCGCCCGGGCCGGCGCCGATGAAATGCACGGTCACTGGGCGGCGGCCGAGGAAGGCAAGGAAGGCCAGGGGCTCTGCCCCTGGACCCCGCCAAAGGCTGGGCCTTTGGAAACCCTCCGTTTAGGGACAAGGGACGCCCGCGCGCCTGCGGCCAGGCCCCGGGCGGACTCCAACAAGATGGTTCCAAGGGCGAGCCTTTGGCGGGGTCCAGGGGCAGCGCCCCTGACCTTCCTCGCCTGCCTCATTCCGCCAGCGCGCACGTCGCCCATCCCTCCCCAACCCGCGCCAACAGCAGCACGCTCCCCGCCCCCGCCGCCGCCAGCGCCGCCCCCTCCGCCACCGAC
>CAXSHI010000485.1:0-2255 GCA_964236755.1 uncultured Acetobacteraceae bacterium
CAGCAGCTTGTCCGCCTCGGGCGTCAGCACGGCGAGGTGCCCGACGCGGTTCGGCACGATGCCGCGGGTGCCGAAGCCCGGCGCCGGCGCGTCCATCGCCCCGAAGAGGTGGAAGGTGTGCCCGGCCACGGGCACCTCCAGCAGCGTGGCCACGCCCGGCCGCGCGTCGGTCTTCAGGTCGGCCGTCAGGCCAAGCCCGCGCAGTTGCCGCGCCAGGTCGTCGAGCGGCACGCCGCGGCCCACCTGCAGCCCGATGGCGCGCAACCCGGGGCTTGAGGCCGCGTGCAGCGCGAGGTTGTGGTGGTCAAGCCCTAGGCTCAAGTAGGCGGCGTCGCCACCGCTCGCGACGGTTGTCGCGCCGATGACCTCGCTGTAGTACTCGACAGCGTCGTCGAGGGATGCGGTCGCAAGGTCAACATAGGCCAGCCTGAACACGTTCGGCACGGGTCGCTCCTTGGGTGTGGTGGTCATCGGTCCGCCTAGAGGACGGCGCGTGGGGGCATGGCCTTGTGCGGGGACCGCCAGGCGTGGGGCGGCTACTGCCCCCCTGGGACGGTTCCCTTCATGAATGCGTCGACGACCCTGTTGAACTCGTCCGCGTTCTCAAGCTGTGGAAAATGATTGGGTGATGGCACCGTGGCATGGCGTCCGCCGGTCGCGCGCGCGGCCACCCCGGCCACGACCTCGATGGACGGGTTCCAGCCGCCGCTGACCACCAGCACCGGGACGCCCGCCTTTGCGACTGCCCCGGCCGCCTGACGCAGCACCGGCGGCGGCGCCATGCGCCCTTGCAGGATCGCGCATCCGAGCCGCGTGGCCGCCTCGTCGCTGAGGTCGCCGATGTTCCGGGCCGTGTCGCCGCCGGACGGCCCCACCAGGCCGCGCATGAAGGCACGGGCGTAGCCGCCCGGCGTCTCTGCGGTGAGCAAAGGCTCCATGAACCGCATCACGGCCGCCTTGACGGCAGGGGCCTCGAACTCGGGATCGGCCATCGCCAACCCCTGCAGGGCCGGCTCGACGAGGACGAGCGAATGGACGGCCTCCGGGCGGCGGGCCGCCGCCAGGAGCGCCTCGGCACCGCCCCAGGAGTGCCCGATCAGGTTGGCGCCGTCCCCGAGCATGTCGGCGATCCAGGCGGCATCCGCCGCCATGTCGTCCACCCCGCGCGAGGGGCTTTGGCCGAACCCTGGCCGGTCAACCACCGCCACCTGCCAGCCCAGGTCGGCAAGAGCCCTCTGCTTGGCGAACGTGGCCGGTCCACCGCCGATCCCGCCCTGCACGCCGCCATGGACGATGACAACCAGGGGGCCACTGGTCCCGAACCGCTCGGCGTGGATCGGAAGCTTCAGCGCGTCGGCTTCGGCAATGGCCGGCGGCAGCGGGCACTGCGCCGCGAGGGCCGAGTGCTTCTCCATGATCATGGATACGGACATGCGGGTAGGTCCCTTGTTGCTGTGCCCAGCAGATGGGCCGGGATGGATCTCCACCCCGGCCTGCACGGCTGCAGGCTTGGATCAGAACGGCTTCGTGCTGGTGCCGAGCAGTGGGCCGAACGTGACGCGCCCGAAGAACCCGAACATGAAGCCGCTCCTGGCCCGGCCCCTCTGCGCGGCGCCGTAATAACTGTCGGGATGGACGAAGTATTCGACGAGCGGCCTGAACGCCAGCGCGGGCGTCACCTGAATGTTGGCGACGGCTTCAAGCTGATAGGCGTCCCGGGGCTGGCGCGGGCCGGGGCCGTTGAAGATGTTCCGCACCCGCGTCTCGAAGCCTGCCTCGATGGCGCTGAGCTTCTGGTAGCGCCCCTCGAATTCCAGGACGTCGGACGGGCGGCCTGGGATCAGGCCGGTGAGGTTGACGCCGACAAGCGTGTCAACGTCGAACGCTTGCGGCTTCTCCGTGCTGGCGTCGAACTGGCCATAGACGGCGATGTTGGGCGGCGGCCCGCCGGGGCGCGCCGCGCCGCGCCACACCACCTGCTGCCCCTGCGCGAATATGACGCCGCCGCCGGGATAGTTGGCGGCCGTCCTCATCGGGTTGGCGAAGGCGCCGGTGCCCTTGATGTTGGAATAGCCGTGCCGGAAGTTCTGGTTGAACCCCAGCTCGGCGTTCGCCGGGTAGGCGGCGTTCGAGAACTCCGTCCGGTATTCGAGCGAGACAAACGTCTGCACGCCCGACACGCCCTTCTCGCCAAGGGCATAAGGCTCGATCGCGGACTTGCGGAAGTTGTCGGCGAACGCGGCGCCCTGGATGGC
>CAXSHI010000486.1:0-2221 GCA_964236755.1 uncultured Acetobacteraceae bacterium
ACGTTTTCAACAGGATAGCGAGACCGCTCGCGCGTCCAGCAAGGCGAGCCTTTCCAGACGAAGTGCCGTGCTTGGCTTATGACCACTTTTTACACGAATCCCGAACCTATCCCAGCAAGAGCGGCCTCACTTTCCCAAACCGGTTCCCGGTTGGAGTTTCCCGAAATGGACGGATGCCCGCAGGAAATGGGAATCGTTCGCCCTAGAAGAAAAGCTGGTTTTCAGATCACGGCCTTTGGGTTCTCTATGACCGAGTTAGGGTCGTGAACCGTCTGGACGCGCGGGATTGATCAGCCATCACCCCAGCAACGGCCGTTGCAGTCGGCTTAATTTGGTCGCTGCGGCCTTGGCTCCCGCGCGCAGACCCGAGCCGGTTAATGCTTTGGTGGCGGCGGCCTTGGCACCTGCGCGCAGTCCGGACCCGCTAAGTTTCTTGGTTGCCGCGGCTTGGCGCGCGACCAGTGTCCAATCGTCGCGGAGAATTCCCTGGAACCCCTCACCGCCTGCAAGCACATTCCACAAAGTGCCGCCTTCAGTCTCGCGCCGATGCTTGGCGATCAGACTGGCCTCTAGCGCGTACGCGTCGGCCTGGCTCAGCCTGTCAGCCACTAGGGCCGCTCGCAACCGGCGACCGATCTGGAATTCAGTGGCAAAACGGCGATGCACCTTGCTCGCCCGTGTGGCCGGTGCGCCCGCAGCGAGTGCTAAAATAATGCCAAGGTGAGTATCGACCCGGCGGCCGGTCCCTTTCCCGACGTAGCGCACCACGTCGTCAGCATCGATCAAGTTATAAACGTAATATCCGGCCATCAACCCCACCGCCACTATCGCTAGAGCTATGCTGGAATTTGGGTGACGCGGTGATCAGGCGGCGTTCTGTGCTGGCGCGTTGATGACCTCGACGCCGTTGCGGAAGGTGACACCCTGGACGACCTTGGGCAACTGGTTCTCGCCTTTCAGCCGTCGCCAGGTCTTCCAGGCCGCCATGACCAGCTTGAACACCATGAGCCGGGCGGTGTCCTGCGACAGCGCGCCTTTGGTGCGGACAGTGCGGTGCCGCACCGTGGCGAACACGCTCTCGATCGGGTTGGAGGTTCGCAGGTGATCCCAATGCTCGGCCGGGAAGTCGTAGAAAGTCAGCAGCGCGTCCTGGTCCTTGACCAGGCAGGCGACCGCCTTCTCGTATTTGGCGCCATACTTCTCGGCAAACGTTGCAATCGCCGTCTCGGCCGTGCTCCGATCTGGCGCCGCCCAAACCTCACGCAGGTCGGCCTTGGCCGCCGGCTGGACGGATTTGGGCAGCTTGTCCATGACATTGACGGTCTTGTGCACTGTGCAGCGCTGGTGCCGCGTCGTCGGTGACACCGTGTCGAGCGCCTTCCAGAAGCCAAGCGCCCCGTCGCCGGTGGCCAGCTCCGGCGCGATGACCAAGCCACGGGCCTTGAGGTCGACCAGCAGCTCGCGCCAGCTCTGGGCGCTTTCCCGCTGGCCCACCTGGAAGCCGACCAGCTCCTTCTTGCCTTCCGGGGTGGCGCCGATCAGCACGAGCATGCACTCGGCTTGCGGCTCCATGCGCGCCTGCAGGTAGATGCCGTCCGCCCACACGTAGACATACCGCCGAGCCGACAGGTCGCGGCGTTGCCAGCGCGTGTAGTCGGCCTGCCACTCGTTCCGTAGCCGCGCCACCACGGACGGCGACAGGTTCGGGGCCTCCTTGCCCAGCAAGGCCCCGAGCGCCTCTTGGAAGTCGCCCATGGAGACACCGCGCAAATACAGGACCGGCAGCAAGGCATCCAAGCTCCGGGTCCGCCTGGCCCAACGCGGCAGAATGGCCGAGGTGAAGCGGATGCGTTCGGCGCCAGCCTCGTCAGCCGCACGGTCGCGCAGCTTGACCCGCTGCACCGCGACCGGGCCGATCCCGGTCTGCACCATGCGCTCCGGGCCGTGCCCGTGCCGGACAACGCGCTCGCGCCCGTCCGTCAGCCGCTTGTCCTTCATCACCGCTAGGAACGCCTCGGCTTCTGCCTCGATGGCCTGAGCCAATAGCCTGCGGGCGCCACTCCTCAAAATTGCCGTCAGCGGATCGTCGACCTCACCGGGCTGACGGAAAGAAACAACGGTGGTAGTGCTTGTCATGGCGTATCGGCTCCTTCGGGAGTTCAGGCAGGCTCACACCCGCCTCGATACGCCGCCCTTCTCAAACCGTCGTCACCCATTCTCC
>CAXSHI010000487.1:0-2177 GCA_964236755.1 uncultured Acetobacteraceae bacterium
GGGCGGCCGGGTCGCGCAGCAGCAGCGGCGGGTCGGGCCAGCGCTCCTCGATGTACTCCATGATGACCGTGCTCTCGAAGATGCGCGTCGGCCCGTCCACGAGCACCGGCACCTCGGCGCGCGGGGCATCGGCGAACGGCCCGTCGGCGCGCCCGGTGCCGAAGCTCTCGGGCACTTCCAGCTCGAAGGCCACGCCCTTCTCACGCAGGGCGATCTTGACCTTCTGGGCGTAGGACGAGAGCGGGTGCTCGTAGAGCAGCACGGGCATCAGCGCGACTGCTCCAGCACGAAGACATGCGGCGCGTCGCCCGGCAGCGTCTCGGGCGTCAGCTCCAGCTCCGGGCCGCCGACCCGGGTGACGCGTCCCGGCGGGAGGCGGTCGAGGAACCGCTCCACCGGCTCGATCCTCAGCACGCCGCGCGGGTGGAAGTAGTGCATGGGGATGACGACGCGCGGGCCGATCGCCTCGATCGCGTCGTCCAGGTCGTCGAGCGCGATGGTCGCGTGCTCGCCGGTCAGCGCCAGCAGGATGTCGACCTGCCCCCGCAGCGCATCCAGGTGCTCGCGGGCGACCGGGTTGCCGATGTCGCCCATGTGGAGCACCCGCAGCCCTCCCAAGGTGAAATGGTACAGGGCGTTGGCGTCGGGATCGCGGCCGAACTCCGACTGGTAGTCGAACGTCTCGCTTTCGTAGGCGCGGAAGGAGCGGATCGGAATTCCGCGCGCCTTTGTGCCCTCCGGCGGCAGCTCCAGGGCGTTGACGACGACCGGCTCGCCGCGCACATGGCTCGGGTCGGAGTGGAACTCGTCCGTCGCCGAGCTCATGATCACGAGGTCGGCGGCCTCCTCGATCGGGTCGAAGCCGCTGTGGCCGGGTCCAGACGTGTAGGGGTCGGTGATGACTACCAGGCCGTCCGCCTCCAGCCGGAAGCTCGCATGGGCGTAGAACTTGATCTTCACGGTTTCCTCCGGATCGTTTGGCTGTTGGGTTCGGGCTTTCAGACCTTCTCGCCCACGAACAGGTCCCAGCTTTCGGTCAGGGCGCCTTGCTTCTCGCTGAACTCCAGAAGGTGGGGCGACTTCATGTGCGCCTCCCACAGTGGCCGGCTCTCCCAGTTCTCGTAGAAGATGAAAAGACCCGGGTCCTCATGCGAGCGGTGCAGGTCGTAGTTGATGCAGCCCTGTTCGGCCCGGGTCGGCCCGACCAACCTCTTCAGCATCTCGCCAAGCTGCTCTTCGCATCCGGTCTTCGCCTTGAGCTTCGCAACAACGGTCAACGGCGTCATGTCCCCCCTCCCCTCGCTTCTTCGTCGCGGCTCGCCCCTGGATGTCCGGCACGGAACCGCTTCCGCATTCCAATGAATATGAGGGGATCGCTGCAAGCTCTCCAACTCACGAAACCGTCCGGCCCGGAAGCGCTTCCCGAAACCCTTCACGTCTTCGCTGATGGCAGGACGGTCCCGCGCCCGGCCAACGCCAGGGCCGGCACCCACAGGTCGCACGGCCCGCTTCGACGGTGGAAGCGATCAAGGCGTCCGGGCTGTCCTCGCCAGGTCTGAGGCGACCCCGCCCGTCCTCACGACGATCGTTCCTCCTGCCTCAAACGCCCAGCGCCTTGTGGCGCAGTTTAAGCCGGGCCGATGCGATGTATGTTGGATGCGCAGCAGGGTCGGAGCCGCCATGCAGAGGCCAGAACAGGAGAGGTTGGCGAGCCGCCGCATCGCGGCCTTGTCCCGCCTGCTCGATCCCGTGAGCCTTCGCGTGTTCCGGGCGGCCGTCGAGGCGCGCAGCCTGGCCCGGGCGGCAGAACGCGAGAACATCGCGCTGTCCGCCGCCAGCCGCCGCGTCGCCGAGCTGGAAGCGCGGCTGGGCACGCCGCTGCTGCACCGGCACGACCGGGGGGTGCTGCGCACCGCGGCCGGCGAGGTGCTGATGCAGCACCTCGCCGTCTTGTTCGACCTTTTGGACCGGATCGGCGCCGACCTCGACGCCTTTGCCACGGGGCAGCGGGGCCATGTGCGGCTGCAGGCGAACATGTCCGCCGTGTCCGGCATGCTGCCGGAGGCGCTGGCCGGGTTCCTGCCGGCGCATCCCGGCATCCGCCTGACCCTGGAGGAGCGCTATCAGGGATTTCGCATCAAACGACGGGCATGTGGTCGAGGATGTCGGCGAGAACG
>CAXSHI010000488.1:0-2173 GCA_964236755.1 uncultured Acetobacteraceae bacterium
GCCGTGCACGCTGGCGGGATGGCAAGGCCGAAAGCGCCGCCTTCGGACGTCACCCAGCGTCGGATTGCCCAAGCGTCGTCATCCCGTGGCGCGAGGCGGCAGTGTCAGGCGCAGCGGCCGCGAGCACGATAGATCTGCCGGACGCGGCATGGATGATGCTGCAGCTATTGACGGGTGACGACCGGTTTGCGCGCCGGGGCATGAGATGGGAATGCGGCGTGGAGCCGTTGGGAACGACTTGGCCTGTGGCATGGCGGGAAAATAAGCCGCCGATGGGAACGACACTCGAAGCCGCCGTGTCGGCCGTTGCCGAGGCGCTTGGCATACAGGGCGACATCATCGGCGACAGCGGCGCTGACCCGAGACTCGAGTTGTTCCACGCGGCGAACTCGATCTGCTTGCAGAAGATGCGCACGGTGCTGGCGCAGCACGTGATCGGCCACCGGTCGCATACAATGAACATCTTCGCCGGGCAGACCTATTTCCCCTCTCATGTCCGCCTCCGCACCCTGGACTCGCTCGCGACATCGTGGCTGTTCGGGTCGAAGCCCAGCATGGCGGACCTCCTATGGAGCGTTGGGTTGCTCCGGATCAAGAACATGGGCGCCGCCGCGCTCTGGGAAGGGCGCGGCTTGCACTCCATCGAGTGATACCTACGCCAGGCAGAGCAACTGCCGTCGCTCAGGACGGCGGTGATCGAGTGGCCGGGCGCGCTCTACTGAGGCGCACAGGCCGATGGCAGTCAGGCAGCAGGCAAGGCTGGGCTCTCCCTCCGCTGCCACTCCAACGATCCAAGCGAATCGTTGGAACCTTCGGCAGCTACGCCCAAACTTGCCAGGGGAAGCTCCCCTGGACCGGCTTTTCTTAAGTATCGGATTCCAAAGGCGAGCCTTTGGCGGAGTTTGAGGCAGAGCCTCAACCTTTCTTGCCTTAGCTTCCTAGCGCGGCTTGCGCAGCAGCAATCGCACCGACCCCACGTTGGCCAGTCCCGGCCCGGGCGTCGGGTGCGCCGCCGCCAGCACCATCGGCCGCAGCTCGTACAGGTTGAGCCACAGCGGGAACTCGCGCCGGATCACCCCGCCGGTCTCGCCGCTGCCCCGCCCGGTGATCACCTCCACCACCCGCTGCCGGTCGACGTGCGCGGTGCGCAGGAACGCGTGCAGCGCGTGGAACGCCCGCTGCGCCGTGCGCCCGTGCAGGTCAAGCGTGCGCGTCGCCGCCAGCTTGCCGCGGCACAGCTTCTGCCAGGTCGCCTGGTCCACCCCCGGCGGCTGCATCCCCACGACCAACGGCGCCACCCGCGCCACCACCGGCCCCACCACCGCGCGCGACAGCACCAGCGAGCCCGCCGGCGTCGCAGGGGCCGGCGCCACCACCACGCCCACTGGCACCTCGGGCAGCGCCGGCAGAGAGCGCCCCGCCATCGGCACCACGAGCCGCGCATACGCCGCCCACAGCGCCAGGTCCGCCTCGCTGAGCCCCGCCCGCCGACGCACGCTCACGTCACCGGGCACGTCACCGGGCCGCCACGCCCGCGGCACCCACGCTCTGGTCGGCCGTGCTCGGATCGGGTGGGCCGGCGTCGGGGGCTTCGGCGTCGTCGATCAGCACCACATGCAGCCGCCGCGGCCCGTGCGCGCCCAGCTCCAGGGTCTGCTCGATGTCGGCAGAGCGCGACGGCCCGGTCACCAGCATCACGTTGCGCGGCATCGCCTCCTCTCCGGCCGCGCCCCGCTCGCGGCGCAGCAGGTCCCACGCGTCCTCGTACGGCCCCACCACACGGCTTGCCCTGAGCACCACGATCGCGGTGTCGGCCAGCAGGTTCAGCGTGGTCGGCCGCTCCGGCCCGGACGGCAGCATCAGCGTGCCGGTCTCCGCAATTCCCGCAAAACCCTGCTGGATCGAGACCATGTCCGTGCCCACCGCGATGCCCTCGCGCAGCACCAGCAGCGGGCGCGTGTGCCACGGCAGTGCCCGCAGTTCCGGGTGGGCGCCGATCGCGGCCTGCGACGGCAGGTTCTGCGCGGCCAGGTAGTTCGCCACCGCCGCTGGGACGTCCTCGCCGGAGGCGACCCGCGCCACGGTGCCGAACTCCTGCTCCACGTGGCGCGCGAACATCGTTACCTGCTCGGCGTGCGGCACCAGGCTGCGCAGCGGGACCAGGTGGCGCCGC
>CAXSHI010000489.1:0-2170 GCA_964236755.1 uncultured Acetobacteraceae bacterium
CCTGCGTCAGGCTGCCCTTGGCGCGCAGCAGAGAGAGCAGGTCGGTGTAGTCGTCAGCATGGGCCGGCGCCGCGCCGAGCAGAAGCCCGGTACCCACCGACAGGACGCCGGCCAGGCGCACCCGCCTCGACACCTTGCGTGCCATTGACATGATCCTCCCCATTTTCGGCCCGAGCAGGGTTCACCGACGCAGACTCCACTGCGTTGCAGCGGGGTTCGGCGAGGGCATCCCGGATCGTTTCTTGCCCGGCCACCGTCGCGGGAACTCGCGCGAGGGTCAAGCAACCCCGGGCGCCGTGTGTCCCGTCCGCCATTTGGTGTGCTTTTCGGGCCGCAAGGGAGCGAAGCGAGCAAGGTTGAGGCCCCGCCTTCAAGCATGGACCTCAAACTCCGCCAAAGGCTCGCCTTTGGAATTCATTACTTGAGAAGACCAGCCCACGGCGGCTCGCCTCGCCTTGAAGCAGGGGCGGGTTCGGGCGGAGCCTGCCAAAGACTCCGGCGGCCCTGTTGGGCCGTTGGGAGGGGCAACGAAGAGGGCGCCCGGACTTGCCTGCTGCCTGACAGCCGGCCGGTTCGAGACCGGCCCGCCGCCATCCGCTCCCGTGATTTGACACTCCGCGCGCCGGGTTCGATCCTGCGCGCGTCCGAGGGGAGCCCCGGCGCCGGCGGCCCGCAGCGTGGCGGGTCCGGGCGACGCGGGCTGAGAAACCAGATCGTGGTGACCCTTGACCTGATCCGGGTCGTGCCGGCGGAGGGACTGGACCGATGCAGATCACCATCACCCTGAACGGGGAGCCGCGCGCCATGGCGGCCCCGCTCACCGTGGCCGGCCTGGTGCGCGCGCTCTCGCTCGACGGCCGCAAGATCGCGGTCGAGCGCAACCAGGAGATCGTGCCGCGCGGGCGCTACGACGCGACCGCGCTGGACCAGGGCGACCGGCTCGAGATCGTGCACTTCATCGGCGGAGGCTAAGGGCATGGACGGCATACAGCAGGCAGGCATCGCGGAGGTGGGCATCGCGGAGGCGGGCGATGACGGCTGGACCGTCGCCGGCCATCACTTCCGCTCGCGCCTCGTGGTGGGCACGGGCAAGTACAAGAGCCTGGAGGAGACCGCCGCCGCGATCGAGGCGTCCGGCGCGGAGATGGTCACTGTCGCGGTGCGCCGGGTGAACCTGTCCGACCCGGGCGCGCCGATGCTGCAGGACCACGTCGACCCGAGGCGCTACACCTACCTGCCCAACACCGCCGGCTGCTTCACCGCGAGCGACGCGGTGCGCACCCTGCGCCTCGCGCGAGAGGCTGGCGGCTGGAACCTGGTCAAGCTGGAGGTGCTCGGCCCGCCGCCGCACCTCTACCCCGACATGGCCGCGACCTTCGAGGCCGCCGACGCCCTGATCCGCGACGGCTTCGAGGTCATGGTGTACTGCGCCGATGATCCTGTCGCGGCCAAGCGCCTGGAGGAGATGGGCTGCGTGGCGATCATGCCGCTGGGCGCGCCGATCGGCTCCGGGCTGGGCCTGCAGAACCCGGCGATGCTGTCGCTGCTGATCGAGCAGGCGCGCGTGCCTGTGCTGGTGGACGCGGGCGTCGGCACGGCGTCGGACGCGGCGCTGGCGATGGAGCTGGGCTGCGACGCCGTGCTGCTGAACTCGGCGATCGCGCACGCGCGCGACCCGGTGCGCATGGCGCGGGCGATGCGGGCCGGGGTGGAGGCGGGGCGGCACGCGTTCCTCGCCGGGCGGATGCCGAGGCGGATGGCGGCGGACCCGTCGAGCCCGCTCGCGGGGCTGATCCGCTAGGGCCCGGCAAGCAAGCAAGGCTGGGCTCTCCCTCCGCTGCCATTCCAACGATCAAAGTGGATCGTCGGAACTGGCAGCTACGCCCAGACCCGCTCCTGCTTCAAGGCGGGGGCGAGCCGCCCCTGAACCGGCCTGACTTAAGGAGCGGATTCCAAAGGCCTGCCTTTGGCGGAGTTTGAGGCAGAGCCTCAACCTTGCTTTCCTGCCGCGGCGCCCCCGCACCGGTCAGCCAGTGCAGACTTGACTGATTTACCGGCATGTCGGTGAAGTTGGCCACGCCCTTGCGCGTTCCGCTCACGGATCGAACAAGCCATGGCGCCGCGCCGCGCGTAGTCTCCACGCAACGAACACGCCCCGGAGGAGACTGCG
>CAXSHI010000490.1:0-2161 GCA_964236755.1 uncultured Acetobacteraceae bacterium
GGCAGCGGCGTGGGCTCAAGGTAGGCGCCCAGGCGGTACATGGCCTCGGCGCGGTTCAGGCCGATGGCGTGCACGCGCAGGAGGATTTCGCCAGGGCCGGGCGCCGGAGTCTCGCGCCGCTCCAGGCGTAGAACGTCCGGGCCGCCGGTCTCGTGGATGCGGACCACGCGCGACGCCTTGGACGACGTCGCGGCATGTACGTTTCCGCTCAAAACGGGATCTCGTCGTCGAGGTCGCCGCCGCCGTTGTCCCAGCCGCCGCCACCCTGCTGGCCGCCACCCTGACCGCCCGAGGGAGCGGGGCTCCGCGCCGGGGCTGCCGGGCGGGCGGCGGGGGCGCGATCACGGTTGTAGCCGCCGCCGGCGCCCTGGCCGCCGGCGTAGCCTCCGCCTTCTTCCTCGCCGCCGCGATTGGTCCCTAGAAGTTGGAGATCACCACGAAACTGCTGGATGACGATTTCCGTGGTGTACTTCTCCTGCCCGGATTGGTCGGTCCACTTGCGCGTTTGCAGCGCTCCTTCGGCATAGACCCGATGACCTTTCTTCAGAAAACGCTCAGCAACGTCGCCAAGCCGTTCGTTGAAGATGACCACCCGGTGCCACTCGGTCTTCTCCTTGCGCTCGCCCGAAGCCTTGTCGTTCCAGCTTTCGCTGGTAGCGATCGTGAGATTAACGATCTTGCTGCCGGACTGGCTGTTGCGCACCTCGGGGTCCTTGCCAAGGTTGCCCACCAGGATGACCTTGTTGACGCTGCCTGCCATGGGAATCCTCTTGCCGCGGTCGCTGCCGATATGGGTGACACACTATAGACCTGCGGAACCGGGCAGGCCAGTCGCGGCAGGCCGAAGCGCCAGCCTTGCCGAACCGGCCATGATCCCGTTTTGTTCCGCGCCATAGACAGGTGATCTTTCCGCTGCCGCGTTGCAAGCCGGCGCGCTCCCGTCCAGGCCGAAGGCCTGACCCATGGGCGATGGGTCCTGCCCGGGCGGCTTGCGGCAGGCTTGTTCGTCGCTCCCCGTTGCACCAGGGCCTGGAGAGCGGCTCGCCCCCAACCTTGCCCTGATAGTGGGGCAGTTCGCGTTCTGGTGGCCCACGAGGGCAGGAGAAAACAAGCAAGGTTGAGGCTCTGCCTCAAACTCCGCCAAAGGCAGGCCTTTGGAATCCACTACTTAAGGAATGGGATCAAAGGGCCTCCGGCCCTTTGCGGGTCTGGGCAGAGCCCAGCCTTGCTTGCTTCCCTGGGGTCGCCCTGCGTCAGACCGGCCCACCACCCTTGCCTTGCCTGGCTGGCGCTGCCGCCCGCGCGCCCCTACAGTGTGGAACACCCCGAGAACGACGAGAACGGACCCCTGCATGGCCGGCAACATCCACGTCCGTGGCGCGCGCGAGCACAACCTCAAGAACGTCGACGTGGTGATCCCGCGCGACCAGCTCACCGTGATCACCGGCCTGTCCGGCTCCGGCAAGTCCTCGCTGGCGTTCGACACGATCTATGCCGAGGGCCAGCGCCGCTACGTCGAGAGCCTGTCCGCCTACGCGCGCCAGTTCCTGGAGCTGATGGGCAAGCCGGACGTGGACAGCATCGAGGGCCTGTCGCCGGCAATCTCGATCGAGCAGAAGACCACCAGCCGCAACCCGCGCTCCACCGTCGGCACGGTGACGGAGATCCACGACTACATGCGCCTGCTCTGGGCGCGGGCGGGCACGCCTTACTCGCCGGCCACGGGGCTGCCGATCGAGGCGCAGACGGTCAGCCAGATGGTGGACCGGGTGATGGCGATGCCCGACGGCACGCGCCTGCTGCTGCTCGCACCCGTGGTGCGCGACAGGAAGGGCGAGTACCGCAAGGAGCTGGCGGAGCTGCAGCGCCGCGGTTTTACCCGCGCCAAGGTGGACGGCACGCTGTACGACATCGGCGAGGTGCCGATGCTGAACCGCAAGCTCAAGCACACGCTGGAGGCGGTGGTGGACCGCGTCGTGGTGCGCGCCGGCATCGAGGGGCGGCTCGCGGACAGCTTCGAGACCGGCCTCGCGCTGGCGGACGGGGTCATGTACGCCGAGAGCGCCGACACCCCGAAACCCGCGCCCGCCGCGGAGCCGCCGGCAAAGGCCGCGCCTCGGACGAAGGCGGCGCTGGCGGCACAGCGGGCTGCGGCCGAGGC
>CAXSHI010000491.1:0-2139 GCA_964236755.1 uncultured Acetobacteraceae bacterium
TGTTCTGCACCTGCGACGCCGGGCCGTTGGCGAGCTGCCCCGACGTCGGCAGGAACGAGGTCTGCACGTTGAACACCGCCGCCAGCCCGGGCAGCACCGGCTCGGTGCCGCGCAGGCCGATGTTGGAGTAGCTGAGCGCGTTCGGCACCAGGCTGACCAGCGAGCGGTTGCTGTTGCGCGAGATCAGCTCCTCCAGCCCCTGCCCGTAGCTGCTGCTCAGCGGCGTGCCGTGCGTCTGGTAGGCGACGCCGAGGTCGACGCCGCCATAGAGGGTGACGCCCAGGTAGGTCAGCGCCTGGTTCGCCGGGATCGGCGGGGTGCCGCCGATCGCGGCCGCGGCCGGAGCGGCGCCGGCCGTGCGCTGCTCCTGCACCGTGCCCGCGCCAGACGTCGTGGCGGGGCCGCTGGACGAGGTGGCGTTGCCCTGGAGCTGGCTGCCCGTCGACGGGTACTGGGCCACGCCGCCCGGCGCCACGCCGTAGCCGTTGGTCGCCGTCGGGGACACCGCGCCGCGTCCCGGACCCGGCCCGGCCGAGTCGGGAGACTGCGACGCACTGGCCATGCCGGATCGCTTCGAGCGCTGCGACCTCTCGATGCCCTCGATCCTGCGCATCAGCATCCGGTTCTGCCGCTGCAGCAGGTCGGTCTGCCGCTTGAGGTCCTGCAGCTCGTCGGCGTGCGCGAGGGGGGCAAGGCCCACGACCAGCGCCGCGTACACCACCGCTCCCCGGGGCATCGCCCCGATCCCGCCAAGCCACCTGACACCCATTGAACCGTCCTCGTCTTCACTGCACCGCCGCCGGCATGGCGGCTTCGGCTGGGTGGTGCCCTCCGGGTGGCAGGGCCACGCGGGAGGCACACCATCGGATGCCGTCCTGCCGCTCCGGATAAACGCCTGCAACGATATATCCAACAGGATACAGCGGCGCATTTGTCTCCAACGACACGCTGTTGCAGAAGTGCTACAGAAGATCGTGGTCAATTGCGGTCGCTGGCCTGGACCTGTCAGCAAGCAAGGCTTGGCTCTGCCCAGACCCGCTAGGGGCGAGCCGCCCCTGGACCCGACACAACTTAAGTATTGAACTCCAAAGGCGAGCCTTTGGCGGAGTTTGAGGCAGAGCCTCAACCTTGCGTGCCTTGCAGGCCACCCCAGGAAACCGTCGGGTTATCACAGCTCCAGGACGGCGCGCACTCCGTTCTCGGCGACGCGCAGGTCCGCCGCCGTGATCTGTCCCGTGCATCGGGTCAGGCGGCCCTTGTCCACCGCCCGCATCTAGTCGCATACGGCAACGCTGCCCGCCCCTGCCGAGGGCGTCGCCACCACGATCGGCGGCCTTGGCGCCGGCCCGGTGGACAGCGGCACCACCACCACGGTGCGCCGTGCCCGGTTCAGGGCGTTCGCCGTCAGCACCACGGCCGGGCGCGTCTTGCGGATCTCGCCGCCCCGTGTGGGATCGAGGTCCACCCACCACACCTCGCCCCGTCGCACCTGGACCGGGGCAAGAGGCTCGCTCATGCCCGCGGCGCTCCCGCGCCTCCCGACGCCAGCCCGTCCCCGATCGTGGCGTCCCAGTCCGTCATCTCGGCCCCAAGCCGCTCGTCCTGCTCCACGTCCAGGGCCGCCCGGTACAGCGGGTCATCCTCCTCGTCCGCTGGCAACGCCTCCTCCAGGAGCCGCTGCACGAACGCACTCCGCCCTCGCGCCGGCACCCTTCGCCTGAGTCGTCGCGCCAGTTCCTCCGGAAGCCGGATGAGAAGCTGCTGCGTCGCCATGTCCTTGCCTCCCCGCCAGTCGCGCGCTCGACATTGATAGCAGGTCGGAAAGGCGGTGGAACCGAGACCTGCCCGACAAGCCGCCGTGCCTATGAGCCTCCCGTCGGAAACCCGGCGTCGCCAGGCTCCACGAAGCGGCAGAACAGCCCGGCCTCGAAGGCAGCCCCCGCTGGCTCAACCTTGCCTGCTCGTTCGGCCATGCCGCGGTCTTCCTACCCCCTCAACAACGCAACAATCTTGTCGAGCTGCTCGAAACCCTGGTAGCTCAGCTTCACCGTTCCGCCCCGCCCGTCGAAGCTCACCTTCACCGGCAGCCCGAGGTGCGCCGAGAGTTCGCGCTCCATCGCCCGCGCCTCCGTCTCCTCC
>CAXSHI010000492.1:0-2115 GCA_964236755.1 uncultured Acetobacteraceae bacterium
GCGCGATGCTGGTGCTGCAGGGCGAGGGGCTGGAGCTGGACGTGCAGCGCCGCCGCCACCCGATGTGGGAGTGGGTGTTCAGCCACCCCGTGCCGCCCGGCGCGGTGTTCCTCGCGGAGATGCTGGCGCCGATCGTGGGCAACCCCGTTTGCTATAGCGCGCCGCTGCTGCCGGCGATCCTGTACGGCAGCGTGTACGGCCCGGGCGGCGGGCTGCTGGCGGCGGCGCTGGTGGGCGTGCCGCTGGTGGTCGCGGCGGCGTGCCTGGGGCGCGCGCTCGACGTCGCGGTGATGCTGCGCTGCGCGCCCCGCTCGCGCGGCGCGCTGGCCGGCGTGATGGGCTGGCTCGGGTACATGTCGCTGCTGGCGATCGTGGTCGGCCTGTCCGGGGTCGAGCGGGCGGCCGGGGCGCTGGCGGGGCCGCTCGGCCGCGTGGCCGCCCTGCCCTGGCCGTGGCTGGGGCTGTTCCTGGGGCGGCGGGCGGACGGCTCGTTCTCGTTCGCGGCGGGCGTGGGCGCGTGCGCGTCGCTGGCGGCGCTCACGGTGGCGGCCTCGGTGGGGCTGGGAGTCTGGGCGGCGCGGCAGGGTCTCGGCGGGCGCACCGGGCGCCTGGACACCGCGCCCGGGCGGCGGGCGGTGGTGGCGCCGGCCGTGGCCGTAGCCGTGGGCGCGGGATCGCGAGGCGTGGGGGCGACGAGCGTGCGCGCGGCGGGCGTGTGCGCGTCGAGGGGTGAGGCGCCGGGTGGGGCATCGCTGGCGTCGGAGTTTCCGGACGTGGCGCGGCCGGCGCCGTCGCCCGGGGCGGAGCGCGCGGGGCAGCGCATCGGCACGATGGCGCTGTACCGCAAGGAGCTGAGGTGGTTCGCGCGCGACCGCAGCGCGATCGTGCAGGTGGTGCTGCTGCCGCTGACCATGTCGGGGTTCCAGCTCTTCAACCTGCGCGGCGTGCTCGCCGGCGCCGCGAGCCAGTGGAACACGCTGTGCGGCGGCGCCATCCTGTTCGGCACGTACTTCCTGCTCATCCTCGGCCCGAAGTCGCTGGCCTCCGAGGGCGCCGCGCTGTGGATCGCGCAGACCTGGCCGCGCGGCCTGGAGGACCTGCTGCGCGCCAAGGCCTGGCTGTGGGCCTGCCTGTCCACCGGCGTCGTCGCCCTGGTGCTGGGGACCGCCGCCTGGATGTTCCCCGCCGACGCCGCGGCCATCGCGCTGGTCGGCGCCGGGTGGTTCGTGTTCGCGCGCTCCATGGCGGACAAGGCGGTCACGCTGGCCACGGTGCCCAACGCCGCGGGCGAGCCGGGCCCCGTGCCGCGCGGCCGCGCCTGGGCCACCCAGCTCGGCACGCTCGCCTTCGCGGTCGGCGTGCTGACCCGGCAGTGGCCGCTCGCCGCAACGGGGATCGTGTACTCCACGGTGACGGCGGCGGCGATGTGGCAGAACTTCCGGGCACGCCTGCCCTTCCTCAACGACCCCTGGTCCGAGCGCCTGCCGCCGGCGCCCACCCTGATGCACGCGATGATCGCGATCAGCGTGCTCGTCGAGGGCGGCGCCGTGCTCACCGGCGCCGTGCTGGCGTTCGCCCACGGCATCGACCTCGCGGTGGCGCGCGCCATGATCTACGCCGCCTGCGCCGCAGCCTGCGCCGTCGGCACCGCCCGTTTCCTCGCCCGCCGCGGCGTGCCCTGGCGCGACGTGTGGCTCTGGCCGTGCGTCGAGCGGGCGGGCGTCGAGCGGGCGGGCGGGTCCGGGTTGCCGCGCGCCTGGTCCTGGCGGCGGCCCGGCCTGCGCGCGGGGTGGCGCCTCGCGCGCCCGCTGCTGGCCGGCGCCGCGCTGGGCGTGGGGCTCGGCGGGCTGGGGCGCGGCTACGTGGCGCTGCTGCACCGGCTGCCAGGCGCAGCCGAGGTCCTGGCCCGCTCCGACGCGCAGATGGCCGCCGTGCCGCACCTGCACGCCTCGTACTTCGCCATGGCCGTGCTGGTCGCGCCGCTGGCGGAGGAGTACCTGTTCCGCGGCCTGCTCTACCGCGCGCTGGACCGCGAGTGGGGCGGCTGGCGCGCGGTCGCCGGCAGCGCCGCGTTCTTCGCCATCTACCACCCGGCGCTGTCCTGGCTGCCGGTCG
>CAXSHI010000493.1:0-2103 GCA_964236755.1 uncultured Acetobacteraceae bacterium
AGGTCGAGATCCGCCCGATGATGTACCTGGCGCTCTCGTACGACCACCGCATCGTGGACGGCAAGGAGGCAGTGTCGTTCCTGGTCCGCGTGAAGGAGGGCGTGGAGGACCCGCGCCGCTTACTGCTGGACCTCTGAGCACGGCGCGCCATATCAGTGGCGTGAAGCTAAGGACCCGAAATGGCTGACTCCTACGACGTCATCGTCATCGGCGGCGGACCCGGCGGCTACGTCTGCGCCATCCGTGCCGCGCAGCTCGGCCTGCGCACCGCCTGCGTGGAGAAGCGCGCGACGCTGGGCGGCACCTGCCTCAACATCGGCTGCATCCCCAGCAAGGCGCTGCTGCAATCGAGCGAGAACTTCGAAGAGGCGAGCCATTCCTTCGCTGACCACGGCGTGATGGTCGCGGGCGTGAAGCTCGACTTGGCCCGCATGATGGCCCGCAAGGACGAGGTGGTCGGCGCCAACGTAAAGGGCGTGGAGTTCCTGTTCAAGAAGAACAAGGTCGATTGGCTGAAGGGCAGCGGCCACGTCGCCGGGCCGGGCCAGGTCGATGTGGATGGCACGCGCTACGCCGCCAAGCACATCGTCATCGCCACCGGTAGCGAGAGCATCGCGCTGCCCGGCGTCGATCTGGACGAGCATGCCATTGTCAGCAGCACCGGCGCGCTGGAGCTGGACCACGTGCCAGGGCACTTCGTAGTGATTGGCGGCGGCTACATTGGGCTGGAGCTTGGCAGCGTGTGGAAGCGGTTGGGCGCCGAGGTCACGGTTGTCGAGTACCTCGACCGCCTGGTGCCTGGCATGGACGCGGAGATCGCCAAGACGTTCGAGCGCGTGCTGGGCAAGCAGGGCATCAAGTTCCGGCTCTCGACCAAGGTGACGGGCGCGGTGCGCGGCAACGACGGCGTGACGCTGACGGTCGAGCCGGCCAAGGGTGGCGAGGCCGAGCAGATCAAGGCGGACGTCGTGCTGGTCGCCATCGGCCGCCGCGCCTACACCGGGCACCTGGGCTTGGAGGAGGCCGGCGTGGCGCTCGACGACCGCGGCCGGGTGCAGGTGGATGCGCACTATGCCACCAACGTTGCGGGCATCTACGCCATTGGCGACGTGATCGCGGGTCCAATGCTGGCTCACAAGGCGGAGGAGGAGGGCGTGGCCCTCGCGGAGCGCATGGCCGGGCAGGCAGGCCACGTCAACTACGATGTCATCCCCGGCGTCGTTTATACCTGGCCTGAGGTCGCCAGCATCGGCAAGACCGAGGACGACCTGAAGCGGCAGGGCATCTCCTACAAGGTCGGCAAGTTCCCGTTCACCGCGAACGGCCGCGCCCGCGCCATGGGCAGCACGGACGGCTTCGTGAAGCTGCTGGCCGACAAGGACTCCGACCGGCTGCTGGGTGCCCACATCATCGGCCCCGACGCCGGCACCCTGATCGCTGAGCTTGCCACCGCCATGGAGTTCGGCGCCAGCAGCGAGGACGTGGCGCGCACCTGCCACGCCCACCCCAGCCTGAGCGAGGCCGTCAAGGAAGCCGCATTGGCCGTCGATGGCCGCGCATTGCACATTTAGGCAGCACGCATGGCCGTAGAACCCGACCGCGACCACACCTACGTCGTCACCGTCAACTGGACGGGCAATCGAGGGACCGGCACCTCCGGCTATCGGGGCTATGCGCGGGCGCATGACATCGCGGCGCCGGGCAAGCCGCCGATCCCCGCCTCCTCCGACCCGGCGTTCCAGGGGGACCGGACCCGCTACAACCCGGAGGAGCTGCTGGTCGCCTCGCTGTCGTCCTGCCACATGCTGTGGTACCTGCATCTATGCTCCGCCGAGGGCATCCTGGTGCAGGCCTACGAGGACATCGCCGAGGGCGTGATGACCGAGCGCCCGGACGGCGGCGGCGCCTTCGTCGAGGTTGTGCTCGCGCCGGAGATCACCCTGAGTCCCGGCGCGAACCTTGAGCGCGCCCGGGCGCTGCATGCGGACGCGCACCGGAAGTGCTTCATCGCCAGTTCCGTGAACTTCCCCGTGCGGCACGAACCCGTCTTCCATGTCGGCTAGCGCATGCTCGCGCTGACGATGGGCGACCCGGCCGGCATCG
>CAXSHI010000494.1:0-2092 GCA_964236755.1 uncultured Acetobacteraceae bacterium
TTGAGCAGCTTCAGCTTGTTGACCTGCCCTTCGGTCTGACCGTTGCTCCACGGCAAGGTGAGTGCGGCGCGGACGGCAGCACCGTCATGCTCGAGGCCTGCTGCAAAGGTCACAACCGCACGGACGTTGCAGTCGCGCGCGTCGGCGAGCCAGGCACCGAATGCATCAGCATCAGGAGACTGCCGGCGGTTGGTGATCCCTGCATTGCGAACCAGATCGACGAACCGTCGGACGAGCCGGATCAGTGTCGCCGCCTCGCTATCCTGCTCGATGCGCGTGATCGTCCCGGCTTCCTCGACCGAACGCGTTTCGGCGGCCTTGACGATGAGCCAGGCAAGCTGGATGGGCGCAAACAGCTTTTGTGCTGCTGGTGATGAGGCCGTGGCACCTGCACCTGGCAGAACCACGTCCCGCCAGCGACGAGGCGTGTGCTTGTGGAGCGCGGTCCGTTTCGCCTGAAGCCAGCGCCGGACCTGTTTTGCCGTGCCCGCAAAGCCCAGTTCCCGGACCTCGCGCCACAGCTGCATCCCATTCTCGCAGCCCTCGCCTACCCGCATCTCGAGATGCGGCAGATACGGATCGACGATGCTCGGCGCCGGTGTGCGGAGCACGCGCTCGGGGAAGATCCCGGCACAGGCGTATTTGCTCACGGTGGCGCGGGCAAGGCCGGTTGCCTTGCTGATGCTGCGCAGTCCCTCGCCGGTGAGATGGCGTCGACGTACCTCGTCGTATCTGACCAGACGCCGGGCACGACTGCTGGCAGCGACCTCGCCAGCAGAGCGGCTCCGCGCGAACGCCTTGGTCCGACCGGCAACAGGGCCATTGTCATTCGGGACGGGCGGGAGCCTTTGCAGCCGAGCATACGCGCCTGCCGCCCATCGCTCGGCCATCTGCCGCGCGTTGCAGAGCAGGTGCCATCGATCGGCGACATGGACCGCGGACGGCGCACCAGCAGTGATCGCGCGCCGATACTCGGCCCAGCGATCCCGCGCGACGACGCTAATCTCAGGCCGGGCCTTCAGCCAGGCGGCCAGCGTTTCGGCAGCGCGATCGGGCAACAGGTCGATCGGCCGCCGGTGCTCGAGATCGACGATGATCGTGCCGTAGCGTGTGCGTTTCCTCAGCGCCCAATCGTCGACGCCGATGATCGTCGGCGCGGTCGTGGTGTCAGCGGGTGTCGCCCGGATCAGCCGGAGCAGCGTGTCGCCGCTGGTGGGCATGCAGAGCCGATGGGCCAGGCGGCTTCCTGCCTCGCCACCAAGCGCCACGCCTACCTGCGTCTGTGCCTTTGCGAGCCGCCGTGTGCGTCTCGACCGAGGCGCAAGCAGCATTGGCACACGCTCGGCGAACGTCCGGCGCCGACACGCCGGGTTGATGCAGACGTAGCGGCGAAGGCGGAGGTCCAGGCGCACTCGCCGGCCGCAGAGCGGCAGGTCAGCGGGGTGGCGCCTGTAGTAGCCATGGATCGCATTCGACAGATGGCTGCAGTCCGGACACCGTGCATCGTCGCAACGGCGCCGTGCCGACAATACGACCAGGGACCGGCTCTCGCGGCGAAACCCATCGACGTGGCATCCAGGAACCATGAACGAGTGCAGCATCGATCCTCCATCGCGTTGTCACGCGATCAGAGATCGGGCCCTCAGTGCCGTGCCGACCACACAAAGTGCGGAAGAGCCACTCCTAGGGGGTCAGGTCAGTCACACACTTCCTTATAGCGTTAGTAGTAGGTTGCCGTCCGACACTCTGCCCGGCGACAATCAATCACTTCCTTACAGTTTTGTCGTGCGGCTATCCCGGCTGTGTGCAAGTCTACCTGATCCCATTTTGTGCCGAGGCGCGGAATTGATCGGGGTTTTGTATATTGCCATGCCAGCCGGAAATTTCCTGGACGACAATGGTCCAGCCGTCTCTAATTCCATCATTGTCCTTCACGGCCCTCGGCGCCGGAGCAAAGCTTGGAATGGCTTGGTTACCAATAATTAGGTGCATCGCGATGGTTTTCGAGCGCCCATCAGCCTTATCAATGTAGCTTTTTTGTGGATATTCCATGTACACCGTCGACACAAGTCTGCCATCGACAATGAGATCT
>CAXSHI010000495.1:0-2084 GCA_964236755.1 uncultured Acetobacteraceae bacterium
CGTCGAGAAATACTCGTCCAGCCCCTGCTGGTAGAAAGTGTTGCCCTGGTAGGTCGCCAGCGCGCCGGCACTCATCAAGAGCGCGCCGCTTGCCGCGACTCCAACGCCTACTCCGGTAGGGGCCGTGACCCCGCCACCAACGACGGCGGCGCCGCCAACCACCATGCTGCCACCACCAACAGCCATTTCAAGGCCGCCCAGTGCCATCTTGCCAATACCCGCCATCTGCTTCTGCGTCGGCAGGCTGGTGTCGCCAGACCCCGGTAGCGCCGTGCCATCCTGCGTCATGCCGTCCAGTCCAGGCAGACCCGTCGCAGCGCCCATCGTGACCGGAGGACCAGCTTGGCCGGCCGAAGAGCTCGCTGCCAGCGCCGTCCCGCCCCCGCCAGAGGTCCCGGAGTCGCTCTGGCCTGGGGCCGGCGCAGACGTCTGCGTGCCTCCGGTCACGATCCGGGGCAGGTTGTCGCCCGCAAGCGTCAGGCCCGAGCCGTCGTTCGTGCCCGCCGCTCCGCTCGCCGAAACCCCCGTCAACCCGGTCGAGCCAAGCCGCACCGTCGTGTCGCCGGAGGTGTCCTCGCCTGTCGATGCGCCAGTGGTCGGCGCGTAGCTCGTGCTGACCGGGGCGATGTCGACATGCACCCTGCCGGACGCGTCCACTGTCACGCCGGTCGCCGGCAGCCCGCCGCTTTGCTGGGACACGTCCGGCGCATAGCCTGCCCCCGACCCGAACTGCCCGGTACCCGCCGACGCCTCGCCGCTCGGCCCGGCCGCGCCAGAGCCGCCCGTCGCCGCACCGCCGCCAGCCGCGCCCGTGCCGCCGGCGTTGGTCGTGGTCGTTGCCGCGGTCGTGGTCCCGCCCGGCGCCGGCAGGTCCTCCTGCGTCACCGGCTGCACCGCCGCACTCTGCGCGCCAGGCAGGAGGTCCGGACCACCCACCCCGCCCTGCGACCCCGCCCCCGTCTGCGCCGGCACCACCGACGTGCCGAACAGGTCGTCCGCCACCGCCTGCCCCGAGCTGGCCGCCGCCGCCAGCAGGCCGCCGATCGAGCCCACCCAGTCGCCGTGCTTCGCCGCGTCAGCACTGCCCAGCACCGCAGAGCCCAGGCCCGTGGCCAGCGACACCTGGCCGGCGAGAAGCCTGTTCGCCGTCGCCGCAGCAATCCCCGTCGCGTCCGCACCCAGCCCCGCGTCGAGCTGCCCGCTCGTCACCAGCCCGGAGACCCCCGCCGACACCACCTCCAGCCCACCCGCCGCAATCGCCAGCGGGTCGCCGCTCGCCACCCCCTGCGCGATCCCGGACGCCCCGCCGACGAACGCCGTGCCCTCCAGCACCCCCTGGCCGATGGTGCCCAGCGCCTGCGCCGTGGCCGCCCCGGACAGCGTCTCCAGGCCCTGCGCCACCCCCTGGCCGAATGCCCCCTGCGACGCGCCCACGAAGCCCACGCCTACCGCAGAGCCGAGATTCAGCACGCCGCCCAGCACGTTGCCCTGCGAGAAATCCTCGCCCGCCTGCGCCGCATCGTAGGCCGCCGCCACCGGCGCCACGAAGGGGGTCAGCGGCGGTATCAGCGCCAGCACGTTCAGCACCGGACCCGCCACCTCGTCGACCAGGCTCTCCAACGCGCCCGGATGCTCGTGCTTGGCGACGATGTTGCCGGCCGCCCCCATGGTGACGTTGTAGAGTTCGCCGTCCGGCAGCGTAACCTTCTGCGACACCGTGTGCTTGTCGCCCGCAGGCTGCGCCAGGATCTGCTCGGCAAGGGACACCGACACCTGGTTGAGCACCGCCTGACCCGCCGTGATCGAGCCGCCCGCCTCGACGACGAAGCTCGCGCCCGAGCCATCGTCGTGGGTGAAGCTCACCCGCTGCACGTGCCCCGCCGCGTCAAAGCCCAGCACGGTGTGGCTGCCGTCCGAGTTCAACGTCGTCGCCGAGGTCTCAACCCCATCCGCGCCATACGTCGCCGCAGACACCAGCGTGCCGTCCGCCCGCGTCGCACTGGCCGTCAGCACCTGGCCGCCGGCGCCGTAGGTCGTCTCGCTGCGGCTGCCGTCCGCCTGCGTCACGCTCGCCTTCAGCACCG
>CAXSHI010000496.1:0-2068 GCA_964236755.1 uncultured Acetobacteraceae bacterium
TCGCGGCCAACGTGCCGTTCATGCTGTTCGCCTGGCGCATGATGGGCGCCGCCTTTACCCTGAAGACGCTCGCGGTCAACCTGCTGCTCGCCGCCATCTCGCTGGGCCTGCCGCACGTGATCCGCGTGGAGGTCCAGCCGCTGTTCGCGGCGCTGGCCGGCGGCGTCCTGGTGGGACTCGGCATCCTCACCTTGGTGCGGCACAGGGCGAGCGTGGGCGGCATCGGCGTGGTCGCCATCTGGGCGCAGGACCGCCGCGGCATCAACGCCGGGCGGGTGCAGATGGCGGCCGACGCGGTGATCCTGCTCTGCGCGCTGCTGGTGCTGCCGACCGGCCAGCTTCCGCTGTCGGTGGTGAGCGCGTTCGTGTTCGACCTGATTCTGCTGCTCAACCACCGGCCCGGACGCTATGTCGGATTCTAGTGACCAGTCGTCGTGTCACTCGCGGGCGACATTCGATCCTGCACCAACGCCACTCTACTCGGCTCTGGCCCGTACCGACATCGACGGTCTACAGCCCACCGCTGGCGGCGAGCACCTGACCGGTGATCCAAGACGCCTCTTCCGAGGCCAGGAATGCGACGGCCCTGGCGATGTCCTCCGGCAGACCCAGGCGGCCCAGCGGCGTCTGCAGGGCGATGGACGCGACCGCATCGGCAGGGTTGGCAGAGCGTAGCATGACCGTGTCCGTGGCGCCTGACGCGACCGCGTTGACGCGGATGCGCCGTGGTCCCAGTTCCTCGGCTAAGGCAACCGTGATCGCATCCACGGCCGCCTTGCTGGCGCTGTAGACCGACGCTCCGGCGGCCGGTCTGCGTCCGTTGACGGAGCTGACGTTCACGATCGCGTCGCCGCGTCGCGCAAGGTGCGGGACGGCCGCCTGCGAGGCGAACAGCACCGACTTCACGTTGGCCGCGAAGTGCCCGTCAAAGTCCGTTTCGGTCAGGCTGTCCACGGTGCCCGGGCCGCAGATGGCGGCGTTGTTGACGAGAACGTCGAGGCGGCCTCCGGCATCGGCCACCCGGTCGACCAAGCACCGGACATCCGCCACCCGGGAGACGTCGGCCTGCATCACGTCGGCTCGACCGCCGCCTGCCCGGATCGCATGGACAACCGAGTCTGCTCCCGCCGCATCAGTCCGGTAGTTCACGAAGACCCGGGCGCCATCCCAGGCCAGGCGCGTGGCGACGGCGGCACCGATGCCGCGCGACGCTCCCGTCACCAGCGCGACCTTCCCATCCAGCGTCGACATCCAGGTCTCCTTCGTTCCGGTCATACTGGATAACCGGGTTCGATCGCGTTTGCGCATGATGCGCCAGCGGGAGTGATGGCCTCGCGGCTCCAGCCGCCCTATCGTCGAAGCGTGTCCGTCGTCACCCTGTCGCCCGTTGCCCTTACCGACGCCGCCGACCTGATCCGGGCCAACCGGGACAGCCGCGCCCACCACGCGCCCTGGGCGCACCCGTTCGTCGACCAGGACGGCTTCGATCGATGGTTCGGCAGCCTGGCCGAAGGAACGGACGTTGCCCTCATCGCCCGCGATGAACGGTCCGGCGCCATCGTGGGCGTGACGCACCTGAGCCGGATCAGCCGCGGTGCTTCGGAAAGCTGCTATTTCGGCTTCCACGGCAACGTGGCCCTGGCCGGGCGCGGCCTGATGACGCAGGCCGTTCGGCTGACCCTCCGCCACGCGTTCGACAGGCTCGCCCTGCATCGCGTCGAGGCCAACGTGCAGCCCGCCAACGCCCGCTCGCTCGCCCTCATCCGTCGGGTCGGCTTCCGGCGCGAGGGCTTCTCGCCGCGATACCTGCGCATCGACGGGGTCTGGCGCGACCACGAGCGCTGGGCGGTGCTGGCCGATGACTGAGGCGCCCTTGCCCGGCCCGGGGACACCCGCCCGCGCCTTCCGCCTCGCCCGGGCCGACGACCTCGGGGCGGTGCAGGCGCTCACGAAGGCGGCCTACGCGCCCTACACCATCCTGCTCGGCTATCCGCCCCTGCCCGCCACGGAGGACCACCGGCCGCGCGTCGAGGCCGGACAGGTCCACCTCGCCGAGGTCCTGGGAACC
>CAXSHI010000497.1:0-2058 GCA_964236755.1 uncultured Acetobacteraceae bacterium
TTGCGGTCCTGCTCGGCCGCCAGCAGCCGGAGCTGGTAGCGGACCTGTGGCGGGAAGTGGCCCGTGATCGCCTTCGTGCCGGCCCGGCTCGCCTGCGGCGCCGGCGAGGCTGCCGCTGTGTTGCCGTTGGCCGGCCCTGCCGCCGGCAAGACGGTGTTGTGATGATCCTGACCGGCGGCGCGCGTGCTTCCCGCCGCCTCGTGCATCACGTCCGCGATGTTGCCCCGCTTAGCCATTGTCAACTTTCCTAGTTGCAGCCAATCCTACAAGCTTACTTATATGTAAGTATACTTGTCGCACTTCGGTGGCGGCTTTGCCGTCCGGCTCGTACTCCGTTACGCCCAGCCCTTGTGCGTATGCGTCTTGGAACGTCACGCGGTCGCCCAAGGTGGCCGGGCACACCGGCATCCCTTGCCGTTCCAGCCAGGTCCGCGTTTCATCCTGGCGCGCACCGGCTGACGCTTTCACTCGCATGAGCACGGCCACCCGTTCCGGGGTGCCGGCCAGTGCGATCAGGTCGGAGGTCGCCTTCACCGTCTTAAGGTCAATCACCGAAGGCTGCAGCGGCACCACCACTAGGTCGGCGATGCGGGCCGCTGCCATGGCGGCCTGCTCGGTCCGGCCCGCGGTGTCGATCACCAACAGATCCACCCCGGCCTCGCGCGCCTTTGCCGCCACGTTGGCGAGGCGGGCAGGTTGCGCGTCCACCACCACGGGCGCCTCTGGCGCAGCGTCGCGCCCGCGTCGCATGTCGCCCCACTCGCAGGCGCTCACCTGGGGATCGAGGTCCACCATGACCACGTTCAGCCCGGACCGGACAGCCTCAACGGCAAGCGAAAGGGCCAGGGTCGTCTTGCCCGTGCCCCCTTTCTGGCAAACCATCGCCACTGTCTTCATGCAGACATTTCTCCTTGGCTTCTAGCCTTCAAGTATATTTTTATACTTATAGCATTAGCATGGACACTCTACTAGCCTTACGTGAGCGATCCTAGCTACACGCGACCAGGAATGTCAGCGGTTTCATAGAACACGCCAAGGATCACGGGCGGCGTTGTAGTGCTGTAAGCGATCCAGTAGGCCCCTTCCTTAATCCAGCGACGGCCGTGGCTGGCCAGGCTGGGATACGGGCGCGGCGCTGGCATCCCGGCACCTGGGGTGCGCTCGATCCGTGCCGACGCCCTCTCAATGGCTGCGAGAAGGCCTGCTGTGGCCTCGGGACGCCCGCGCTCCTCGTAGTGCGCCAGCAACGCATCGAGGTTGCCCTCCGCGTCCGGACTGAGGCGGATCACTCCTGGTGGGCGGCTTCGGCGTCCTGCTCAGCTTGACGAGCCTCCATGCGCTTGATGCTTTCCCGCATCCGGGCCAGGACCGGCTCAAGCGGCACGGTGCGGCCCGCCGCAAGGTCGGCCTCGCTCCGTTCCAAGGTTTCAAGCCAACCTGCCGGGGCAGGGCGGGGCGCGGTGTCGTCGTGGTCCATGCCGGGAGAGTAGCGCACCGGCGCCCCTGGCAGAAGCGCGATCTGCTTCCTTCGTGCAACGATCCCGGCAAGTCTTCGCAGCCTGCTGGCGGCCTCCTGGCGAAGCCGAATACTGCCATCCGCCAAGTCCCCGTGCGCCCAGCCCGCCGCGGCGCCACCGCGATTACCCGAGGACTTTGGCAGGACTGTCCCATTCTTTCCATAATGCATCCTCTGCGAATCACGAAATTGTGGGGGGCCCGTTCTATCCTGAAGTGCGACATCCCCCCTATTTTCAAGTGCTTGGCAATCGAAGGGGTGCATGGCGGCGAGCGGCTTTGGCCATCTTGGGCTTGATGAGCGGCGGTCCCTGTTCCGGCTTCGGGAGGCGCGCGTGCCGGTGTCGGAGATCGCGTCCCGCCTGGGCCGGCACCGCGCGACCATCTACCGCGAGCTGGGCCGCAACCGCTTCTGCGACCCCGACGCCAGCGCACAGCGCACAGCGCACGGCGGCAGGATGACGCGGGTAGCTTCCGCCCGACGCTGTGTGGCAGCAGTCAGGGAAGGCACACGGTGAGCGTCTGGGTCCTGTTGGCCGTCGT
>CAXSHI010000498.1:0-2056 GCA_964236755.1 uncultured Acetobacteraceae bacterium
CGAGGTGCAGCTCGGAACCCGTCGCCATCAAGGTGAGCTTGCGCGCTCCGCCCTCAGCCTCCCGCAGGACGTAGGCCCCCTTGGCCGATTTGTTCTCCGTGCCGGGCTCGCGCCGCAAGAGCGGCATCGGCTGCCTGGACAAGGCGAGGAGCGCAGCGCGCCGCGGGGTGTCCAGGATATTCTCCCAGCATTCGGCGGTCTCCACCGCGTCCCCGGGGCGGTACACCGCCAGGTGTGGGATGGCGCGCAGCGCCGCGAGGTGCTCGACCGGCTGGTGGGTGGGGCCATCCTCGCCGAGGCCGAT
The DNA here is from genome assembly GCA_964236755.1 of uncultured Acetobacteraceae bacterium. Classification (GTDB taxonomy): domain Bacteria; phylum Pseudomonadota; class Alphaproteobacteria; order Acetobacterales; family Acetobacteraceae; genus CAHJXG01. The sequence goes on from CAXSHI010000498.1 coordinate 305, forward strand.
CGAGTCGTGCGTCATCACGAAGGTCGTGCGGATCTGCATCATGGCGGCCAGGCGGATCGCCGGGCGGCAATAGTCCGAGAAGCACAGGAACGTGCCGCCGTATGGGATGAGGCCACCGTGCAGCGCGATGCCGTTCATCGCCGCCGCCATGGCGTGCTCGCGCACGCCGCAATGGACGTAGGAGCCTTGAAATTCCCCCGGCTTGATCTCGACCTGGTTCTTCGCCTTGGTGTTGTTCGACGGCGTGAGGTCGGCCGAGCCGCCCAGCATCTCGGGGATCGCGTCGAACAGGTGGTTGAGCACGGCGCCGCTCGCCTGGCGCGTGGCCAGCTCCTTTCCGCTCTCGATGAACTCGCGGCGCGCGGCAGCGATTGCCTGCTTCCAGTCTGCCGGCAGCTCGCCTTCGTTGCGGCGCTCGAACTCCTGCCGCAGGCCGTCCGGCGCCTGCTTCACCCGCTCGGCCCAGTCGGCCCGGGCCTTTGCGCCCTTGGAGCCGATGGCGCGCCATTCGCCCAAAATGTTGCCGGGGATGACGAAAGGCGGGTGGTCCCAGCCCAGGATCCTGCGCGCGCCGGCGATCTCCTCCTCGCCCGGCGCGTCGCTGTGCGCCTTCTGCGTGCCGGCCTTGGTCGGGAAGCCGAAGCCGATGATCGTGCGGCAGGCGATCATGGTGGGCTTGTCCGTCACCGAGCGGGCCGTGGTGATCGCCGCGCGGATCGCGTCCGTGTCGTGGCCGTCGATCTCCAGCACCTGCCAGCCGGAGGCGCGGAACCGCTCCACCTCGTTGTCGGAGACCGCGAGGCTGGTCGCGCCGTCGATGGAGATGGAGTTGTTGTCCCAGAAGGCGATCAGCCGGCCGAGCTTGAGGTGGCCGGCGAGCGAGATCGCCTCCTGACTGATGCCCTCCATGAGGCAGCCGTCGCCCATGAACACGTAGGTGAAGTGGTTGACGAGCGCGTCGCCGAACTGGCCGTTCATGATGCGCTCGCCCAGCGCCATGCCGACCGCCTCGGCGATGCCCTGGCCCAGCGGCCCCGTGGTCAGCTCGATGCCATCGGCGTGCTTGTACTCGGGATGGCCCGGCGTCCTGCTGCCGACCTGCCGGAAGCGCTTGATCTCCTCGATCGGCATGTCCCGGTAGCCAGTCAAATAAAGCAGGCTGTAGAGCAGCATCGAGGCGTGGCCGTTCGACAGGATGAAGCGGTCGCGGTCGATCCAGTGCGGGTCGGCGGCGTCGAACTGCATGAAGTCCTTGAACAGGACGGTGGCGATGTCCGCCATGCCCATCGGCGCCCCGGGATGCCCGCTCTTGGCCTGCTGCACGGCGTCCATCGACAGGAACCGGATGCAGTCGGCCATGTCGCGCAGGTGCTGGTCGCGCGGCGGCGGCACGGTCTTCGGCGCGGGCGGCGTCGGCGCGGCGTCGGTCATGTCATGGCCCTTTCGAGGCTGGGTGGCTTGCCGCCGCGACGGCGACAGGAGTGAAGCCTTCTTCCGTCTGCCCTCTTGGCGCCGCCAGCGCCGCGGAGCCTGAACCAGGCCTTGCTCTTGACCCGCAACGATGGACGCGGGCCGGAGCAGGTCATGCCGGCACCTTGCTTCCAGTTGCGCGCGGCGCCCCGGCCGCCGGTGCCGCGTCCTGGCCTCCCTCGCCGCTTGCGGGCTTCACGGCGCCGGCAGGCATGACCTCGGCCCCGGACTTCTCCATCTGCCGGGTCACCGAGGCGATCAGCTCGTCCCAGCTCTTGGCGA
>CAXSHI010000499.1:0-2043 GCA_964236755.1 uncultured Acetobacteraceae bacterium
CCTCCGCCCCCACAGGAGCTTACACGAGGTGTCCACCATAACGGGGGATGGTCATATCCGGCGTAGCTAGGAACGGCGGACGTTGTCATCTCGCCCGGCTACCTGGCTCCGCCCCATCTCACAAGCCGGCCAGCCGCCAAGTTGACGGTACCCATACAGCGAGCCTGACACAGGTGAATAGGCAAGGCCGCTCTCCACGACCGGAGCCGTGAAATACTCCAAAGCGCTCCAACCAGGCCGCTACGCCTTCTTCCAAAACTCTTTCAAAACGGGATTTTACTTGCGTCGCCGGAACCACGGCCATTTAGCAGGCTGTTCTTCGACCTTGTGGCTGTTAAAGCCAACCTCTCGGGCGAGGGTCTCCATAGCGTGTCGGAACGGTCCATGCTCTTGCGCGACCGGCATGCCTAGGTTCGCACCACACTCGGCCACGCGTTGGATATCGGGGATCATAATGTCTGGCGTCATCTGTAGTGCCTTCGATATCAGCCGCCTTTCCAACCCTCCGGTCATTCCCGCCCGGTTGAGGATTACGATGGGTCGCCGAGGCTGTGCCGGGCCATTCGGTATGGCAAGGAGGCGCAGCGTGTCGCGGATGCAGGCCAGGGTCGGCAGCATGACGAGCACTCGCTGATGCGCCAGATGCATCAAGTCACGATGCAACGGCTGGCCGGTGAACGGCAGGTCAGCCACGACGAAATTGTAACGGCGGCAAAGTGCCTTTGAGAGCTGAGCCGCGCCGCCCAGCGGCAGATCCAGCCGATCGGCCAGGTCTTCCATCCCTGCTAGAACATGCAGTCGCTCAGCAACTTGCGGCACCGCACGTTCCACGAACGTCTCGTCGATCTGCGCCGGCGTTTCCAGCGCCGTGCGAAGGGCAGAGCCAGGCTTCGCACCTAGCAGCATGGCACAAACGCCATGGTGGAGATCGGTGTCGAGCAACACGGTGTGCCGTTTTGCCTCCACTCCGAGATACCAACTCAGGTTTGCCGCGACGGTGCTTGCGCCCACTCCGCCACGCACGCCGGTGACCGTCACGAGACGGCCACCTTGCATCATGCTCTGCACCGAGGCTTTCACGTTGAGCAGCGGGCCGAAATAGCGGGCGACGATGTCGCGGGTCAGTGGCTTGTGTAGATATTCCGAGGCACCCAAATCGTGGGTCACCTGCCGATAGAAATCAACGCCCTTCTGATCGCCGACGACTAAGATGCGCACGTTTGGCTCTACGACCTGCCGAAGGTTACTCAGCGCGACAAGCGAGTTTTCCTCCCCGCTTAGATCCACGATTAAGATAAGTGGTGTTGCCATGTTGGCCAGGGTCGCAATGGCGCCCTGAATGCCAGCATGGCGGAACTCGATCTTTCCGAATACAATGTCAGACAGTCCTTCCTGGAGCGCCTGTTCGGTCTGGGTGTCGCATGTAAATGCGAGCAAGGCCGCACGGTTGGGGCGTACGGCGTTGACCTCAGGCGCGGCAGGCAATGGACTGTCCAATGGAGGCATAATCTGTATTCCTACTGAAGGTGGTTTTCATGCTGCCTGTCGCACCGTTTATCTCTGCAAGGTTGGCGACCGTGTTTGCCGTACCCTATGCATCGTTAAGGGCCTGCAAAGATATAACAGAATTGGTTTGCGGTAAGAACTCTGATCAGGGGATCGATGCTGTAGTCTGACGGGATGGTTGATCCTGCCTTGATCTGCGCCCGGTTCGCGTCCTTGTCGCCGCACCTGGACGAGCGCGGCCGTCGGCTGCTTGCGGCGTCGGAGGCGCGTGCTGCGGGCCACGGCGGCATCGTTGCGGCATCGCGTGCGACCGGCTTGGCGCCGAGCACCATCGGGCGTGGCCTGCGGGAGCTGGCCGAAGGCACCTTGCTGCCACCGGGCTGGGTGCGTCGTGCCGGGGGCGGGCGCAAGATGCTGGCGGCAGCGGACCCGGGCCTGCTGGGTGCGCTGCAGGCGCTGGTGTCGCCTACAGAGCGCGGCGACCCGGTGTCGCCGTTGCGCTGGACCTGCCTGAGCCTGCGCCACCTGGCGGACGAG
>CAXSHI010000500.1:0-2025 GCA_964236755.1 uncultured Acetobacteraceae bacterium
GGCTCGCGACTACAACGGCGGCAACACCACCGGCTTCGTCAGCCCCGCCGTCGACAGCCTGGAGGGGCTGATCGACCTGCCCGAGGTGCTCGACCTGCGACGTCCCCACCGCTATCCGGTGCGGGTCAAGGGCGACGCCCTTGCCGAGCGTGGCATCCAGCACGGCGACATCCTCATTGTCGACGTGGCGTCGTCGCCGGCCTCCGGCCGCGTCGTGATCGCCATGATCCACGGCGACGTGCTGGTGTGCCAGTTGGCATTCCGGCGCGGGCAGTGATGGCTATCAACGGCGGTTGGATTCTGGTTCTCCTGCAAACATGGTGCTGCGTGGGGATGGTACTGCGGTGCGAGATCGTCCACTGACGTCAGCCCTGCAGCTGACCATGGTGCGCGCCCGTGTCGTCCTCCCGCTTCTGCCTGGTTCCCGGTTCGCTATTCGTCGAGCAGATCCTTCCTGCACCGGACCGCGTGACAATCCTGCCCCATGCTCGCGGCGAACACGCCGCGTGTCCTGCCTGCGGCACCATCTCGCGTCGCGTCCATAGCCAACGCGCCCGCGTGCTCCGCGACCTGCCCTGGCAGGGTCGCCCCGTCTCGCTTCAGCTCCGCTTCCGGCGCTTCCGCTGTATCCGTCCGGATTGTTCGCGCCAGACCTTCACCGAACGGCTGGATGACGTGGCAAGGCTTCATGCCCGCCGGACGGAGCGCGTCAGCACGCTGCACCGATGCATCGGCCTGGCCGTCAGTGGCGAGGCTGGCGCAAGGCTCGCCGGGCGGCTGGCGATCCCCGTCAGCCCGGACACGCTGCTCCGAGCCGCGTGCCAGGCCAGCCGGATTGCGATACCGCCGATGACCCCTCGCGTGCTGGGCGTTGACGACTGGGCCTGGCGTCGTGGCCATCGCTACGGGACGATCCTGGTGGATCTCGAGCGGAACGAGGTGGTGGACCTGCTGCCTGATCGAAAGGCCGAGACCCACGCGGCCTGGCTGCGGAAGCGGCCCGGGGTGGAGATCGTCGCCCGCGATCGCGCCAGCGCCTATGCCGAGGGTGCCCGCGACGGCGCTCCCGCTGCCGTCCAGGTCGCTGACCGCTGGCACATGCTGCGCAACCTGGGTGATGCCGTGCACAAGGCCGTGGAATGCCACCATGCGGCGATGAGGCAGGTCGCCTCGGACATGAGGGACGTGAACGCTCCGGCCTCGCCCAAGGTCGCCACCCTGAAGGATACGGCGAAGGTCAAGACACCCGGCACAAGCAGGAGGGAGGCGAAGTTCGCCGAGGCGACGCGGCTATCCAGGGCGGGCGCCTCCATCAGCCGCATCTCCCGGCTGCTCGAGGTCGACCGCAAGACGCTGCGCCGCTGGATCAACACAGGCGCACTCCCGTCGTGGCAGCAACCGAGCCGCGGCCGCGCCGTCGACGTCCGTGCGCCCTACCTGGAGCGGCGTCTGGCCGAGGGATGCCGCAACGCGTCCCTGCTCTGGCGTGAACTGAAGGCGGCGGGTTTCCGCGGCCGATACACGGCTGTGAAGACGTGGGTCGGCCAGCAACGCCCTGCCGAGACACAAGCTGGCCTGCAGCGGGAGGACGGCACGATCTGGAGCCCACCATCCACCCGCCGGATCGCCCGCATGGTGATGACCGACATCGCCGCACCGGACACCCACGACGCGAAGCTGGTCGCCGGGCTGCTGAGCAAGGAGCCCACATTGGCCGACACCGTGGCAACAGCCAGGCGGCTAGTACTTCTGCTGCGTCACAAAAGCCAGGAGTCGCTCACTGCGGTCCTGGATGCGGCGGATCGCACCCTGCTGCAGCCGTTTGTGGCGACACTGCGCAAGGATCTCGCGGCCGTTCAGGCAGCACTGGAGCTGCCCTGGACCACAAGCCCCGTGGAAGGCCAGATCAGCCGCCTCAAAATGATCAAGCGCACCATGTACGGACGCGCAGGGTTTCCCCTCCTGCGAGCCCGCGTGCTCCATGCCGAGTAGCCCTCTCAACAGCACCATGTTTGCGGGAGAACC
>CAXSHI010000501.1:0-2018 GCA_964236755.1 uncultured Acetobacteraceae bacterium
GCGAAGGACTGCCAGCGTTCGGCCCGTTCCATCGCCTGCAAAGCCCAACACAGCCCCTCGCCCTAGAGCGTGATTGGTTCAGGTAGATGAACCAATCACGCTCTAGCCGTTGTTTTTGCGAGCATGTCATCGCTCATGTTAAGCAACCTGATGCGATCATGCTCTAGCAGCGATCCAGCAAAGGGAAGGCCGCATCTGCGGACGCGAACCGGGATGGGGAGGTGAGCCGAGCGTGAAGGCCTACCGTGGACCACTGCCCTCATCCGATGCTGGCATCGAGTTCTGGACGGATATTCCGTCCACGCCTGGCACCGGCACGCCAACGGTCGCCTACTGGCGCAAAGGCAGCCCTGGCGTGGTGGAGCACTCGAACAGTATGGTCTGCGTCGCTGCAATGGTGACCCGGAGGATGCCATGAGCGCGAACTATGGGATCGTGCAGGTTCGACAGCAGGACGCCGGGGACTTCCTGCCACAAGGCGTCTTGCGTCGGTCGATTGCAGAGATCGAAAGGGCTGGCCCTTTCGAGTTCTCCCATGACGAAGACGACTTGGACGGCTTCCAGGCGGCAGTCTTCCAAGTGCAAACCGAACATCGACCGTCCTGGGTTGCGACAGCGGGGGGCAGTGGTGCTCACGCAATGGACTTCATGGCCACGCCAACACCTCTGCCACAGCACGCGGCCGAGCATTCGCCCTTGGTGTTCATGTTGCAGAGGTATGATCGGGAGTCGCAGGACAGCGTGACGGTATTCCTCCCCAAACGGATCAGGTCGGAGCAAGACATAGGTGCCGCCCTTCACCAGGTCTTGCGTGCGCTAGGTCTGGACGGACGCACGCTGGTTTGGCAGCGCGCGGACGGTCCTGCGCTCTGAAAGGGTTGCCGCCCATTGACACGCCTTCGTGGCGGCGCAACCTTGACGGCATCCGAGGGGGGTCCCGCGCAAGGGGCTGAGAGTCTGCAAGCTCATCCGGGCCGCGCAGTGACCCTGTGAAACCTGATCCGGGTCATGCCGGCGTAGGGACGGGACACGCTCAGTCGCCCCGCCCCCGCCATGTGCCCCATACCGCATAAGCTTGGGGAGGCGACCAGTGACCTATCAGCAGAAGCCCAGCGCCGTCACCACCGGCCCCGTCACCGGGTCCCGCAAGGTCTATACCAGCCCGGCCGGCCACCCGGACATCCTGGTGCCGTTCCGCGAGGTCGTGCTCGACCCCTCCGCGCGGGAGGAGCCGGTGCGGCTGTACGACTGCTCCGGCCCCTACACCGAGGAGAACGCCGCCATCGACCTGGCCGCTGGGCTGCCGCGCGTGCGCGCCCCCTGGATCGCCCGGCGCGGCTTCGCCCCTGCCATCGCCCGCGCCGTGAAGCCCGAGGACAACGGCTTCGTCCCGCAGGACCGCCTGGTGCCGGAGTGCCCGGCCACGCAGGACCTGCAAGAGGGCCGCGACGGCCAGATGGTCACGCAGTACGAGTTCGCCCGCGCCGGCATCATCACCGAGGAGATGGTGTACATCGCCCACCGCGAGAACATGGGCCGCGCCGAGGCGCTGGCCGAGGCCGAGGCGCGCGTGGCCGACGGCGAGAGCTTCGGCGCCGAAATCCCCGCCTTCGTCACCCCCGAGTTCGTCCGCAGCGAGGTCGCCCGCGGCCGGGCCGTCATCCCCGCCAACATCAACCACCCGGAGCTGGAGCCGACGATCATCGGCCGCAACTTCCTGGTGAAGATCAACGCCAACATCGGCAACTCCGCCGTCACCTCAGGCGCTGCGGAGGAGGTCGAGAAGCTGGTTTGGGCCATACGCTGGGGCGGCGACACCGTCATGGACCTCAGCACCGGCCGCAACATCCACAACATCCGCGGCTGGATCGTCCGCAACTCCCCCGTCCCCATCGGCACCGTCCCGCTGTACCAGGCGCTGGAGAAGGTGGGCGGCGACGCCGACAAGCTGAGCTGGGAGGTGTTCCGCGACACGCTGATCGAGCAGGCCGAGCAGGGCGTGGACTACTTCACCATCC